>JAFGFX010000266.1 GCA_016930855.1 Sedimentisphaerales bacterium | reverse complement strand
GAGCCCGCCAGGGCGGTGGGGCGGCGAAAGAAAGGCGGAGGCGAAAACATTTCGCCGGATTCGCGGAGCCGTTCCTGACCAACTTTTCCCGAGTAGAGCCCAAATTCATGAAAGTTGGCAACGAGACGTGAAGGCCTTGATCGCGCGTTCGTTATGACACAAAATATTGCAAATAAATTACTTACGAAATACTTCCTTGTGGATTGACGTTGGGAATTGATTCGGCGCTATTCCAGAACGATCTGCTGACCGGGTTGAATCGCCGCCGGAAGCAGGGATTTCTTTTCCTGCAACTGCCCGGCATCCAGGGCGAAAAATGGGGAGATCTCGATGACGGCATCGACCGCGCCGTCGGATTTGCGAGGGACTCTGACGCCGGCGGACTCGAGCCAGCGGGCGAATCGCTCGATCTGCAGTACCCGGGAGCTTTCGGCGCTGTCCACGCCTTCCGCGTTCTTGATGGGGGCGAACTCCTCAACGCGGTCGATTGTCAAGATGATCGACCGGGCCGCCAGCGGCAGGGCGTCAAAAATAAAGGTCTCCAGCTTGACCCCGTTGGGCTTGTTCGGCTGGACCGGCTCGCCGTGCTCGTCCACGTAGGCCACCTTCTTGTCGGCCCGGTGCCAGGGCAGCGAGAAGCCGTGCTCGTTGATCCGCTCGACGAAGGAGCGGCTGATCAGGTGGATGGCGATACTACCCAGTTCAAATACATACCGGCCCCGGCCATCCTGCTTTCGAGCCAGATCCTCCGGCAGATCGCTGTACTCGATCACGGTCACCCGGTCGTTGACCAGGGTGAAATTGCCCACCTTCTCCAGCGGATCGCATTTGATCACCGCCTTGCTGGACATCTCGGCGGCGTCCTCGGCGTGCAGGCCGATGAACAGCGGATCGATCAGGCGGACCTGCGGATTGTCCACCTGCCAGTAGCTGATGAACTCCACCCCGCGTCGCTTAATATCGGCCAGGGCGCCGCTGCGGTAGAGGGCCCGCAGGGAGCCGCCGTGGCCGTCCGGGGACATGGCCAGGCGATGTTTCTCGGCCAGCAGGATCCGGCCGTCGCGGTCGAAACTGGGCATCATGCCCTGGGTGAACAGCATCACGTTCGACGGCTCCAGGCCGAAGTGGTCGCACTCGGCGAAGGCCCGCTCGGTGGCCTCATGATTGGCCCGGCTGGTCATCACGTACCAGGGAATAACGCCGCCCCAGCGCTGCTCGGCCGCCCGGATGGTCTCGGCGAAGACCTGGAAGAGGACCTTCTTTTTGATCGGCGTGGCGGGAAAGCACCCCTTGGGGCCGTCGAAATTCAGCCGGGTGCCCACGCCGCCGGCGACGACGAAGGCGGCGACCTTGCCCTCGGCAATCAGGCGTTCGCCCCGCCGCCTCGCCTGGCGGTATTTCTCCCGCAGCTTAGAACCCGGCTCGATGGGGTAGGTCGCGGGGGGAAGTATCTCATCGGGCAGGGCGAAATGCGGCTCCTGCCGGACGTATTGCTCGACAAGGGCGTCCAGCGCCTCCAGGTCCAAACTCTCGATGTCCGAAAGCAACTGCCGCTGCTGATCGGCCGAGATCCGGTCGGCAAACCGGAGAATATGGTCCTGGTGGTGTCGCGCCAGTAGGGCGCGGACCTGCTCGATCCGATCGCGGTGAGTTTGGGTCATGGGTCTGCTTGCTCCTGTGCCGGGTGGTGTCGAGTTTTTGCCCCCTATTATGGGACAAAAGCGGACCTTGTCCAGTTGGAAACCCATCCGGGGATGATTCCCCCGGCCTATCTTGCCGATACCTGTACAGTAATGGATGATCGCCCGACGATATCGCTGGATCGATCCCGCCGGCGGACGACCGGTTTACGGCGCCGACGCGGTCGGAGCGCCGTTTGCCTCTGTCTGACCGCGGGGATGGCGCTGGCGCATCTTATCGGACGGACCGGCCGCGCCGAGACGCTCCATGAATCCGCCGAGGAGGTGCTCCTGGCGGCGGAGTCTAGCCGGTCGGTGGTCTGGGATATCTTTGGGGAATTCGCCGTCCGCGGACCCAAGGTGCATCGCGCCAGCCTGGAGCTGATGGTGCAGGCGGGACTGCACAGGCTGACGGGCCGGGCGGATCCCAACCAGGCCTGGCACTGCTTTCTGCGGGATGACGACGTGATCGCCCTGACCTTCACCCGGGTCGGCAGCGCGGCCCTGGGCACCAATCAGGATCTCGCCGCCGTGCTGCTGGATTCCCTCTACGCCGCCGGCTTTCGGCGGGATCAGATCATGGTCGTGGGTCTGGACGCGCCGCCGAAGGAGGCCGACGGCACGCGAGACTGCCCCTACGGCTGGCAGACGCGGCCCGTCGATTTTCTCACCGAGGCCGATTACCCGGCCGCCTGGCTGGAGGAGGTCACCGCGATCATCAACGTGCCCTCCCTGATGGACGACAATATCATCCAGCTGCGCGGGGCGCTGGCCAACCTGACCCTGCCGCTGCTCAAGCGGCCGGCCCGCCTCTATCTGAACCGGGGCGATCCGTTCATCCCCGACGTCTACAGCCTGCCCCAGATCCAGCACAAGGTCCGCCTGCACATCGCCAACGGCCTGCGGATACTGTATTACGGCGGGCCCGAGGTCAAGCAGACCTATATCTACGAACACGGCTCGCTGCTGTTTGGCACCGATCCGGTGGCCCTGGATCAGGTGGCCCTGCAGATCATCCGGCGGGCGCGGCGAACGCTGGCCATGCCCGGCGGCGTCTCGGAGGATCTGGCCGCCGAGTACCTCCAGACGGCCCAGGCCCTCGGGCTCGGCGTGAACGACCTGAACCGGATTGAATACCACTTCCGCCACTATAACGAGTAGTCGTCCGGCAGGCCGCATGAATCGGCCGGCCAAGCGCCCCAAAGGTGCCAAACCCTTACAAATCCCAAACATGGTATGGCGTCTTTTCGCACGCGCCTTGACCGAATTTCTTGTCACGACGTTACAATGCGCAAATTCAACTTCCAAGTGCAACACAAAGTAACTGGATATATGACAATCGGTTAGCGACGAGAAAAATCGTTCGTGACCTCAGCCGGCCAAATTACCTCCCCGCGGCGCATTGCCCGTCGCGGCATCATTTCTCGCCTAAACGAAGCGACCAACGGGAGCGTCGAAACTTCCTATGGCCCGCGTCGATCTGAAAGTACCCGTCTGCCCAAACGATTTTTCTCTGGATTCTACCCCAAATCAGCAACATGACTGCGGCAGGTGTTGCACTTATTACATGAATCCGCAACGGACCGGTTCGGCCGGCCGGATCGTTTTGCCGGACGCCCTTAAAGATACTTGCAATCGCGGGTTGAAACCGGATAATGACAAGTACGCCCGGGTGGACCCGCCGCGACGCATGATGGGCCGGGCCGAGTATTTACGGCGGCCAGGCGGCCAAGCGGCCAGGCGGCCGGGGGTGCGTTTGCCGGACCGCGACCGGTCGGATCGAACGGGCGGCGCCGAAGAGAAAGGAACGTTTGTATACACGCTGACAAAACCGTCCGTCCCGGCGGATACGCGGCCTGGTTTGGTCCGCGGCATCGTTTTGTCAGATGCCCTAATACTACAACGCTATGACGCTAACGAATAACATTTTATCGTGTTTTGCAATATGATGCCCATGGCATGTAATCGTTTAATTCT
>JAFGFX010000265.1 GCA_016930855.1 Sedimentisphaerales bacterium | reverse complement strand
GGACAGGATGTAGAGCGTGCGCTGGCCGGCCCAGTAGTGCTCCGGCTTCTCGCGGAGTTTCTGGTTCTGCGAGGTATGCCAGGTGATCAGGTACTGGGCGGTATGGTCGTCGTAGTAGATCTTCGGCGCGCCGTGCGTCGTCTCCTGGGGCGTGAAATTCGGCGTCTGGTGGACGTCGGGGTTGAATTCCCGGAACTTGGACCAGCGCACGAGGTCCGCCGAGACCCACAACGTGACCGTCTCGGATCCGCCGGTCATGTAGAACCTGCCGTCGTGCCCCCGACAGATGTCGGGATGGCCCCGATACTCCGGGCAAATCCTTTTGCCGCTGTTGAGCAGCGTCCAGCGAAGGTCATTCCGGCTCAGCGAGTAATAGAGGCGGCCGTAGTCCTGTTTGGTCATGTGGGCGAAGAGGTACCCGGCGATGGCCGGCGCGGAGGAGTCGTCCGCGGCAGCGGAATCGGCGCCGAACAATCGAGTATGATCGACGGAAGCGGCCTGGACCAGGGCTGCGACAGTGAGGATTGCCGAGAGCGTACGTTTCATCGTTTCGAATCCTTCCCTGCGATTGCTGCTTTGTTTTCCCAGACGGTAATGCCTCCCGCGGTAAGAACGCAATATATTTATGTCGAGCGGCCGTTGAGCGGCGGCACATACCCTCTTTGCCGATCGGACAAATCCTTGCCTTCCCGCGGGAAACCGCGCCGTGCATTAGCGCAATTCCTTATTTCGCAATATAATATGGTCATCCCCGCGCGGACCCTGCCGGGCGCATCGGCGCGATTACGGACAGCGGGCAATACCGGCGGGCAGGCCAAAAACGCTGTTTCCAAAATGGGAACCAAATGTACCATAATGTGATTCTAGGTTGACCCCGTACCGATTATGATGTTTGTATGGATTAGTATACAAGGTGCCGATCTATGATACCTTGGCAGGAGGAAGAAATCTCATGAAGAAGGTCCTGTTTCTATCATTTATTATGGGGTGTATCTGCGCGCCTGGTCAGGCGGCAATCATTTATTTTGACAATTTCGACGGCCCGGCGGGCGTGGATCTGAATGGAACCACACCGGATATCACCACCGGCGGCGTTGTCTGGCAGGCCGGCAGCTACGTCAACGCCGACGGCACCTACGGCCAGGGCACGGCCGGCCAGATGTTCACGGCGGTCCTGCCGTTTTCGCCGAGAAACAACAAGATCTACGAGTTGTCCGCCTCGGTCGACAATACCGGGGACTGGGTGGCCATCGGCTTCCAGGAGAACGTCGGCAATCTGGAAACCCGGATTCTCGACAATGCCCCCCTGCTCTGGTCGCTGGCGCGCGGCAGCCAGGATACGCAGTTCGACCAGGCCTTCCGGGGACCGGGCACCAACGGCGGCCTGGGCAATACCACCACCGTCAGCGCCACGGATCTCAGGGTTCGCATCCAGACGAAAAGCGAAACCGAGTGGGAGGTGACTTGGTTCTTCGACGGCTCCCCGCAGTTCCAGCAGACCTACGATCCCGTCGCCGTGGGCATCAACATCAACTACGCGGCCTTCGGATCGAACGGCATGTTCTCGGCCGTGACCGGCACGATCAGCAGTTTCCAGCTGTCGATGATCCCCCTGACGGCGTGGAATCCGGACCCGGCGGACGCTGCCGAGGAGGTCAGTCCCGACGTCACCCTGAAATGGAACAAGGGACGAGACCCCAACGACAATCCCAACGAGGACATCACCCAGCACTATCTGTACTACATCGTGTACGACGCCGCTGCGGCCCCGGCGGAACCGAATCTGCTGGACCCCGCCACGATCGGGCCGATCACGGTGGCGGACATCCCCGACCCGATCAGCTACCCGGCCGCCGGAACGCTGCCGATCGGAACGGACAAGGTGGTCGGCTGGCGCGTGGACGAGAGCGTCAACGGGTCGGCCCCCACGGACCCGGCGACCATCGTCGGGGACGTCTGGCAGTTCAAGACCGAGATCACCACGCCGGTCCTCACGCGGGATCCATCGAATACCAGCCGCCATCCCTACGACCAGCCCCGATACGAAGGACCGGCCCCGTTCACCTGTGAATTCACCAGCAAGACCCCGCCGACCGCCGATTGGTACCGGCAGGGCGATCCGGATCCCGCGTTGCTGGGGACCGTCGATCTCGACAATCCGGCCTTTTCCGACGGGGATATCGGCATCGCCCTGACCGCCCTGGGCGGCGATCAATATGCGACCGTGCTGACCATCGCCAACGTGGAGCAGGCCGATGAGGGCGTCTACTATTGCCAGGTCAACAACGCCAGCAATCAGCCCGAGACCTCGGAGACGGCCAGCCTGCTGGTCAAGAAGCTGCTCGCCCGCTACGAATTCGAAGGCAACACCCAGGATTCCATCGGTGTCAATCACGGCACCCTGAAACACCGGGACCCGAACTTCCCCGATCCGCTGAACTACATCGCCGGAATCGTGGGCGCCCAGGCGACCGAGCTGGACGGCAATCAGTACCTGGAACTGTCCACGGAGGCCTTCCCCAAGGCCGGTTTCAGCGCCGGATTGGAGTCCGGCACCCTTTCCTGCTGGCTGCGCCTGGACGGCATCCTCGCCGGCCAGCCGAACGCCATGATCCTGGGCGTCAACAACGTGGGCGGCGGAAACGCCTGCCAGTTCTGGATCGAGCCGGATTCGCAGGTCAATATCCGCGTGCGGGACCTCAACGGGACCGCCGCCCACAAGACGGCGACTCCGGCCGAAAGCCTGATCGCCGATCCCGACTGGCATCTGCTGACGGGCACCTACCAGGTCGCCGGCTCGATGCAGTTGTACATCGACGGCGCCGCCGTCGGGGCCCCGGTGGCCGTGGCCGAGGGCATGGAGTTCCAGGACTGGCTCTATCCGATCCTGATCGGGGCCAACAACCATATCGGCCAGGCCAACGGCTTCCTGGAAGGGGCCCTGGACGATCTGCGGATCTACAATTACGCCCTGTCGGCCGAGGAGGTGGCCGATCTGTACCTGATGGCCTATCC
This sequence comes from Sedimentisphaerales bacterium, assembly GCA_016930855.1. GTDB lineage: Bacteria > Planctomycetota > Phycisphaerae > Sedimentisphaerales > SM23-30 > JAFGFX01. The sequence goes on along the minus strand of JAFGFX010000265.1, from coordinate 1,205 downwards.
CGACGCCCGGTTCTGCATCAGCGCGTACGCCTCCGAGTTCGACTTCAACGGCGACTGCGTCGTGGACATGCTGGACTTCGCCCAGTTCAGCGCCGCCTGGCTGGACAGCGGCCTCTATCCGGAGTAGCAGGGCCGGGAGATCTGTAAGTTTCGGGATAGGAGACGCCTTTTTGCCCCTGTCCCGCAAAACCGAGTCATTCATACAAGGGAACGGACGGAAAGGTCGTGACGTTTTCCAATGAGGAGGAAAGTTGTATGGGATGAAACAGACGCCGGGTCATATGCCAAGGATGCAATCACCTTTATAGGGAGGCTGGATTATGAAAAAATTGAAACCATGTGTTGTGGCGCTGGCGCTGATCGCGGCGCTGGCGGTCGCAAACCAGGCGGTCGGAGAGGTTCTCTATTATGACAACTTCGACGGCCTGACGGGTGTGGATCTGGATGGCCTGGCACCCGACATCTCCATGGGCGGCGCCGTCTGGGACGCCGGTCCCGAGATGGACGCCGACGGGGCCATCACCTATTCCGGTACGGTATACGGCGACAGCGCCTATCTGCCCTTCACGCCCGAAAGCGGTTACATCTACACCCTGTCCGTGACGATGAACGCCACTGTGGGCGACTGGCTGGGCGTGGGATTCACCCAGAACAAGAATCCCGCCGAACGGTTTTTGGAAGAGGGCGTGTACTGGTGGGCCCTGACCCGCTCGGAGGGCCATGCGCAGACGGACCAAACCTTCATCGGCGTTCGAACCAACGGCGCCCAGAACGCCTCGACCTCCGGCGCCGACAATATCGTCACCGTGATTGACACCACGGGCGTCACCTGGGGCATTGAATGGTTTTTCGACGGCAATGTGGAGCGGTCGGAGGACATTGTGGATCCAGGCGTGATCAACTATGTGGCGTTTTCCAATGCCCGATGCGACGGCGTGATCAGCGAATTTTCCCTGACCCGGATCCCCGAACCGGCGACCTTGGCGATTTTGGGGCTGGGAAGTGTTTTGGCAGTTCGCCGCCGCCGAAGGTAATTTGAGTTGGCCAATGTGATTGCCTATAATACAGCGGGCTGCCCAGGGGGGCAGCCCGCATCTATAATTTGTGATCAACTCGGAAAAAGTTGGTCAGGAACGGCTCCGCGAATCCGGCGAAATGTTTTCGCCTCCGCCTTTCTTTCGCCGCCCCACCGCCCTGGCGGGCTC
>JAFGFX010000264.1 GCA_016930855.1 Sedimentisphaerales bacterium | reverse complement strand
GGCAATCCTGGGCGATTGCCTGGGTAAGTTCGTCGGCACCGGCGAATTTCCGCTGCGGGCGAACCCGGCTGCGCAGGTGCAGCAGCATGCTCTGGCCGTAGGCGGGCAGTTCCTTCTCGTCCGGGTCCAGCAGGTGGGCCTCGATCTGCCAGCGGCCGTCCTCGAAGGTCTGGCAGCGGCCGATGCTGATGGCGGCGGGATGGCGGCGGGGACTCTGCCAGGCGGCCGAGAGGCTCTCGCCGTACTGGGCGAAGCCGGCGTACACGCCGTCCTCGCAGACCAGTTGCTCGGGGTGATCCGGGGCCAGATTGGCGGTGGGAAATCCCAACTGAGAGCCCCGACCCTGGCCCCGGACGATCCGGCCGCTGAAGAGATAGTCACGGCCGAGATACTGAACGGCCTTGTCCACCCTGCCGGTCATGATCCGCTGGCGGATCAGGGTGCTGCAGACGGCGACCGCCGGGTCCGGGCCGACGGCCAGCGTGCGGGCGGCGACCAGGTGGGCCTCAAAGCCCAGTTGCCCGCCGATGCGGTCCAGGCTCAGCAGGGTGCCGCAGCGGCGGCGGCCGAAGCTGAAGGTCTGGCCCTCGACGATGTGCCGGCAGTGCAGCCTGTCCACCAGGATGCGGCTGGCGAACTCCTCCGGGTCCAGCGCGAGCAGCTCCCGGGTGGTCTCCAGGACGATGACCTGGTCGACGTTCTGGGCCAGGAGCAGGCGGATCTTGATGGGCAGGGGCGTCAGGATGTGGCAGGCCTCCTGGGGCCGCAAGATGCATACCGGGGCGGGCTCGAACGTCAGGGCCACCAGGGGCAGGGATTCCTGATCGGCGATGCGGCGGGCCTGGGCCAGGATCGTCTGGTGACCCAGGTGGACGCCGTCGAAATTGCCCACCGATACCACCGAGCCGCTCGGGGGGCGCTCGAACCGTTCCAGTCCGCTATATACCTTGCCGGCAAATTCTTCCAGGGTATTGTTCATGGCCTTGTTCGTAATGGATTTCCACCCCAACATCGAAACATACTACCGGGATGTAATCCATGCCCATGCCAGCATACCCGCCCTGCCACAATAAGGCCGGCCGCCAAATGCGCCGACCGCCAAACAAAGCCGGTTGCGTAATTGCACCGTCAACCAAACAGCGCCCACTGGCAAATACGCCGGACGACTCAGGGTCGGATCGGCTCGGTCCGGGCGCTGTCGTCGGGGGCGGGGGCCATAAGCTGCAACACCCGATGGTAGGCAATCCGATATTCCGGGGCATCGCTGATCCGCATGGCCCGCTGGTAAAACTGGCGGGCCCGGGGGTATTCCTGGAGATATTCGCTGACCAGGCCGGCGTTGTACAGCGCCGCATGATCGTCGGGGATGGCGTCCACGGCCTGGCGGAAATAGTCCAGGGCCTCCCGGTAGCGGCCGTCCCGCACGGCCCGGCGGCCCCGGCGGTCGTAGTCGCTGTGCCCGACGGCCAGGACGGACTCGATGACCACCTCCCGGGGCAACAACTGCCGCAGGTACTGGCCGGCCGCCTTCTGCAGGACGGGTCGGACCTCGGCCGGCTCGGCGCTCGCGGCGGCCGACTCGAAGGTGACCGACTGCATGGTCAGATCCCGCTTGACGTCCCGGAGCTGAAAGATCACCTGGATCCGGACCGGCGCCGTTTGGGCCGTTGCCGGGACGGGACTCTTGCCGAGGCGAATCCGGCCTTGGATCCGCAGCGGCTCGGCGGCGGCCGGCGGCGGCGAATCGGCGGCCTGGCCTTGCAGCTCAGTGCGGAAACGGGCCAGGTGCTCCTCGAGATACCCGCTCAGGACGCCGCCGTAATCGGCGTACTCGGATGGATCCACCTGAAACGAACCCACGACCGGCACGACAATCCGCTCCCGGGCCAGCAGGCCAGGATCGATTGGCTGGATGAGCCGAATGGATGTCGGTTTTGGCCCGCAGCCGGCCGCCCACAGGAGCATCGCCGCCAGGGTCGCGAGGACGGAAAGTGCGGTTGTCTTTGTCATCCGTTTCCCAAACCTAGAGAAGCTGCCTGGTCCCTGACCTTGCCGGCGTTATCAGCGCTATAATCGCCTGGTGCCGAGGTTGGCAGATGGCCTCACGCTTAACCGGAGCGAGTGTATAAGCACGGGCGAATGACGGCAAGGGAAAAATCGCACGCTTGACTCAGGCAAAACAAGCACTTATGTTTTATAACCGCCGATAAGACAAGTGGCAGAGGCGTCCAGCCGCCCCGGTGTGGACCCATTGCCTTGAATTTGATAAGACGGCCTTGGGGGCCGCCAGACGGTCCGAGGATATTGTCAGACGAACCGAGGATAAACGCAGCTTGCGTACCCGCCGAACGACGCGTCGAGTGACCGTGGGGAACCTGTTTCTGGGTGGCGATTCGCCCATCCGCGTCCAGGGCATGACCAACGTGCATACCCGCTCGCTGGAGGCCTGCCTGGAACAGGTCCACGCCCTCATCGAGCGGGGATGCGAGCTGGTGCGCCTGGCCGTGCCGCGCGCGGAGGATACCGCCGCCCTCCGGCGGATCGTCGAGCAGGTCGACGTGCCGATCGTGGCGGACGTTCATTTCCAGTATCGCCGCGCCCTGGAGGCGATTGAGGCCGGGGCAGCGAAAATCCGCCTGAATCCGGGAAACGTCCGCGAGAGGCGGCAGGTCGAGCAGGTGATCGCCGCCTGCAAGGCCAACGGTTGTGCCATTCGGGTGGGTGTCAACGAGGGCAGCCTGCCCGGCCGCCTCAGCGCCGCCGAGCGGCGGGATACGCCCGAGCTGGTGCGGCGGATGATGGAAACACTACAGGGATACGTGGAGATCTTCGAGGCGAACCGGTTCGAGAACCTGGTCCTGTCGGTCAAGAGCCACGACGTGCGATGCTGCCTGGCGGCGTACCGCGCGGCCAGCCGCCGGTTCGACTATCCGCTCCACCTGGGCCTGACGCACGCCGGCGATCCGCTGACCGGCAGCGTCCGCTCGGCCGCGGCGCTGGGGGTGCTGCTGGCCGAGGGGATCGGCGATACGCTGCGGATCTCGCTGGCGGGCGACCCGCTGACGGAGATCGAGGTAGGCTGGGAACTGCTGACCAGCCTGGGCCTGCGGCCGCGGCGGCATCCGCAGCTGATCGCCTGCCCGACCTGCGGCCGCATGGAGATCGATCTGCTGGCGATGGTGCGGCAGGTCAAGACGGTGTTGCAGCAGATCGCGGAACCGATTACGGTGGCGGTGATGGGCTGCGTGGTCAACGGCCCCGGCGAGGCCGAGGGGGCCGACGTGGCGCTGTGCGGGGGCCGGGACAAGGTGGTGATCTATCGGGCGGGCCAGAAGGTGGCCGTGGTTCCCGCCGAGCAGGCCGCCGAGGCCCTGCTCGAGCAGATACACATCTTCTGCCGGCGTTCGGAGCGGGACGTGCCGAGCTAAGCGCCCGCCGCAGCGTGGCGGGTCGCGGCGAACGGCCCGGAAGGCCATGGCGGCCGTGAAGGCCGTGAAGGCGGCGGCGGGCGGCCACCAGGCGGGTGGAACCTTTTCGATGGCGAACCGGCTGTCAAACATCCTGTTCTTCTGGGCCAGGCACCTGCAGGCCCGCCGGCCCCGGCGGCAGTCGCACTATCTGCACCTGCGGCGGCGGATCGCGGCGATGCTGCTGCTGGTCCTGGTGATCAGCAGCTCGAGCTACTTCTGGTATTTCACCACGGACAAGCGCATCCGGAGCCACGCCATCGAGGTCCTGGAGAAGATGACCGGCGGGCAGGTGACCATCCGCAGCGCCTCGCTGAACATGCTGCAGGAGATCCGCATCCAGGGCGTTGAGGTGTTCCTGCCCGGCCGGCCGGCCGGCGAACAGGCGCGGGTCTTCGCCGCCGAGGACGTGCTGCTGCATTTCGCCCCCTGGAGCATCCTGGCGCCGCAACTGCGGGTCAGGGATATCATCGCCTACCGGCCGCAACTGCAGATCTGGTACGACCACGATCTGAATACCATCAACCTGGAGCAGCTGGACCTGATGAAACAGCCGCTGGCGCATCCGTCGCCCACCATCCGGCTGGAACAAGGAACCATCAGCTATTACGAACTGATGGAGGGGCGGCCCACCCGCCAGGCGTCGCAGACACTCTGGGGAAAGATCTATCCCCTGAACGACAGCGGGCAGGGGATCGGATTCGTGCTCTATCGCGGCAATGAAACCAAGCGGAATCCCTTTCTCCTGCAAGGCCGCTACTATCCGCAGCAAAAAAAACTGGAGACCGACGGGAATTTTCACCTCCGGGAGATGACCGAATACGCCAACCTGCCCGAGCGGGTGACGCGCTGGAAGGAGATGGTGGAGATCTCGGACCCCAGCGGCACGGTGACGACCCACAGCCTGTATGAACCCGGCCGCCGCCAGATGATCCGCCTGGAGGTCCGCCAGGGCGCCCTGAAACTGCCGGTCCCGGCGACGAAGCAGAAACTGCCGCTGCACGGGGTCAACGCGAGCGTGCTGTTTACGCCGGAAGCGGTCACCATCGAAAACCTGGACGGTCAATACGAATCCTTCGGCCGCTTCAGGGTAAATGGCAGCATGGAAGGCTATCGCAGCGATTCGCCGTTTTCCCTGCGGATCCGGGCCGACGAATTCCAGATCCCCGCCGACCAGTGGTCCGGCGGACCGGACCGGCCGGTCGAAATCGACTGGACGCCCCCTGACGGGCCGCCCTCGGATTCCTCGCCCGCGAACGCCTCGCCATCAGACGCCCGACTAATAAATGTACCCCCGCCGGATACACCGCCCTCGGAGAAATCACCGACAAATCTAGTGGCCGGACCGCTGGGGCCGCTGCTGGGCCTGGTACCGGATCTGAGCCATAAAATCGCCTCCTATCGCCCCACGGGGACCTTCGGACTGGAGATAGAATTCCGCCGGCCCGCCGCCGGGGACGATATCGCGTATGAGGTCAAACTCAACTGCCGAAACGCCCGCGGCCACCACCAGGGATTCCCCTATGCCCTCGAGAATATCAACGGGACGCTGACGTTCCAGCCCGGCCGGATCGTCATCGGGCCGTTGGACGCGAACCAGCAGGGACATCGAATCAATCTGGAGGGCCTCCATCAACACGACCAGGGACAGGACCTGCTTGAGCTGAAGATCCGCACGGAAAACACGCCGCTGGACGGGCGCCTCTACGCCGTGCTGGCCCCCTGGCAGCAGCGGCTCTGGGACCAGTTCGATCCCGCCGGCACGGTCGACGGATCCTGCCAACTGCAGGTGAAGGACCAGCGGGAAGTCTCGTTTAGGCAATTTCGGGCCGATCTAAACGACGTCCGGATGCAATACCGGGGATTGCCCGTACCGGTTGACTCCATGCGGGGATACATTACCTACGAACAAGACGCCGTGCACTTCGAGATCCCCCAGGCCCGCGCCCGTGAGGGATCTCTCGAGATGCGGGGCGATATCACCCGCCTGCACGACGGCCGGCCGCAAATCGACGGAACCATCGACTTCCAGGACGTTCGGCTGGACGCGTCGCTGGGGGACTGCCTGCCTGACTCGGTGCGCCCATTGTATGAGCAGATCCACCTGGAAGGCCAGGCCGACGGTACCATCAAGCTGCAAAGCCGGCGGGCGCCTGCCAGAACGGATGGCGCACATGCCCCCGACGCGACGGATCCGAACCTGCCGCTCCACTACGAGATCGAAGCCCGGATCCACGACGGGCGGATGCGGCTGGAACAGATCCCCTATCCCCTGGAACAGGTCGAAGCGCAGGTCAGTCTGAACCGCCAGCGCCTGAACATCAAACATCTGCAGGGCAAACACGGGACCAGCCATGTGACGGTAACCGGTGAACTTAGCGGCCCCCGGGACTATCGCCTCGAGGTGCACGCCGACCCCCTGGAACTTGAGGCGGACCTGGCCGGGGCCCTGGGTCCCCAGGGCCGCCGGCTCTGGGACCAGTGGCAACCCGGCGGATCGGTCGAGCTGACGCTGAAGCTGGCCGAAGAACCGCCGAGCAGCCAGCGGCCGGACGAGCCGCAAAAAACCTATGATGCCGATATCACCCTGCGAAACTGCCGCCTGCGGCCCCAGCGGTTTGCCTATCCGTTCGACAACGTCAACGGCTCGCTGGAGATCAGCCCCGAAAAGATCGTCATCCCGGAGCTGACCAGTCGCCGCGAGGCCATGTCCCTGCGGCTGGACGGCACCCTGCTGCGCCAACAACAGGACTACCGACTCCACCTTACCGGTGAATCCATCCCCATGGACGAGCAACTGACCCGGGCCGTGCCGGCATCGTTCCGGGCCCTCGGTGAACGCGTCCGACCGGCCGGAACCGTGGATACGGACCTGCACATCGTCCATGGCGAACCCAACGAGGCCAGCGGCGAGTGGATCGTCACCGGCCACAGTCAACTGCACGGCTGCGGCCTGGACAGGCCGTTGTCCATCTCGGATATCGAAGGCCGCCTGGAAGGCCAAATCAAGTTCTTTCCCGCCCGGGAGCAACTGAGCTTCACCGGCAACCTGAACGCCGGCCGCCTGCAGATCGAACAGCGGCCGACAACGAACCTGCAGGCCGAGGTGGCCTTCCAACAGCCCCAGGGGCGCTTGACCATCTCGAACCTGAGCGGCACGTTCTGCCAGGGCCGCCTGGCCGGCGACATCCAGATGCGCCTCGCCGAGGAACATTTCCGCTACGAAGCGAAGCTGCAGTTCAGTGAGGCGGACCTGCTGACACTGCTGGGCCCCGATATGCCCGAGAACCTCAACCGGCAGAATCTCAAGGGCCGCTGGGCCGGCTGGATCAATCTGGGCCAGCAGGCGGATGAGGCCAGCCGGCGGGGCACGTTTCTGTTCCTCATCCAGGAGGCGGTCCTGGGCGAACTGCCGATCGCCGCCCAGATCCTATATGTCCTGAATCTGTCCCTGCCGCGGGAAGGGGCCTTCAACGAGGCATCGCTGACCGGGGATATCATTGGGCCCAAAATCCGCTTCGATCCGATCCACCTGCGCGGCAGCGCCCTGGGCCTGACCGGCGTCGGCCAGATGAGCGGACCCGACCATCAACTGGATATGGTCTTCGTGGTGGACAGCCCCCACCGACTGCCGCAAATCCCGGTGATAAGCAGCTTTATGGAGGCCATGAAAGGGGAACTCGCCCAGGTCTGGGTCACCGGTACGTTTTACGAACCCCAGGTCGAACCGGTGGCGTTTCCCTCGCTGGAGGAGGCATTAAGGCAACTGAATCCGAATCTGCCCGCCGCCCTGCCCAAGAACCGCCCGAACCAGCCGTAATCCATGTTCCCGCCGGAACGCAAATCGGGATACATTGCCAGTTGCCGACCGCGGCGTTTTTTTTATTTCCGGCCGCGGCGATATTTCCAATTCCGACCGCGGCTCTATTTCCAACTCCTCCCGGCAGTCGATACATCCAGCGGCGCGATGCCGAGCTGCCGCGCGGGGCTGTCATCCGCCAGGCCGATGGCGCCGTCCGCGCTGGAGAGGATCCGCGGATCGGCAAAACGATTGTCCGGCCCGGCCGCCAGGGGGACCAGCCGGCCCGACTGGTATTGCTGCATCTGCTGATTCAGGATCCTGCCGCTGCGGCTGTAGAAGACGTTGCGGTGCATCTGGGCGACCGCGTCGGCGCTGGCCAGGGTGATTGAACCGTCGGCGACGATGATATTTTCGGTCATCGTATAGCCATCGCTGCGGGCAAAGGTCAAGCGGGCGTCGCCGTCAACCAGAAAGACGTTTTCCCGCAGGGTATTGCCGTGGGCCATGTGGTTGTGGCTGGGCCGGGCGATCCCCACCGACAGATTCCGCTCCACCAGGCAGTCCTCCGACCGCTCGTCCAGGTAATAGGCCGAGGAGCCGTAGCCGCCCGTATCGGGGATGTCGCTGATGTAATTGCCCCGCAGAACAACCCCCTTGCCGGCGAAGACGTAGATGCCGCCGCCGTCGTGCAGCTCCAGCATGGCGCGGTAGATCCGGTTGTTCTCGATGCGGTGGTTCTCGCCGCCGCAGTTGATGGCGGTGTAGGGGGTGTCGTGGATCTCGTTGTGGCGGATGACGCCATCCCGGCCGCCGCCCCAGCAGGCGATGGCGCTGGGATAGATCAGGCCGACATGGTGGAGGTAATTATCCTGGATAGTTGAGGACGGGGCCCGGATGCCGCAGGCGCCCGTATGGTGGACGTGGCAGCGCTCCACCCGGGCGGCCTTATCGTGAATCCGGATTCCCTGGCCGGCCACGTTGTAGATCTCCAATGACCGCAATTCCAGGTTGGGGGCGTTTTGGGCATCCACCGCGCCGGCGAAGCGGCCGGCGCCGAAACCGCCGGCGACCAGCGGGGTGGTGGTCACCGTCAGGGCCAGCCCCTGGATGCGTATGTTCGACGCGGGCGCGTCCGGGCGGCCCTGGACGCGGATCAGGGATTCCGTCACCGGGGCGTAGACCTGCAAATGGCCGGGATCCTCACCGGGCAGGGGCCAGTACACCACCTTGCCGGCGGCGCGATCCAGGAGCCAACTGCCCGGCCGCATGCCCTGGCGGATATTCCAGAGGACGTACTTTTTGACCCCGAAGGCGCCCGGCGGATGACCGGCCGGATTGCTGAAGGTGATAGTATGGCTCGACGGGTCCAGCGATTTGGCCCCCACCAGCGATTCATCCCACATGTGATAGACGGTGATCTCGACGTTGCGCAGCTCGAGGTCGGCGGGCAGATCGTCCAGGCGGCACTTCAGGGCGGTCAGCTCCTCGGCGGTGGGCTTACGCTGCCAGCCGCCGCCGGTGGTGGACATCCAGGGCACGTTGAACTCGCTGTCGTGGGTGAAGGTCCCGGTCTGCGGCAGCCGCGCCCGGGGGCACAGCCGGCCGTTGACCACCAGGGCGCGAAAGTCCCAGTCGCCATCGGCCACGCCGTCCAGGGCCGCCGAGACCCAGTGATCGCCCTCGCGCTGGAGGTTGTCCACGACGCGGCCGCCGATCAGAACCGCCCGGCCGGGTTCGGCCTCGATCGTGAGATTTTGATCGCGGGCATCAAGCTCCAGGGGCTTGGCGAGGAAGTAATCGCCGGGCAGGACCACGATGCGGCGCGGCTGGTCGGCGGGATAGCGACGGACCGCCGAGAGTGCCGCCTCCAGGTGCTTTAGCGGGCCGTCGGAGCCCGTCTCGTTCGGCCGGTCCAGGCGGCCCGACCAGGAATCGTCGCCCGCCGGGCCGACATACACCGTCGGCGGCGCGGAATCCGCCGGCCCCTGACAGCGGGCGGGGATTCCGCCGCCCAGCAGCAATCCGGTCATAAGCCCCAGCCATCCGGCCGGCCGCCGGAGACCCCGGATAACATCACCAAGGCCACAGCGCCGACCCGAGACCATTGACGCCGGAAAATTGGATTTGCTTGTCGCGCTATTTTTTTTCATAATATTCCCACCGTAAAAAAATGTTTCGCCATGCACCCGCCGATAGGATACCGCCGGTGGGTATCCCGGTCCACGGTAAACAGGGGCTGGTTCGATTGGATGGTTTTTCAAGGCCGCAGGCACAAGGAGGATTTTCCATGAAGTTTCGCCTGACGACGATTCTGGTTGTATGTCTTACTCTGGCCGCCCGGAGCGCCGGCGTCGAGCCTGTCACCCTGCAATCACCCGACGGGGCGATCCGGGCGATCGTCTATGCCGACGAGGCCGGCCGGCTGATGTACCGCCTGCAGCGCGGCGAGCAGACGGTGATCGAGCCGTCCCGGCTGGGCCCGAATATCGACGGCGTAGCGCTGGGTGAGCCGGTCGAGCTGGGCCCGCCCAAGCGATTTTCCTTTGAAGAGCGCTATCCCTGGCGCGGCGCGCACGCCACGGCGGTCAATCACTACGCCGGCGCGGCGATCCCGGTGACCCAGACGACCGCCAAGGTCCGCTATATCCTGGAGTTTCGGGTGTTCGCCGACGGGGTGGGATTCCGCTATATCCTGCCGGGCGAGGGCGGCCGCACGGTCCGGCCGGAGGCGACGACATTCACGGTGCCGGCCGGCAGCGAGGTCTGGTTTCAAACCAACACCAACAACTACGAGGGATTCTACCAGCGGTACCGCCTGGACCAGATCGAACCGGGCACCTACCTGGGCCCGCCGCTGGTCGTGGTGCTGCCCCACGGGCAGGGCTACGCCGCGATCTCCGAGGCGGCGCTGTTCGATTACAGCGGCATGACGCTCAAGGCCCAGGGCGGCGGCTCGCCGGTGTTCGAGGCGGCATTCCAGGACGACGACGCCTGGACGATCGAGGGAACGATTACCACGCCCTGGCGGGTGGTGATGATCAGCCCGGATCTAAACGGCCTGGTCAACTGCGATATCATCTGGAACCTCTGTCCGCCGCCCCCGGCCAAGCTGGCCGAGGCAACCTGGATCAAGCCGGGCCGTGCCCTGTGGCACTGGTGGTCGGGCAAAATCGGCAACTGGGACAGCGTGGCCTTCCCGCTGCAGAAGGGCTGGATCGACGCGGCCGCGGAATTCGGTTTCGAATACTACCTGGTCGACGCCGGCTGGGAACATACCTGGACGGCGCCCGGCAAGGACAAATGGGCCCACTTGCGGGAATTGTGCGATTACGCCAAGCAGAAGCAGGTGGGCGTGATCGTCTGGAAGCGCTGGAAAAGCGGCCGGACCGAGGGCGCGGACATGACGGGCCTGGACGACGAGGCCGAGCGGCGGGATTTCTTTCGGCGCTGCCGCCAGGCGGGCGTGGTGGGCGTCAAGATCGACTTCATGGACTCGGAGTCGCTCGAACGGATCCGATTCTACCAGGCGGCCCTCAAGGACGCGGCCGAGTATCAACTGCTGGTGAATTTTCACGGGGCGAACAAGCCGACCGGCGAGGCCCGCACCTGGCCCAACGAGATCGCCCGGGAGGGAGTCCGCGGCCTGGAATACAACAAGTGGTCCGAGCTGCCGCCGTCGCATTACGCGACGCTGTGCTTTACCCGCTTTTTGGCCGGGCACGGGGATTTTACGCCGGTGACGTTCAATCCCGAGATGCTCAAGGGCACCACCTTCGCCCTGCAACTGGCCTCGGCGGTGGCCTTTACCTGCCCGCTGATCCACTTCGCCGACCGGCCGGAACTGTACCGCCAAAGCCCGGCGCAGGAGGTCTTGCGCTCGATCCCGTCGGTCTGGGACGAAACGCGGGTCCTGCCGGAAAGCGAGATAGGCGAACTGGCGGCCCTGGCGCGGCGCACGGCGAAGGTCTGGTTCGTGGGTATCATGAACGGCTCGGCGACGGAGGCGAAAACGTATGCGCTGGATCTATCCTTCCTGGGGCCGGGTTCGTACCGGGCGATTCTGCTGGGTGACGATCCCGGCCGGCCGGACGCCTTCCAGCGCCGCAGCCAGAGTGTCAAGGCCGGCGACTCGCTGGAGGTCAAGATGAACCCGGGAGGCGGTTTCGTCGGCATGTTTGAGCCCCAATAACGGCCGGAGCCGCTGGCCGGAGTAAACGGATGGTGATACCTTGAGGAGACGTCACGATCCCGTTCCATATAACATGAAGGTGAATTGATATGGCGCCGCCGAAGGAATTAAAGCAGGTTTCCGAGACGATCTGGGAATTGCCGGCGACCTACAAGGAAGGCATGCGGGTCCCGGCGCGGATCTATGCCACGCGAAAACTGCTGGAGACGATGGACGAAGGGGTCCTCGAGCAGGTCTCCAACGTGGCGATGCTGCCGGGGATCGTCCGGTACGCCTATTGCCTGCCGGACGGGCACTGGGGCTACGGTTTCCCCATCGGAGGCCTGGCGGCCACGGACGCCGAGACGGGCGTTATCTCGCCGGGCGGGATCGGGTTCGACATCAACTGCGGCATGCGGCTGATGCGCAGCGACCTGACGCTGGAGGAGGTCAAACCGCGCCTGAAGGAACTGGTGGACCGCCTCTTCCGAAAGGTGCCGGCCGGCGTGGGGTGCTCGGGATTCATTAAACTCAATCCGAGTCAGTTTCGCGAGGTCACCGAACGGGGCGCCCACTGGTGCGTGGAAAAGGGTTACGGCTGGCCGGAGGACCTGGAGCTCACCGAGGAGCATGGCTGCATCGCCGGGGCCGACGCCGCCAAGGTCAGCGCCAAGGCCGTCGAGCGGGGCTACCAGCAGATCGGCACGCTCGGCTCGGGCAACCATTACCTGGAGATCCAGGTGGCCCGTCCGCAGGACGTCTACGACCGCCAACGGGCCGAGGCGTTCGGCATCGACCGGCCGAACCAGATTCTGGTGATGTTCCACTGCGGCAGCCGGGGATTCGGCCACCAGGTGGCGACGGACTACCTGCGCCTGTTCGGCCAGGTCATGGGCCGCAAGTACCAGATCGCCATGAACGACCGGGAGCTGGCCTGCGCCCCCCTGCAATCGCCGGAGGGCCAGGACTACTTCGCGGCGATGAAATGCGCGATCAACATGTCGTTCGCCAACCGGCAGGTCATCCTGCACCGCATCCGCCAGGTGTTTTCCGAGGTCTTCGGCAGATCGCCGGAGGCCCTGGGGCTCCGGCAGGTGTACGACGTCTCCCACAACACGGCCCAACTGGAGACCCATCAAGTGGCGGGCACCGAGCGCCGCCTGCTGGTGCACCGCAAGGGGGCGACGCGGGCCTGGGGGCCGGGCCATCCGGGATTGCCGGCCCGCTTTCGCGCTACGGGTCAGCCGGTGATCATCGGCGGCAGCATGGAGACCGGCTCCTACCTGCTGGCCGGCGCCGCCGGCGGCGAGCAGACCTTCCATACCACAGCGCATGGCAGCGGGCGGGCCATGAGCCGCCGCCAGGCGAAGCAGCAATTCCAGGGCAAGCAACTCCAGAAAGATCTGGAACATCGCGGCATCTATATCCGCTGCGCCAGCTTCGCCGGCCTGGCCGAGGAGGCCGGCGCGGCCTACAAGAACATCGATGACGTGATCGAGGCCACCGAGCAGGCCGCCATCAGCACCAAGGTGGCTCGCTTCGTGCCGGTGGGCAACGTCAAGGGCTAGAAAGTCGGTCGCCCGGGATCTTCACCGGTTTTGTTTTACGCAACCTGATTAGGCCGCCGGTTGGGCCGCCTGTTTGTTCGTCGCCGAAAGGACGATCCCCCATGCCCTATCGCTATCGGGAGGACATCGCCACCGCGGACGCGGCCTTCGAGGCCTGGGACGCGACGCCGGAGGGCATGTTCGCTACCGCGGCCCAGGCCACGCTGGGCGTCATGGTGGCCGATCCGGAGGCCCTGGCCCCGCGCGAACACCGTACCTTTTCCCTGCGGGCGGACGACCTGGAGATGCTGCTGTTCGAGTTCCTCCAGGAAATCCTGTTCTACAAGGACGCCGAGCAACTGCTGCTGCGGCCGGGCGCACTGAACATCGAAATCGAATCCGGCGGCTGCCGCCTGCAGGCCGAGATGCACGGCGAGGCCATCCAGCCGCAAAGGCAGGAACTGCTCGTCGACGTCAAGGCCGTCACCCTGCACCGCTTTGCCGCCGCCTGGCGGGACGGGGCCTGGCGGGCCTTCGTAATTCTGGATATATAATAACGCCGCCTCCGCCAGCCTGGTGATGACAAACCGGCGCAGAAGTCACCTGTGGTCAAGGCAAGCCTGGCAGCAGTCGCCCGCCGCAGGCAAAACCGGTAATTTCCCGCCAAAAATGG
>JAFGFX010000263.1 GCA_016930855.1 Sedimentisphaerales bacterium | reverse complement strand
TTGCCGGTGTTGATGCAGCAGAGCACCTCGTGGGCCCGGTAGTCGGCGGCATCGAGGAAGTGCACGTCGTTGGTGGCCACCAGAGGCGCGCCGACCTGGCTGGCCAGGTCCACCAGCATGGGGGTGCAGGCGTTCTGCTCGGCGCAGTGCCACTGGATCTCGATGAAAAACCGGTCCTCGCCGAACAATTGCAGATAATCCTCGGCGATCCGGCGGGCCTGATCGACCTGGCCGGCCATCAGCGCCGAGGGGATCTGGCCGCTCATGCAGGCGGAGGTGCAGATCAGGCCCTCCCGGTAGCGCTCCAGCACCTCGCGGTCGATCCGGGGCCGGTAGTAAAAGCCCTCCAGGTAGCCGATACTGGCCAGCTTCAGGAGGTTGCGATACCCTTGCAGGTTCTCCGCCAGCAGGATCAGGTGATAGCTGGCCTCGCTGATGCCCTTGGCCTCCCGTTCGCCGCGCGGGCCGGGGGCGATATACGCCTCCATGCCCAGGATGGGCCAGACGCCCGCGCCCTGGGCCCGCCGATAAAAGTCGATCGCCCCGAACAGATTGCCGTGATCGGTCAGCGCCAGATGACTCATGCCCAACTGCTGGCACCGCTCGACCAGGCGGGCGATGCTGGCGCCGCCGTCCAGCAGGCTGTATTCACTGTGCACGTGCAGATGCGTAAATTGCGGTTCGGCCATGAGTTCTTCCACTTTACCAGGGACAAGCGCCTCGGGCAAGGCTTGCCCGGCTGGAACCATCATAGAAGGCAATCCGCCGGCGGCCAAGCGAAAAGCGTCGAATCCGGCGGCAATTGACTCGGCCTGGAAAAACTCACAGAACCGGATCGCCTCCGAAGATGATCCTAACTTTCAATCAGCCGACAGGTTAGGGCGACCAAGGACCGCTCTTGTAGTCTGTGAAAAAATTCGATATGGTATCCGGCGCCATGAACCGTACCGTGTTGCTGATCAATCCGCCGATCTATGACTTCGCGGCGTATGATTTCTTCAACAAGCCGCTGGGCCTGCTGTATCTGGCGGCCTTCCTGCGCCAGGCGGGCTACCAGATTCGCTATCTCGACTGCCTGGACCGCCGGCTGGCGGCCCGGGCGGGATTACCCGACCTGCCGGCCAGCCGGGCCAACGGCACCGGCAAGTATTACCAGGAGACACTGGAAAAACCCAACTGCCTGCGGCACCTCCCCCGGACCTACCGCCGCTACGGCCTGCCGCAAACCACTCTCGCCGAATTACTCCAGGCCGAAAGGCCCCACGAGCCCCTGGCCGTGCTGGTCACCAGCATGATGACCTACTGGTACCCCGCCGTCGCCGATACCATCAAGCTCGTCCGGTCGATCCTGCCGGGTGTTCCCGTTGCCCTGGGCGGCGTCTATGCCCGCCTCATGCCCGAACACGCCCGAAACGCCTGCCGGCCGGACCGGCTCTTTGCCGGGCCGGCCCTGACAGACGCCCTCCGCTGGCTGGATGAACTGAGCCGCACCCGGCGGGATTACCACTCGATCCAGGATGATTTTTTGCACTGGCCGGCGCCGGCCTATGACCTCTATCCCGAACTGGAATACCTCACGCTGATCTCCAGTCTGGGCTGCCCCTTCCATTGCGACTACTGCGCCAGCCGCCGATTGCAGCCCCGTTTGATCCAACTGGAGCCTGAGGCGTTCCTGAGCCAACTGCATGCGCTGCTGGAACTGCTGACCAAGCGGACGGTAAAAAATACCGGGCCGTTCCCCAATGGCTCCGGACCGCCGGACGCCGCTGCGTCTATTCGCCAACGAATCAATCTGGCCTTCATGGACGATGCCCTGCTGGCCGGGGCCGAAAACCACATCATCCCCATACTCAAACAAACCCGCCGTATAGACCTGCCGCTGCGGTTCCATTGCCCCAACGGCCTGCATTGCCGCTTTGTCGGGCCCGAACTGGCCGAACTGATGCACGCCAATCGCTTCGAGATGATCCGGCTCAGCTTCGAGTCGTCCGACGCCGCGGCCCGCTGGCAAAAAGCCGGCGACCATAAAACCAGCGAACGCGACCTGGTCCGGGCGGTGGAGAACCTGGAAAGGGCCGGCTACCGGCGGGCCGATCTGGAAGGGTATGTCCTGACCGGCCTGCCGGGCCAGAGCTACGACGAGATCAGCCAGTCCGCCCAATTCGTTCACGACCTGGGCATCCGCATCCGGCTCTGCGAATACTCGCCCATCGCCCACACCCCACTGTTTGAACTGTCCTGCCGCGAATACGGCGTGGACCCGGCCGAACCGCTCCTGCATAACAATTCCATCCTGCCGACACTCGACAGACGCATGAGCCCGGCCGACTACCAGAGATTCAAAGACACCGTCCAGATATTTAATCTTTCCCTTACTTTTTAGATCGACGCGAGCTTGATTGGCGAGTTGACGTCTCATACTAAGACTGCTCTATAGGCAAGACAGATTAATCCGTGAAATCCGTGGTTTCAATTTCTTGTTGAGGTGGCACAGCCACCCCTTGTTCGACGCGAGGTAAGTTGGCCAGCTGACGTCTCGTACCGAGACTGCCCTGTTGGCGAGACAAGTAGCATCCATTACGGAGCAAGTTACGAACATAGCGAGGTGGCATTTATTACTTGAATCCGCGAGCATATTTAATCCGTGTAATCCGTGGTTTCAATTTCTTGTTGACGACGGGCGACGCCACGTCCGACTTCGGCGGTTATCATTTGACGCCGCGGCGCCGCGGCTATATGATAAGGGCCGTTTCTTGTAAGGATACAAACGCCGGATGGGACCGGACGGAGCCAGGGACGACGCCATGCCGCACCGGTTTATGGACATCAAGGAAGTGGCCCAGTTTCTGGGCATCGACCAGCGCCGCGCCGAAAAAATGGCCCAGCGGGGCCAGATCCCCGGCCAAAAGGTCGGCGGCCAACTCCGCTTCAACCGGGCGGCGATCACCGAGTGGATGCAGCAGCAGATGCACACGCTCAAGGACGACCACCTGGACGAGATGGACGCCGGCATCACCGCCGGCCGGCAGATCCAGGCCGATGACCTGATCCTTACCCCCATGCTCACGACCAGCGGCATCTCGACCAGCCTGCCCGCCCGGACCAAGAACAGCGTCCTCAAGGAATTGGTCGCTCTGGCTGGCAAGACCGGCCTGCTCTGGGACGACCAGGCCCTGCTCGAGGCACTCAACCAGCGCGAGGAACTCTGTAGCACGGCCATGGATGGCGGCGTGGCCATTCCCCACCCCCGACGGCCCCTGCCCTACGCCGTCGCCGAACCCATTCTGGTGGTCGCCCATACCACCGGGGGCATCGGGTTCGGCTCGCCCGACGGCGGCATGACCGACCTGTTTTTCCTGACGTGCAGCCAGGACGACCACCATCACCTGCACGTTCTGGCCCGCCTGTGCCGCCTGCTGGGCGACGGCAAGCTCGCACCCGGCCTGCGCCGCGCCGAAACCGCCGAAGAGATGTTCCAGCTCATCCGCGCCCGCGAGATCGAGCTGCACGAAAAGTCCCGCAACTGAGGGCCCCACGACCATATCAAAATGCAAAATTGTGGTGTCGCCTGCGGCGACGTTTTGTTTATTTTGGGGCTCTGCCCCCAAACCCCGCCCATTTAACCTCCAGCCTTTGGGCGAGGTGCGAATCGCACTCATAAATCGCCGCGATCGCTTGCCGCGATGGGCAAATCGCCGCGATCTCGGTTGGCCAGTTGACGGCTCGTACCGTGCCTGCCTAGATGGCGAGATGTGATTCGTACTTCGGTAAGGCGCAGCGACCAGCGGGAGCGTCGAATGTTGCGGAAGCCCGCGGCGATTTGCCTGTCGCGGCGAGCGACTCACCCCCAAGCTCGCAGGCTCGCTTGGCGGTGCCACCCTTTGCGGACTTGCCATCCACCTCGCATTGCTCGGTGGCTGCCACCCAACGTAGACAAATTTCTCGCC
>JAFGFX010000262.1 GCA_016930855.1 Sedimentisphaerales bacterium | reverse complement strand
GTGTTGCCGCCGCAACTTCCGGGCCGCCCGCGACATATACGCCGCCACCGCCTCTTGCAGCTCGGCCAGCGTCTCGACCGGCCGGCCGAACGATCTCGAGTTGGCGATCCCCTGGTTCGGCGGGGCCGAGGTCTCCAGGTCGTAGCAGGCGATCCCCCGCAGCTCGTGCACGGTGCGCAGGCCCGTCACCCCCAGCTCCCGCCGGATCCAGGCGTCGCCGGCGCTACGCAGGTCCCAGGCCGTTTGGATGCCCGCCTGACGCAGCCGCCGGGCGTACTGCGGGCCGACGCCCCAGACATCCTGGACCGGGGTCCGCCGCAGCGCCTCGGCCAGGTAGGGGCACTCCGTCAGGTCCAGCACCCCCTGGGCCCTGGCCGACCACTTGGCGAGGTGGTTGGCCACCTTCGCCAGCGTCTTGGAAGGCCCGAGCCCGATGGTCACGGGAATACCCACCCATTGCCGGACCCGCCGGCGGATCTGGCGGGCGTATTCGGTTCGATCGGCCCGATTCCCCGCCAAGTCCAGAAACGCCTCGTCGATGGAATAGACCTCCATCGCCGGGGCGAATCCGGCCAGCGTCTCCATGACCCGCCGCGACATGTCGGCGTACAGGGTGTAATTCGAGGAAAAGACCTCCACGCCGTGTTTCTCGATGAGATCGCGGACCTGGAAGACCGGCACGCCCATGCGGATCCCCAGGGCCTTGGCCTCGTCGGAGCGGGCCACCACGCAGCCGTCGTTGTTGCTGAGCACCACGACGGGTTGGCCCTCCCACCGCGGGGCGAAGACCCGCTCGCAGGACACGTAGAAATTATTGCAGTCCACCAGCGCGTATATCGCGGACATGATATTCGGGCTCCCTCGCTTGCCGCTCGTTGAGTGTATTGTACCAGCGCCGGCGGAACGGATTCAACCGGTATTCTGGCCCGAATCGGTTCCGCCGGCGCAGAAAAAACGGGCGCTCCAGGAGCGAACGCCCGGTGTTTCTTTTTTAACGCAGCGGCCCAAACGCCGGTCTATTGCCAGCAGGCATCCACGTTCAGGTCGGTGCAGTCCAGCCACTCGCCGGCCATGAGGTTGAAGTCAAGCAGATCCACGAAGCAGTCCTCGTTCAGGTCGCCCGTCATCCGCACGCCCGGGATCGACAGCTGGCAGCCGTCGATCTCCAGCGCGTCGGCGATGGCCTGCCGCGCCACCTCCAGCGGGCTCAGGGCCCGGTCGTAGATCCGCACCTGGTCCACCAGGCCGCGATACTTGTCGTTGGTGTCCGTCATGGCCGGCAGACCCAGTTGGACCGGCGGATAGAGGGTGTTGATCGTGTGGGTGGTGGTCCCTACGGCCCCTTGCAGGCCGTTGACGTACACCCGGCCCTCGCCGGCGGCGCTGTCGAAGGTCATGGCGATATGGGTCCATTGGCCCGCCTGGTAGGCGTTCGCGGCATCGACGTTGGTGAAGTTGTCGTGGTCGTCGCCGATGCGGAACTGGGCGGTGCCGTCGGATCGCAGGCGCGCCGACCAGCCGGCGTTCCCGGCCGGGGTGGTATAGGGCATCTTGTCCAGGACCTGCATGTTGGCCACGACGTCCGGTTTGGCCCAGAACATCAGCGTGATGTCATCCGTGCCCGGCACCCGGCTCAGATCGACGTACTGGTCGATGTTTTCGCCGGTGTTGATGCATTGGACGGCGCCGTCGATCTTGCCCAGCGTCGGCTGCCAGACCGGCACGTTCGGATCCTCGACGCCCTCCCGCGGCACGGCGGCCAGCGTTCCGTCCAGGCCGTTGCCGGAGGTGTCCGGGGCGACCAGGCCGGTTTCCTCGTCCAGCGTCCAGAGGCCGACCAGGCCGTAGAGATCCTTCTCCTGGTACATGATGTACATGTCGTCGGTCGCCGTCCATTCCGTATTCTGGTTGTCCTCGACCAGCAGCTGCAGGTGATAGAATCCGAAGGAGACGCCGTCGAAGGTGATGGTCGGATTGGCGATGCCGGCATCGTCGAACTCGATCGCGCCGGGACCGCTCAGGAGAGACCAGGTGATCGTGATGTCGCCGGGGATGTCCGTCACCACGGCCTCGGTGATCGCGATCGTGTCGCTGTCGCCGATCTCCTGGATGAGCCGCAGGTCCGGGCCGGCGTCCGCCGTGGGCGGGGCATTATGGATTTGAGCGACATCCAGGATGTCCTGCTTGGTCAGGGCCCGGGAATACAGCCGCACGTCGTCGATCACGCCGTGGAAGAAGTTGCTGACGTCGTACCGGCCGATCTCGAAGTTGGCCTGGTCGTTCGTGTTCAGCGTCCGCGCCTCGTCGACGATCAGCTGGCTGTTGGCGTACACCTTGGTGCGCTGGGCGTCGTGGACCAGCGCGAAATGGACCCAGGCATTCAGGCTCGGGAAGGTGAAATCGATGTCATAGTCGCCCCAGTACTGCACCCGCCAGGAGTCGACGGCGCTGGACAGGGTTCGCAGGGCGAAGTTCTGGCCGTCGTTGTGTTCGCCGTATTCGAAGATGCCGCCGTTGTTGAAGCGCCGGGTATGGACCCAGGCGGTCGCTGTTTTCGGGTGGTTGCCGCCGAGGGAGAAATTAGTATCCGTGCCGCAGTCGATCCATTGGCCCTGCTCGGAATCGAAGAACATGGCGTTGCCGAAGTCCGTCGGCTCGGTCAGGACCGGCGTGTCC
>JAFGFX010000261.1 GCA_016930855.1 Sedimentisphaerales bacterium | reverse complement strand
TACCTGAAAATGGGGGATATCATGGACCCCTGGAATCATGTGTATCAATACATCCCCCAGAGCACGACGGGCGAAGGCACCTTTACCATCATCAGCCTGGGCCAGGATGGCGTCGCCGGTGGAGAAGGGGAAAATGCCGACATCACCAACGAAAGCACCTAAGAGCGCAGTACCTGCCCACGCGAGCGTGGGCAGGGCACCTAATTGGTAATTTCTCGGCCAGTGAGCAGGTTCAGAATGAACTGTCAACGTACCAACCAAGCCCGCGTCGAACAAGGTGGCGATGCCACCCCACGCGAGCGTGGGCATGGCACCAAATTCGTCCGTAATGGAGGCTACTTGTCTGGCCAATGAAGCAGTCTCAGAATGAGACGTCAACTTGCCAACCGAGATCGCGGCGAACCAGGGGTGGCGATGCCACCTCGCGGCGAGCGACGGTGGGGGGCTTCTCGCTGGTGGAACTGCTGGCGGTCTCGGCCCTGATTGTGCTGCTGGCCGGCGTGCTGGGCGGGATGTACTACCGCTCGTTTCACAAACGGCAGGTGGACCAGGCCGCCGCCGAGCTGCTGCTGGCGGCCAAATACGCCCGGGTCGTGGCCGTGGAGAGACAGCAGACATGCACGCTGGTGCTGGATCCGGCCAACCGGCGGGTCTACCTGGCGATCGAAGAGGCCGACGAGAACGTCGAGGACGCCGAGCCGCAGGAGATCGTGATCACGAACGTGTTCCATAAACCGGTCCCGCTGCCGGAGCAACTGAGATTTTTTGTGATCGAGATCCAGCCGCTCTACAGCCGGTCGCAGGAGTCCGGCCGGCAACAGCCGGCGGCGGCGACGCGGCAGGACGAACGGACAGGACTGTTTGACCTGGAGCGGGACAACGCCGCCGAGTCGATCCCGCCGGGCGACACGGCTGACGCGGCGGCGGCGGCGGATACGAATACCCGGCGGATCGAGTTTCGGCCGGACGGAACGGCCGATGCGGCCCTGATCCAGATGGGAACCGAAGCGCGACGCTATACGCTCGTGATCCAACCGATGACGGGCCGGGCCCAGATGCAGCGGGGCCAGATCGAACGGATCGCCAGCGGGGTGGTGGACCTGGATCTTAACCGCTGATCGAGCCGGCCGGAACCCGCGGTCGCGCGGACGGAAGGACCCCTGGGCGGATAAGCCGGCGAGCGGGCGGCAAAAGGAAGGCGAACGGACGAAACGATACATGAGGCCGAGGCGCACGACAGAGCGAAGGGGATTCACCCTGATCGAGGCCCTGGTGGCCACGGTGGTGCTGACCGCCGGCGTGGTCACCCTGCAGGGCCTGGTCAGCCGCTGCCTGGTGCGCATCCGGCTCAACGAGCAATACGCCCACGCCTGGCAGATCCTGGACCGGCAGTTGACGGCGATCGACATCGTCGGAATCGACGCCTTCGTGCAGGATCCGGTCGGCGAAGGCGAACTCGAGGAAAACGGGATCACCTACCACTGGCAGGTGCAAACCGAAGCGGAAAGCATCGATGCGATCTATCGCGTCACGATTACCATCCAATGGCTCGATCGAAACCGGCCCCACCGGATATCGGCCGTGACCCGGCTGGACGGCCTGCTGGGCGTGGCGACCACGACGACCCCGACAGAGAGTTGATGCGGCGGCCTTCAATGCCGCAAACGCCCCCGGCGGCATGACGGGCTCACCCGGCGGGACCGGCGAGCGGGCGGGGCGGCCGCGAGAGAGAGAATGACCTTGACGCACCATCCTAATGGTAAAAACGGATTCACGCTGCTGGAGATCCTGGTGGCGACGATCATCGCGGCGTTCATCTCCGTGACGGCGGTCGCCGCGCTGCGGGCCGTGATCGGCAGCCAGGAAAAGCTCGAGGAACGCCTGCGGGTCAACGCCGAGCTGCGCTACGCGGCGCACCAGATCCGCCAGGATTGCATGAATTTCTACCGCAGCCGCGACCCGCGACAGACCAAACTGGTCGCCACCCTGGACCGCGCCGGGGGGGTCCCGTCCAGCCGGATCGTATTCTACCTGACCAACACCCTCAAGGCCCGCCGGGACTATCCCGAGGGCGATCTCTACGAGGTGGAATATTTCCTGGAGGCGCAGGAGCCGCAAGACGGGGCCGAGGTCACCGAAGACTCCCTGGTGCTCATGCGGCGGCTCTGGCCCAATCCGAACGCCGACGCCCGGCCGGCGGGCGTGGTCGCCGCGGTGGCCCGGGGGATCCTGATCTTTTCCGTCCGGTATTACGACGGGCAGGAATGGCTGGAAGAATGGCCCGCCGAGCGGCAGGATCTGCCCCAGGCGGTGATGGTGGATCTGGCGACCAAGACGCCGCGCAGCAACGAACTGTTGACCGAGAAGATGCTGATCCGTCCGCCGCGCTGGCCGGGCAGCCAGCCGTCGGGCGGCTCGGATCTGTTGAATACGCCGGACACCGGCACGAGCGGATAAGAGGATGCGACGGACGAAAATCATGAACGGCCCGCGGAACATCGCACCGGCGACACCACGCCGAAACGGCCGGTCGTCGGGACTGGCCCTGGTGGCGGTCCTCTGGGCGGTCGTGCTGCTGACGGCGCTGGTCTCGGTGATCGCCAAGACCTGCCGGCTGGAAACCCGCGCCGCCCTGGCCGACGCCGACCACGTTGCCTGCCGCTGGGCCTGCCGGGCGGGGATCGAAACGGCCATCGGCCTGCTGAACGAGGACGAGCGGGCCAGCGACTGCCTGACGGATCTCTGGAGCGACAACCCGACCGACTGCGAGAACGTCCAGATCGGCAACTGCGTCTTCACCATCCGCGTCGTGGACGAGGCGGGCAAGCTGAACATCAACACGGCCACGAAGGAGCAACTGCTGGAACTGCCGAACATGACCGAGGAGGTGGTCGACGCCATCATGGACTGGCGCGACCAGGACAGCAATCTGAGCCGCACGGGGGCCGAGGTCGGCTATTACCGCAACCTGGAGATCCCCTACGAGATCCGCAACGGCCCGCTGCGGACGATCCGGGAGATGCTGCTGATCAAGGGCGTCTCGGCGGAATGGTTCTACGGGGAGGACACCAACCTGAACGGCCGGTTGGACTTCAACGAGAAGGATGGCGAGAAGCGCTGGCCGCTCGACAACGAGGACGATATCCTCAACGAGGGGTGGATATCGTATTTGACGTGCACCTCGTACGATACGAACACCGACGCCCTGGGGGACAAGCGGATCAACATCAACGAGGCGGACGAAAATACGCTCGTCCAGTCGCTGGGGCTGAGCAAGGGCCAGGCCAAGTGGATCGTGCAGAACCGCAACTACAACAGCATCGCGGACCTGATCAACAACAACAGCGCCCGCCAGCCGCCCCGGAACCCGTCCCGGGAGACTGACGATCCGGACCCGGTGCCGATCGACCTGGAAACCTTCGCGCAGATCTCCGATCGGATCACCGTAAAGGGCGATGAACGGATCGAAGGGCTGATCAACGTGAACACGGCGACGCTGACGGTCCTGACGGCGCTGACCGAAGGGGATGAAACGCTGGCGGAGCACATCCGCAGCTACCGGGACGGCCAAAGCACCGGGCTGGAAAGCATCGGCGAGCTGGCGCTGGCCGAAAACATCCCCGTGTCG
>JAFGFX010000260.1 GCA_016930855.1 Sedimentisphaerales bacterium | reverse complement strand
TTGTGGTCTTGCCGCCTACTCTTTCGTTCGGGCCGGCCGGTCAAGAGGCCGCCCAAAAAGTAGGCGAAGCCCAATATCTTGCGGCAGTAGGGGCAGGAGTACATGACCTCCTTCTTGAGGCTGCCCGAGACGTCGGCATTCACGTCGGCCAACGTCAATTCTTTTTCGCAATGTGGGCACAGTGCCATGGCGTGTCTCCTGTTCTTTGGGTTGCCAGGTTGTCGTCTACATATATCCCAGCGCCCGCAGCTTCTGCATGGTGTAGACGTTCTCCTTGTCCTGGGCGCGGCCGGCCCGCTCGGAGGTGTTGGTGGTCTCGAGCTCCTCTATAATCTCGTCGATGGTGGCCGCGTCCGAGTCGATCGGGTTGCAGCAGGTGGTGCAGCCGATGCTGCGATAGCGTTTGCCGTTCCGGGAAAAGTACAACTCGGTGATCGGCACGTTCTCCCGCTTGAGATACCTCCAGATGTCCACCTCGGTCCAGCCCAGCAGCGGGTGCACGCGGATGTGGGTCCGCTCCTCGGCCTGGCTCTTGTACTGGTCCCACAGCTCCGGCGGCTGGTCCTGGTAGTTCCACTGGAACTTTTCGTCCCGCGGCGAGAAGTAGCGCTCCTTGGCGCGGATGCCGTGCTCGTCCCGGCGGATGCCCAGCAGCAGGGCCTCGAAGCCGTGCTCGGCGATGGCCTGCTTGAGGGCCTCCGTCTTCAGGGCGTTGCAGCATTCCAGCTTCTTGTCGCATTTCATGCCGGCGGCCAGGGCAGCCTCGTTGCGGGTCACCACCAGCTCCAGGCCCCATTTTTTGCTGTACTCGTCCCGGAAGCGGTACATCTCGGGGAACTTGTAGCTGGTGTCGATGTGCAGGGCGGGAAACGGCACCCTGCCGAAGAAGGCCTTGCGCACGAGCGTGACCAGCGTGGTCGAGTCCTTGCCGATCGACCAGAGCACCGCCAGCTTCTTGTAGTGGTAATACGCCTCGCGGATGATGTAGATACTCTGACTTTCCAGTTCGCCCAACTTGTCCACTTGATACTCCTTTTACGGTAATCGCGTCAATTCTCCCACGAGGTAACCGCCGATCCAACGCCGTCCATGTCCTGCGGCGGTTCCACGCCGAGCTGCCGCAGGATGGGTTGGGCGAGCATCAGGATCTCCAGGTCCCCGGCGGGCAGCTCGACGCCCCGGCTGATCATGGCGGCGTCATGGTAGGTGTGCATCCCTTCCAGCTCGGTCCGCTGAAACACCGTGTTCCCGGCCAGGCCCAGCTTCAGATCGTAGCCGTCGTGGGGGATGGCGATCAGGTCCGCCGCCCGGCCGAAGACGCCGCCGGCGCGGGCGACCGGCTCGGGCGGCAGGGCATCGACGCCGAAACTTCCCGCCGGCCAGTAGAGATCCTCCCGCATCATCACCTTGCGTATCACCGGTTCGCCGGTTGCCGGGTCCTTCAACTGTAATAAATCCTCTTTCAATTTCAGCCGGGTCTGTTGATATTCCTCCAACGGAACGATCCCTCCCGGTTCCCGCCCCTTGAGATTTACAAAAATTCGACCGGGGATCAGGCAATACGCCTTCGATCGCGCCGGATCGATCGAGAGCGGATGCCGAAGCGTCGTCGCCGGGACGGTCCAGCCGGTCTCGATCAGATAACGGCTCAACTGCACCTCCTGCTTGATGGGGCAAAAGCCGTGATCGCTGAAGATCAGCAGGGGCGTATCGTCGCCGAGGCGGTCCAGCAGCCGGCCGACGGCCTCGTCGATCCGCCGGTAGTACCGCTCGAAGGCGGGAGCGAATTGCGGATCGCCCTGCTCGTATTTTTCCAGCAGGAAATGGTTGATCCGGTCCGTGCCCATGATATGGGTATGGAAGAAGTCCCACGGCTCGGCGTCGAGGAAATGAAACATCGCCTCCATGCGGGTATCGAGGGTCTTGTCCAGGTTGCCCAGCATGGCACGCTTGTCCTTGCGGGCCAGGGCCGCGTCGCT
Organism: Sedimentisphaerales bacterium; assembly: GCA_016930855.1. Classification (GTDB taxonomy): domain Bacteria; phylum Planctomycetota; class Phycisphaerae; order Sedimentisphaerales; family SM23-30; genus JAFGFX01. The sequence goes on along the minus strand of JAFGFX010000260.1, from coordinate 22,947 downwards.
GTCGATCTGGTAGTCGATCTGCTTGAGGTACCCGCTGACGTCGGCCGGATAGGCGCACTTATCGACCGAGGGGGCCAAAAACCCGCCGATCAGGACGCCGTTGACCGGCCGCGGCGGGTAGGTCGCCGGCACGTTCATGCCGAAGACCCGCTTGCCGGCCTTACTTAAGATCTCCCAGAGATGCTCGACGGCCATCATCCGCGAATTGGGGAACGACAACTCGTAGCCGTCTTCGCGCCGGTCGATAAAGCCGAAGATGCCGTGCTTGCCGGGATTGCAGCCGGTCATGTAGCTCGACCAGGCCACGCAGCTGACCGTCGGCTGGGCCGACCGCATGGGCCGCAGGCCCCCTTGTCCACCGGCGGACGCCTGCTCGACGAGGCCCGCCAGGTTCGGCATCCGCCCGCCGGCCAGGAACCGCTCCAACAGGCCGAACGGCACGCCGTCGATACTCAACACCATCAGGCGGGGTCGATTCATGCTTGCCGTTTCCTTCTCATTATTCCGGCGCACAACATGCGTTCGCGCCCGAATCCGCCAGGCCCAGCTCCAGCCGCCCCCAGCCGATGTGATTCCACATCCGCTCGTGGCCGTAGTACAGCGTCATCTTGGCCGCCACCTCGAAAACACCCACCCAGAAGGCCGTCTTGGTCTCGTGGGTAAACATAAACACCAGTCCCATGGTGGTCAGGCTCGCCAGAACCCGCCAGATAACGGCCTTGAGGATGCTCCGCCGCCGCATCTCCGAGAGGGGCCGGCGGCGCGGGGCGATGGTTCGATCCGTATGCTGCGGCGTCTGCCGCCGGCAAGTTGCCGGCAGGTCCACGGCGCCGGTTGCCGGACAGTCCCCCCGCTCGGCAGCGCTCAACGGCGTCGGCGGCGACGGCGGCATGGGCGACGCCGATGGCGACGGCGTTTGTCCCGTCATGTGATCGGACCTCTTTTTCGGCTTGGTTCTGGTCATGGGCCCTGCACCGTCAATACCCCCTGCCAAACGTTGTTGTCCTGCCGGATATCCAGGATGCGGCGATCCGGATCCGCGATAACCGTGCACGGATACGTCCCGGCCCGGTCGATTTGGATATGCCACAGTTCCGGATCCGGCCGGTATGTCACGGTCCGTCCCGGCGCGATCGACAGAAACAGCGGCCCCCAAAATACGGTCTGGCCCCCCAGGACGAGCTGCACGCTGTAGGAACCGGCCGGAATCGTCTCCGTGCCGGCGTTCTGCAGCTCGCAGGCCCAGCCGACCGGCTCATTGGGGCCCGACGTCTGCGGTTCCCAGCGAACGCTGCGGCAGACCAGGTCTCTCTCGCCCTGATCGGCGAGCAGCCGGCCGATCGCCTCGGTTAAGTCCCTCTGGAAATCCCCGCCGTAACCCACATAGACCCGCCGAATAATGCCCCTGCGGTCTATCAGAACCGTATGGGGGATGCTGCGCACCTGATACCGCTCGAAGGCCCGGCCCTGCTCGTCGAGGGCCACCGGCACCGACAGCTTGAGCCCTTTAAGGAACGAGCGAATCTTCTCGGGCGAGTCGGAGGCGTTCAGCGTGTATAATTCCACGTCCTGGCCGGCAAATCGCCTAGCCGTTGCGACCGCCACCGGCATGGCGGTCTTGCAGGGCCCGCACCAGGAGGCCCAGAAATCCAGCAGGACGACCCGGTCCCGCGGCCCGGACAACTCCAGTTGGCCGCCTTCCAGCATTGGCAGTGTGATTTTCGGGGCGGGCAAACCCACCAGTGGATGACTGGTATTCTCGGTGGACTGGCCGAACCGATCCACCTGCCGGCTGCCCGGCGGCGGGGCGAAGGTGAAATCCAGCGAATCCGATTCGGGCGCCACCTGCCATTGCGACAATTGCCAGCACTGCTCGAGGGCATTGACCTGGTTGGGATCGTCCCGGTTGGGCAGTTGATCCAGTATGCGGGCGAAGTCCGGCCGGATCTTCATCAGCAGCGGCTCATCGCCCTGGCTGATCCACAACTGCAAATCCAGGTTCCGCTGTTCCAGTTGCAGGTGATGGCAACGAACCTCATCGACCGTCTCCTCGCCCAGGTAAACGCCCCGGACCACCCCCCGGATCAGGGCCTGGTAGGGATCTTTGGCGATCAACGGCTGGACGACCGGCAACGACGCCCGCAATACGGTGCCGGCCTCCACCTGGAAATCGAAGAGCCCCTCCAGGTGCTCGGGCGCCGGGCGCACCAGATATTCCTGCAGGAGCGGCTTGTAGCTCGTGACGAAATTGCCGTCACAGACCACGCTGGGATTGAACAGCCCCTTCTCCTGCCGCAGCGCCAGCCGGTTCGGCTTGCGGACCGCCAGGCGGCTGACCTCGCGGAACGACTGCGTGATCGGTCCCCGCTGGACCCGTAATTGCAACTCGACCTGCACCTCAAAGGCCTGGAGGGACTGCCAATGGCGCTGCGCCTTCTGCAGGACCTGCTCGGCCTGGGTATCGATCTGGGCCGGCGGCTCGGCGGGGCCGGCAACCGGGGCCGTCTGGCCGAGGCCGGCCGACACGGCCGCCGCAGCCATCCACAGCCAGGCTAATACCCGATACCTTCCGTTCCGCATTCTTCTGGTACCACCCTATCTCACACTACAGGCGCCCCTGTCTGCTACGACAGGTACTTCTATCCCCTGCTACAGGTAACCCAGGGCCCGCAGCCGCTGCTTGACCTCTTGTATCTCCCCGGTCTGCTGGTCGGCCGCACCGTTGTGGATCTCATGGCTGGCGACCAGGTCCCGCAGCACGTAGACCACGAAATCGGTCACGGAATCGTAGCCGCCGTCCTCGATCACCCGTCCGATCTTCACGTACAGGGGCCGGGGTATCTTGATCGTCACCTTGCTCTGTTGGATCTTTGCCTTGCCTGCCATAGCGATTAACACTCCTATAACACTCTTATAAGAGTGTAAACCAAACTCAAAGATCATGCCAGAAAAATCTTCAATTTTATGTCACTAATTTTATAAGTTAATTATTAGCAATAACTTATAAAAATTCCAAGAAGTGATTGTTCTCGCAATTTCCCCCCTAATGGATGCCCTTGTTCTGCCATTTGCTATACGGCAACCCATGCCGGCATCTCGTCCCATGTACGGCCCTGGAGGATTCGCCCTGCCTTCTTTTTGTTTATGCCACCCCATTGCTTGAAAAAGAATGGAACATTCTGGGCGACGCTTTGGTCGCGTATGTCCAGAACCCATTGCTCATCCATTGGGCGGGCACATGGTCCAGATTCGCCACCAACAATCACCCAATCGATACTAGAAAGGTCTAAATCAGGCAATGGACCTAGAAGAGGCTCTAGTGACAAGAACTTAACAATAGCACGAGTCTGCCTTAGATCGTCGATGCGATGTACATATCGCTCCGTCTCGACGGATACGCCCATCCATATGTTCTTGGCCCATGAGAGTCTCGGGTCAAACTGAAGCAATCGTCCAGAGCGCTTGGTCAGTATCTGGAACTGATGCCAGTTTGCTTTATTCATGACGTCGAACACACGTTGGACAAACTCAAGAGGAACGTCCTTGTGAAAAAGGTCGCTCATCGAATTTACGAAGATGACCTGCGGCGTCTTCCACGAAAGCGGGATTTCCACCAGATGAGGATGCACCGAGAGTGAAAATCCTCTTGCATAATTAGGCTGGCCCATGGACTGCAGCCTTTTGGCCATCCGCTCCGCGTAGCAGTTCTTACAGCCCGGACTGATCTTCGTGCATCCGGTAACCGGGTTCCACGTGGATTCCGTCCACTCGATTCGCGACTTAATCGCCATCGCCAGTCGCTCCGCTCCTGAACTTGTTAAAAATGTCTCGGGCAATCTTTTCACCCGTTTCGTTGTGAGACGCAAAGAACAAGTAGTAAACAACGGCCCCCGTCCGATTCCTCATCGCAAGCGGCTCCGGCACGTACTTGAAGCCGGCCACTTCCTTGAGTCGTTGCCGATACGCAGCGATAACCGCCTCATTATTGGTCTTCTCCTGCATATCGCCAAAGAGACCGGGGGAGTTCCTGTATGCCGCCTTCTCCCATGAATCGTCGCCCCAGAATATGTTCATTCGTTCTTTTTGGCTGGCCGAAACACGGTTGGGATTGGTCCACAAGACGTTCATGTTTGCGTCCATAATCATGAAGTTGAGGAATATCTCAACGCTCTTCATCTTTCCTATACTCTCTACAACTTTCCAGTTCGGATTCAGTCCGTATGGATCAAGCAAACACAACGCCCGCCTGAAATCATCGAAACGACACCGAGGCAGCACTTCATTCAGCAAAACCTCATTACAGTCGCCTTCGTACACCGTTACATCGTTCCTTCCTTTTGCGAGTTCTCGTAGTCGCTTCGCCCGGTGTCCATCAAGATCGATGAAATGATAATGCGTGAACTTCTGTGAAAGCGCGATCGCCGGACTCCCGTCGATCTCTTGCCCACTTGCCTTGGATATATGCCTTCCCGGTCCAGCAAATCCATCGATGTAAGCATAATGTTTAATTATGGATTGCTTACCAAGGATAGTCGAATACGCGGATGAGTAATCGCGCAGGATTCGCAGCTTAATCTCGGTCCATAGTCCCACCTCGTCTAGCTTTCCATCTGCCATGATTTCTTTCCAAGTGCCTCTGGTTCGATTGACAAATTATCATCTGCCGCGAGTTCGACGTTGTCGTGACCGTCCCTGACAATGCCAATCGTCCTGGCTTCCACGATCTGGATACCTTTTATCAGGGAAACCGTGACGCCAGGGCTTGACATTATATTGCCTGAAATACTAAACACAAATAGCACTGCTACGTCCAGTATATTTTACAGCTTTTCAGTGATTTGCTCAACCATCGCACCGACGGGTTGAAAAGGATGTTAAGCAATTTGGAGCAGCCGCCCCCCTCCCCGACTTTAGCACTTGCGATATCGGCGTGATCCACGGAAAGCATGTCCGACCCTTTGATCCATCGCAAGTCGGAATGAATCAAAGCCGTTTCATAACCTCGTCAACCGGCGTTATCAGTACCAATACCGCCGTCGGGGGCAGGTTGTGAAATGGCTTCTAGGAAATTAGGCCGTTGCACCTTGTCGCGAAAAATAGACGGACCGATTTCGATCCATCAGAATTTGGATTTATGGTGAGTCAGCACATGTTAAATCGTTTTTCATGCAGACAACTAAATCATAAGTTAAGCTTTTCTCTAACAAAAGTATTATCCGATGTACGGTTTGCCAATTTACGTTTCGCGTACTAAATAAAAGAGAGGCGTTCCAAGTGATCGTCTCGGCAGGGCACCCCGCGAACCGGGCAAACCACACCGGACCGGGCGAATCGTGGAGGAAAAACTATTTTCTTGTCCACCGGAGAAATCTAGTGCTATAATCTTGACAAATATAGAGTCGATTGGTCGAAAGAGTAAGACTGGTCTGCGACAGTTGCCTATCTGCCCATGCCAATTTTCTCATTCGCGGCGCTATGTAGTTGGTTATGTTGTGGCGAGCCGGACAACCACATTCCGAAAAACCGGCAAGGTGCAGCCGCACCCGAGATGCCAGCGCGAAAGAGAGAAGATCATGGCAAAGAGATTATACGTGGGCAACCTTCCCGTGAACATGGACGACACCATTCTGCAATCCCTGTTTGTGCCCCACGGAACCGTCTCCGGCGCGAACGTCATCGCCGACCGGGTCACGGGCGAGTGTAAAGGTTACGGCTTCGTGGAGATGGCCAGTCAGGAAGAAGCCCAGGCGGCCATGGCGGCCCTGGACGGCAAGGAATACGAAGGGCAGATCCTCAAGGTGGATCCGGCCAAGCCGCGTAGGCATATCAGCGGCGGCCGCGGCGGCGGTCGCGGCGGCTATGGCGATGGCGGCGGCCGTTCGAGCCGGCGACGTCACGACTGAGGGAGGCCAACCGGCCCAGGCAGGCCATCCGTCGCCGCCAGAGAGGATGTTTCGGAACGTATAACCGCTGGGAACAAAAGGATACACTCTCCTCTGCCATAGACCCGAATCCACCGGTAGCTGCCAAACCACGGTTACTTGTCGGGTGGGCCGCGGATGGAATGTTCGCCGGCCGGGATTGCACGATGACGCCGCTGCCGGCCCCGGAAGCGGAAGCAATGGCTGCTTTTTTTGATCCCCGGACAGGCGGGGCGGGAGGGTGCCGGCGGCGCGATCTGCAGGGCCCGCCGGAAGGGAACCAAACGCCGGGATCACACCCGCCGAAGGTTGACCAGAAAGAATCGTCAGTGAAAACGCTCATGGCAGACCAAATACGGATCGGCATCCGCCAGCGGGTGCACCCGCATTGCATCGGCTGCAGCCCGGACAACCCCCAGGGTCTGCACCTTCGCTTCGAGGCCTGCCCGGACGGCAGCGTCCAGGCGTCCTTTTGCCTGGGCCGGTCCCACGAAAGCTATCCCGGCATCCTGCACGGCGGGGTGCTTTCGCTGATACTGGACAGCGCCATGACCAGCTGCCTGTTCGCCCGGGAGATCGTCGCGGTCACGGCGGACTTCCAGATGCGCCTGCGCCACCCGGTGCTCGTCGACCGGGCGGCCACCGTCCGCGCCTGGATCGATTACGTCTCGGAGCCGATCTATCTGCTCAAGGGCGAAATCACCCAGAACCAGCAGCGGACCACCACGGCGACGGGAAAATTCCTGGAACGACCCCATTGGCCGCCCGACTGGCCGAACCGGGCCCCGCCGTAGAAAGGGTAGACCACCGACGCCGGACGCAGGGCCTCCGATGGCCCCGCGCCGGGCAGGACACCAACACGAACAGATGCCGGGGAAACCCGCCGGAGGAAAGCTGACTTGCGCATTCTACTACTGCAACCGGATCACGTCCCCCAGGGAATCGGTTTTCGCCTGCTGGCCTTGTCGGAGCCGCTGCACCTGGAGATGCTGGCCAGCCAGGTCCCTGAACACGACGTCCGCATCCTGGACCTGCGGCTGGACGCGGATCTGCAATCGACGCTGCGCTCCTTCCAGCCGGAGTTGGTCGCCGTGACCGCCCTGACACCGGAGGTGTACGCCGCCCGGGAGACGCTGCGGCAGATCAAGACCTTCTCGCCGGAGATCTTCACCGTCGTGGGCGGCCACCACGCCTCGCTGCTGCCCGGCGATTTCATGATCCCCTCCGTCGACGCCGTGGCCGTCGGGGAAGCGGAACTGATGTTCCGGCAACTGGTCCAGGCCGTCGATGCGCACCAGGGCCTCGAGCAGGTGCCCAACATCTTCCGGCGGGACGCCGACGGCCAATTCGTCCCCCATCCGCGCCTGTCGACCAAGGTGGCCCTGGACACATTGCCCCTGCCGCGGCGGGACCTGACCGAGGCCTACCGGGACCGCTACTTCTTTCTGCTGGACGAGGTGGACGCCTCCGTGGCCACCGGGAGGGGCTGTCCCTACCGCTGCAACTTCTGCAGCGTCTGGCAGTTCTACCAGGGCCGGATCAACCAGATGTCGGCCGAGCGCGTCGTCCGCGAGATCGCCTCGATCCCGACGAATCACATCACCTTCGTGGACGACAACTTCCTGATGAATCACAGCCGCGAGCGGGCCATCGCCCAGCGGCTCCAGGCCGAGGGCATCCGCAAGCGCTACGCCATGCAGTGCCGCACGGATTCGATCGTGCGGCACCCGGACCTGGTCAGCCTCTGGGTCGACACCGGCCTGCACGCCGCGCTGCTGGGCCTGGAGGGGGCCTCCGAACGCATGCTGAAGAAGGTCAACAAGACCAACACCCTCTCGACCAACGACCGGGCCATCCAGATCCTGCACGATCACGGCGTGATCATCTGGGGGGCGTTCATCGTCGATCCGGACTGGGCCGAGGAGGATTTCGACCTCCTGCGGGATTACGTCCACGAAAAGGAGATCACCCATACCCAGTTCACCGTCCTGACCCCCCTGCCCGGCACGCAGTTGTATCAACAGCGGTACACCGAGCTGCTCACGCACGACTATTCCTGCTATGACACGCTGCATTCGGTGCTGCCCACCCGCCTGGATCGCGAGCGGTTCTACCAAAAGTTCGCCCAGCTCTATCAGCAGACCAACTGGGGCCCGTACTTCGACCTGCTGCGGGAGGGCAAGATCAGCATGGCCGAATGCAAACGCGGCAAGGCCATCCTGGAGACCATGGCCAATTGGAAGCTGTATCTGCACAACGATCCGGTGCTGGGCGGCCGCACCACGCGGTCCGCCTTGGCCGAGGCCCACTCGAAACCGGCCGCCCGGACCACCTATTCCAGCAAAGGACTGAATCCATGAACCTACTGATGATCTATCCGGCGTATCCGGACACCTTTTGGAGCTTCCGGCACGTGCTGGGCTTCATCTCCCGCAAGGCGACCTTTCCGCCCCTGGGCCTGCTGACCGTGGCGGCCATGCTGCCCGCCTCCTGGAACAAAAAGCTGGTGGACGTCAACGTGACCGAGCTGACGGACGAGCAGATCGCCTGGGCGGACCTGGTGTTCATCAGCGCCATGATCGTCCAGAAGGACAGCGCCCGCCGGATCATCCACCGCTGCAAGGGCCTGCACAAGACCGTGGTCCTCGGCGGGCCGGCCGCCACCAGCCAGCCGGACGTCTTTGCCGAGGCCGATCATTTCATCTGCAACGAGGCCGAGATCACCCTGGGGGCCTTTCTGGCCGACTGGGACAACCAAACGCCCCGGCGGCGCTATGCCTCCGAGCAGCGGCCGGACATCACCCAAACGCCGGTGCCCCTCTGGTCCCTGATCCGATTCAAGGACTACGCCTCCATGGCCCTGCAGTATTCCCGGGGGTGCCCCTTCGACTGCGAATTCTGCGACATCACCGCCATGTACGGCCGCGTCTGCCGCACCAAGAGCCCCCAGCAGATCCTGGCCGAGTTCCAGTCGCTCTACGACGCCGGCTGGCGCGGGGACGTCTTTGTCGTCGACGACAACTTCATCGGCAACCGCCGCCGCGTGCAGACCATGCTGGCGGCCCTGATCGCCTGGCAGAAGCAGCACAAGTATCCCTTCGCCCTGACAACCGAGACCAGCATCAACCTGGCGGATCATCCCCGCCTGATGCGGCAGATGCACGACGCCAACTTTCACAAGGTCTTCGTGGGGATCGAATCGCCCCACGACGAGAGTCTGCGGGAATGCCGCAAGACCCAAAACACCCAGCGGGACCTGGTCCAGTCCGTCCGGGCGATCCACCGCCAGGGCCTTCAGGTCATGGGCGGATTCATCCTCGGATTCGACAGCGATCCCGACTCGATCTTCGAGGCCCAGATCCAGTTCATCCAGCGGGCCGGCATTGTCACGGCCATGGTAGGCCTGCTCAACGCCCTGCCGCACACCCGCCTGTGGAGCCGCCTGAAGGCCGAAGGCCGGCTGCTGCGCGACAGCACCGGGGAAAACACCGACGCCACCCTGAATTTCCGGCCCCGCATGGACAAGGAGCGGCTGCTCGAGGGATACCGCACCGTCCTGGCCACCCTCTACAGCTCCAAGCACTATTACGAGAGAATCCACACCCTGATTCGCAGCTATACCCCGACCTTCCGGAACCGGATCTCCCTGCGGGATTTTATGGCGGGCCTGAAAAGCCTCTGGCATATCGGCGTGCGCTCCCCGTCGCGGTTTTACTTCTGGAAGCTGCTGGGTGCTGCCGCCTGCCGCCGGCTCTCGACCGTTCCGCTGGCCATCGAACTGGCGATCTACGGACTGCACTTTGAAAAAACCACCCAGAAGGTCCTGTTGCAGGCGGCCCTGTAATCCGGCGGCGTGACGCGGCGGTACGACACGGCGGCCCGACGTGTCGATAGGACGCGCCGGCGGAATGATCCCGCCCGCAGAGCCGACCGGCAGGAAACGGCAGGCACCCCCCCGATAATACGATGGTACCCGAAATGCCTATGCACGATAGCGACGAACGGTTTTTCCCGCCCGGCCGGCCGATAGACTTCCGGGAACCTTCCGCCGGATCGGCGGACATCAACGAGGAGGCGCCACAATGAAACCGCACAGGGCAACGGTCGTCCTGCTGATGCTCCTGGGGATACTTAGCGACGTTGAAAACGGCCACGGCGAACCGGCAAAAGAGGTCGCGAACTCGGCGGTGGACGCGGTGGTGGTCGCGGCGGCGGACGCGAACACCGTCCGGGCGGAGCCGCCCGGACGCCACTTCGCCTGGGTCACCGCCGGTCCGGTCCTGGCGCCGCTGACGCGGGACGGCTTCGAGTGGTACGCGGTCAAGGACCCGTCGGCGGTGGTTTACCAGGGTTCCTGGCACCTGTTCTGCACGGTGCGGGGCCGGCAGCGCTCCCACGCGATCGAGTACCTGAGCTTTCGCGACTGGAACGAGGCCGCCCGCGCCCCGCGGCGGATCCTGCCGCTGCATCCGGGGTATTTCTGCGCCCCGCAGGTGTTCTACTTTGGGCCGCAGCGGCGCTGGTACCTGATCTTCCAGGCCTCGGACGAACGCTGGCAGCCGGAATACCAGCCGGCCTGCTCGACCACGACCGACATCACCGACGCCGACAGCTGGAGCCCGCCGACACCGCTGTTCGAGCGCAAGCCCGACAACATCCGCAACTGGCTGGACTTCTGGGTGATCTGCACCGATAGGCAGGCCTACCTGTTCTTCACCTCGCTGGACGGCCGGATGTGGCGGTCCCGGACGCCGTTGGGCGACTTTCCCCACGGCTGGTCGGCGCCTACCGTCGCCCTGCAGGGCGACGTCTTCGAGGCCAGCCACACCTACAAACTCAAGGGACGCAGCCAATACCTCACCCTGATCGAGGCCCAAAACGGCGCCGGCTGGCGCTACTACAAGGCCTACGCGGCGGATGATCTGGACGGCCCCTGGCGCGAACTGGCGGCCAGCCGGGTAAACGCCTTCGCCTCGATGAACAACGTGCAACAGACGGCGGCCCGCTGGACGGATTCCATCAGTCACGGCGAGCTGCTGCGCAGCGGCCATGACGAACTCCTGGAGGTGGATCCGGCCAACCTGCGTTTTCTCTTCCAGGGCGTGCTCGATGCGGACCGCGCGGGCAAGCCCTACGGCCAGATCCCCTGGCGGCTGGGGATCCTGGAATCCCGACAGTCGCCGCTGCCCTAAGTGGAAACGCATAATGATTCGTTATGTCATTCCCGCGAAAGCGGGAAGCCAGGATTCCTTCGGCGTCATACCTGCCCACGCAAGCGCGGGCATGGCACCCGGCCTACACGCAGGTGTCATCGAGAGCGTTTTATGATTCTTTACGTTTCCACTTAGAAACCGGAAGTGGCCATGCTCTACTGGATGGGATTTCTGCTGCTGGTGATCGGCCTGCTGGCGCTGGACCTGGGCGTCTTTCACCGCAAGGCCCACAGCATCGGCGTCCGCGAGGCGCTGGCCTGGACGGCGTTCTGGATCACGTTGGCGCTGGCCTTCAATGTCGTGGTCTACTTCGCCTACGAACACAGCTGGCTGAACATCACCGCGGGCGCCGGCCAGGTCCGCGGCGGCCGCGACGCCGCCCTGAAATATTTCACGGGCTACGTGATCGAAAAATCCCTGAGCCTGGACAATATCTTCGTCATGGCGCTGCTGTTTTCCTACTTCGCCGTGCCGCGGCCCTATCAGCACCGGGTGCTGTTCTGGGGGATCCTGGGCGCCATCGGGATGCGGGCGATAATGATCGCCGCCGGATCGGCTCTTATCGAGCGGTTCTCCTGGACGGTCTACCTCTTCGGGGCGATCCTGATCCTGACGGCCGGCAAGCTGCTTATCGGCCGCCAGGAGATCAAGCCGCCGGACCGCAATCCCCTGGTCCGGCTGGCCCGCCGGATCTATCCCGTCACGGAGCACTACGACGGCCCGCGGTTCTTCGGCCGCATCAACGGGGCGCGGGCCATCACGCCGATGTTCCTGGTCCTGCTGGCCGTCGAGAGCAGCGACGTGATGTTCGCGGTGGACTCGATCCCGGCGATCTTCGCGGTCACCACCGACCCCTTCATCATCTTCACCTCGAACGTGTTCGCCATCCTGGGCCTGCGGTCACTGTATTTCGCCCTGGCGGCCATGATCCACCGCTTTCGCTATGTCCGGCAGGCCCTGGTGCTGGTGCTGCTCTACGTGGGCATCAAGATGCTCCTTTCGCATCACTATCCTATCGAGACCTGGATCTCGCTGCTGGTGATCGTCTCGATCCTGGCCGCGGCCCTGGCGGCCTCCCGGCTGTTCGGCCCGGCAGGGGCGGCCGGCCCGGCCGGCCCGCCGGCCGATCCCGAGCCCCCGGAACAAAAATCCCCGAATCGGCCATCTAGCACTTGACAGTCCCCGGCCACTTTGCTAGGGTGACCACCGGGACAACGCAAGAAAACGCCCCGTATATACCTTGAAATAAGGAACTTATAGATATGGCGATTCAAGACTGGTCCGACGAGATCATTCTGGCGGACGTGGCCAACGATCCGGATTTCTCCGATGAACTCAATACCCTCGCCGATCGGGTAAAAAACAATCCCAAGGACGTCGTGGTCAACTTTGCCAAGGTGAAATATCTCAACTCCTCCAATATCTCCCTGCTGCTCAAGCTGCGCAAGATACTCATTGACAACAAATTCCAACTGCTTTTGTGTGAGATTCCCGTGCAGGTCTGGGGGGTATTTCTCCTGACCGGCCTGGACGCCATCTTCGACGTCGCCGAGGACAACGCCTCGGCCCTGGCGTCCCTGCAGATGAACAAATAATCCCCCCGGCGCCATTCCAAGGCTGCCATGTCGGCGACCGGCCAGCCCGGTCCGGGCAGGATGAAGGGGAAATCCGGCGAGACCATTGCTTCGGGCGGCCCTGTTCGCCGGAAGGCGAGGCAAAAAAAATGCCCGGCCCTATTCCTCAAGGCCGGGCTTCGCCGCACAAGGATGGGCGAGCCGATTACATCCCTGCGGACGAAATTTCGTGCTTCCTAACGGTTCCGGCTGATTATAGGCAGTGTCATCACCATTAATCAAATATGATTAACAGGAATTGCGGTGCGCCGATCCGGACTACCGCCTGAGCCCCGAACGCCAGAGAAGGCATGGCTGCCAGAGGGCCGACATCAGTAGGCGATATCGGCCTATGCCATTTATATGTAAGTATTTACGATAATCCATCCCCCAGGCCCCATCGGTCCTGCGCCGTCAGTAAATCCAAATATCCCCGGCTGGATACCCTTTGGCACGGTGTCGGATCGGCCAAATGATCGACGGCGCGAATCCCGCCGGAGGCCCCTTCGGAAATCTCCCTTTCCGACAGCCGGTTCCGCCGGCAGCCGATCGTCGGCGCCCAGCCGCCGTCGAGCCTCCCGGCGGCCGGCGACGCGCCGCCGGCACCGCCGCCGATCGCCGCGAAAGCATAGTGCCGGCCGGTATCGGCTTGTCTGCCGGCGGCGTCAAAAAGAAGCCCTCCATATAGTTCCCGATAAATCAAGATTTGAATGACTCCTGGACGATAAAGCAATTTGAGGGCGTCTGACAAAACCGACCCAGCCCGACCGGCCAGGGCTTTTTGCATGGACGGGAGGTTTTGTTTACGTATAATTCCAACCAGCTTTCCAGCGGCAACCAGTATCCTTTTTGGGGCCCCGCCAACGAGGGCCGCCGCCGGCCTCGCGACGCCGGCCGGGACACGACGCGGATGTGGGGATCGCTTTCCCGTCGCTTCGAGAGGTGGTCCGACGACAGGGACGTCAACATGCAGCATCAGGGACGATTAACCCGGGTCATGTTCGTTTTATTTTTCGCCATGACCGCCGGTGCCCTGATCCTGCTGGCCCTGGAAGGCAAGCCCATCAAGCCGATGCCCTTCAGCCTGGCCAGCCAGAACCAGTTGTCCACCCTCCAATCGGCACTGGGCACCCAGCCGGGCGTGGAGCCGGCTCAATGGAACCGGATCGAGGTGACTTACCGGACGGAGAACCATTTCGTCGCCGGTTATCCGGAACCGCGGGGCGTGGCGGTCAATCAGTTCCATTTCCTGCTCGGCAACGGCCAAATCGGCCGTGACGGCCAGGTGTTTGCCTCCAGCCGCTGGGGACGCCAGCAGGCCTGCCTGCGCGACTCACGGGGCAGTTATGACGCCCAAACCATCCGCATCTGCCTGATCTGCCGGCCGGGAATATCGCCTGCCGGTACGCCCATGCAGATCCAGCAGCTGCAGAACCTGACCGACAGCCTGGTCCGCTTCTGCCGGTTCGAGCCGGCGATCGTCTGGAAAAACTAGCCCGAACAGGTCCATCCCGCCGCCCGATGGGCAAAGCACACTACTTGCACTAAGTCCATATTTTGCAATATATTACGCTATATTTAGGGCACGCGAGACAAATCCGGCACCGTTCGGTCCTTCACTGGCGAATCCACCCGGCAGATTGATATCGGTGCGGTCCATCCCCATTGAATCCAAGCCGGCAGGGCGAGGCGTTCGCGGTCCATCGACGGCGAATCCAAGCCGGCAGGGCGAGGCGGGCGGGATTTTGACCTACCGGCGGTCCTGATGATGCGTTCACAGGCAATATCTACATCTTGGGCCGGCACCCGAAGATCACAGCGACAGGTATTATTCTGATATTAACTTGCATATTTGGCCTTACTTCGCTACCATATTGCGACGATATATTGTTTGAGTCGCCACCGGTGATACCGATGGCAAGATGAGGGCCCAAACCTGAGAAAGGCATAGCAAAAGGATTGACAAGACCGGGGTAAACAACGGTTTATCTCAAGGGGATTCAGCAATCATATTTCTTCTAACTGCTTGCTATAGCAGATTTTAGCTCAATCTGCCATGCCGTACACTCAAAGGAGGGGCCCAACCGGACAAAGCAACGGAAAAACCGATGCTTTGGTTGCTCGCGCCTCACTGGATTTCCGCGTTGATGCCTTTACGGCCGGATAAGGGGGCGACAAAACCTCCGGGACCGAGAAAATCACAGGCGGCGAACGCTCGGGATCGACATGGCAAACTTGATACCGCAATCCAAACGGGGTTTTTCCCCCAGCGCCCAGGAGCCGCCGGACTTTCCCGGCCATGAGATCATCCGCCGCCTGGGATTCGGGGCGGCCAGCGTGATCTACGCCGTGAAGAACAAGTCCAACAACGAGATCCACGCCCTGAAATACGTCGTTCGCCAGGAAGGCCAGGACGGCCGCATGATCGAGCAGGTGGAGACGGAGTTCCGCGTCGGTTCGCGGATCAATCATCCCTACATCCGCAATTATTATGATATCTATCGGCGGCGGCGGCGCTTGCGCACCCGCGAGGTGCTCATGCTCATGGAATACTGCCCGGGCGTCAGCCTGGAGCAGAGCCCCAGCCGGTCGCTGCTGGACCTGCTGTTGATCTTCCGCATGGTGGCCGACGGCCTGCACGGCATGCATGCCCAGGGCTTTCTGCACTGCGACATGAAGCCCAACAATATCATCATAGCCGACAACGGCGCCATCCGGATCATCGACCTGGGCCAGAGCTGTGCCAACGGGACGGTCAAGCCCCGGATCCAGGGCACCCCGGATTACATCGCCCCCGAACAGGTCAAACGCCGCCCGCTCAATGCCCGCACGGATGTATTCAACCTGGGCGCGACCATGTACTGGGCCCTTACCGGCAAGCACGTCCCCACCCTGATCCCCCGCCAGTCGGATCGACTGGATCTGGCCCTGGCCAGCCGGGAGAACACGCTGAGCCCCCACCAGCTCAAGCCCCGCATCCCGGTGGGCGTGTCCAACCTGGTCATGGAATGCGTCCGGTCCGACCCCCGCCAGCGGCCGGCGGACATGCCCACCCTGATCAGCCGCCTGGATCTGCTGATCCACATGATCGCGGGCAGCAAACTCGGCGCCAACGGCCTGAACGGAAACGGGAAAAAATCCCGAGCCTCCGACACCAACGCGGCGGCCGATCAACCGTCCGGCCCGGCCGACGACGATCCGAACGAGCAATCAAGTCAACAGGAAAACCATTCCATCGGCATCTGACGCAAACGGACCGGCAGCGGCGGGATTGCGGCCCCGCAATCCTGCAAATCATTGTCAATAAATTGTTTACGATTAAGCCACCCGAGAATCTCCACCGTTTTCACGGAGTGTTTTGCCCGTCATATGCCAAAAATACGTTGCCGCAAACCGTCCATCGGCTGGCCTTGTTTGCCAGGTGGAGCCAAACGGCAGGCCGCTACGCAAGGTGACAATCAATGGATTCCTGATTGATTCACGATGGGGCCAAGGCAGGGACGATGACGGCGTGCCCGGAGCGAGCAAAATTGCAAAGTATTTCTATATAAATGCTTATGCGCTTTTTCGGAATAAACGACCAGCTCGTCAGACACCTGCGGGGCTCGCCGGTCCCAAAAGAGCCTCTTTTCTATCGAAGGCAAAGCCGCTATAAATACGGTGTATTTCGCAACGGATTCGCCGGTGTCTCAAGGCGTTTTGGAGGCGTTTTGAGGCCTCTGATTGGGTTTTGGTAAGGGACATATGACGACCAAGGAGCTCATTGCCGCATTTGAACGGGCCGCGCGGGCCAACCGCCTGGACCCCTGGCGGGACGGCAACTTGATACGCCTTCCCGCCACCGGCTCGGTGATCATGACGGGGGACCTGCACGGCCACGAATTGAACTATGAGCGCCTCTGCCGGGCGGCCGATCTGGCGGTCCATCGCGACCGGCACCTGATCCTGCACGAAATTCTCCACAGTGCCAATACCCGCTCGCCGGACCAGTGCGATTCCTATCTGTTGCTGGCGAAAGCGGCTCAATTAAAGGTTGAATATCCGGGACAGGTCCATTTCCTGCTGTCCAACCACGAAATAGCCCAGGTGACCCGGGACGAGATCCTCAAGGCCGGCCAGGCGATGGTTCGAGCGGTAACTAATTCCATTGCAACGACTTTCGCCGAAAAAAGCCCGCTGGTGATGCAGGCCCTGGACGACTTTATCCTGTCGATGCCCCTGGCCGTCCGCACGGAAAACCGCATCTGGATGTCGCATTCGCTGCCCTCGATGCGGCACTGGAAGACCTTCGACGAGCGGATATTCAGCCGAAAGTTGACCCGTTTGGACCTGCAAAACGACGCCTCCCTGCGGTCTCTGACCTGGGACCGCCAGCAGGCGGAGGCGGGATTGGAGCAGATGGCCCGCCGGTGGCAGGTGGACCATTTCATCGTGGGCCACCAGCCCCAGAGCCACGGCTGCGACCGCCGGCACGGCCGTCTGATCGTCCTGGCCAGCGACCACGCCCACGGCTGCTACCTGCCCTTTTTTCTGGATAAAAACTACGCTCCGGAGGAATTATTCGGCTTGATTAAACCTCTGGCCTCGATACAATGATACGTTCTATCAGGGATTATGACAAACGTGGGGTAAAAAGAGGGACTCAACGGCGGTCGGGACAGGAAAACGGAGGATGAGCATAATGCAGACGTCGCTTCGGGTGGTCCTGATCGTGATTTCGGGTTGGCTGCTCTGGTCTTGCACCTCATGCGAATCCGATACCCCCAGCCAATCCCCCCAAGGATACGACCCGCACATCGACGCGATTGCCGCCGCCCCCTTGCCGACCGTGGATCCGGCCTGGGCCCGGGGCATGCCCGCGGCGGCGGAAGGCCGTTTTCCGGACTCGTCCGGTCGGGCCCTGGAGCCGATGACCCCGCCGACAGAATCCTCTTTGCCCGCCGAGCCGGCCGACACCTCCGGACCGCCGCCCACCCTGCCGCCGCCGGACGAGCCAAATTCCTTCTAAGGGCGTTTGACAACATCTGAAAATCGGCACTTCCGCGCAGTTTAGCGCATCGCCAGTGAGTTTTGGCAGGGCCCGTAAATAAATTTTTCAAAAAAACCTCCAGATACTTGATTCTGCACGAAGTGGATATTTATCATCAGACAGGCACCTTAGGCCTAAACCGTAGCCTTTTGTAGAGAAAGAGGTGAGACATGAAACTGACACGATCAGCAGGGTATGCCCTAATTGCCGTCGGACATATCGCCCAAGAGTATCCCTCCGACCCGGTGTTGGCAAAATCGATTGCCAAGCAATACCGAATCCCGCTGGATTATCTGCTTAAGATCCTGCAGCAGCTGGTGCGGGCCAACGTGCTCAACAGCGTCCGCGGGCCCCACGGCGGATTTACCCTGGCCCGGCAACCGGCAAAAGTCAGCTTTCTGGACATTATCGAGGCGGTGGATGGCCCATTTGTGGTCACACCGGCGATCGCGGACGCCCGGGTGAACAGCACGTTCAGCCGCCGTCTGGTCGCCACCTACGAAAAATCCGCCCAGGAAGCCGCACGGATCCTGAAAAAGACCACGATTGCCGATCTGGGCGGCAGCACGAGCGCCAAGAAAACGGCCCGCAAAAAAACGGCCAAACGCAAGACCCGCCGCTGACAACCGGCGACGGCACCCAGGGACAGGCAACCAGGCCGAGGCGGCAAAGGTCCTACCAGGGCGTTTTTTCATAGGGACGCCGTGTCGATAGAGGCCATTTCCCCGCCGCGGCAAAGGTCCTACCAGGGCGTTTTTTCGTAGGGACGCCTTGTCGCTAGAGGTTGTTTCTCCGCCGGGGCAAAGGTCGCCGGCGGCCGCCAGAGCGCCGGTGCAGCCAGGTACGGGCAGTCATCAGGACGTGTAAAGGCGTAAAATCCCCCGGGGGATTTTACGCCGCCCGGTCGATCGCGCCCAAACCGGAGCAGACAGGTCCGGGGGGCCATTTCGCCCGCGGGGTGAACTTCGCCAAGCCGAAAAGCCGCGCCCGCGCGGTCACGGCCGGGATTCCGTTGCGTCCGCCGCCTTCGCCAAGCCGATTCCCGGTAACGGGGATATCTGTTTGCGCCTGTGTAACGGCAAATTGCACCGATCACGCCTATCTCAAGGACGGGGGGCCACAGGCATCTGATCCACGGTGTGCCTATACGCAGCCCAGGCCCCAAGTGACGGTTCCAAACCGAAGGGCCCTGTTTCACCGCGGGGCCTCTTTCCAGGGATTCGATCCGCCCAGGCGGGCGGATGCCCGGCGTCGCCGGGCGTCGCCGGCCAACGGACGGACCGGCACCTTCAAGGTCATCTGCCGCCTGCCGGGCCGGGGCCAGTGTGCCTGGATGGTCTCGGAATCCCGCTCGATCCGCAGGCCGGCGAAGACCGCCTCCGGGGTATCCGGCGCCGAATCCGCCGGCGCAAACGACAGGGCGAAGATCACCACGGCGGCATCCAGGTCGCGAAAGTCGATCCGGCGGCGGGGACCTTCACAAAAGATCAGATCGATTGCCGGCCGATTCACCCTGGGCCGTCACCTGCGTAGCAATGGGGCACTCGCTCCCAAAGGCCGAGGCGATTTGCAGGCGGCAGACCGTGTCGGCCAAAACCAGTTTTCTGGGCGGCCCACTTCCACCTTTTTCGGCAATTCGACGCAGGCTAGATCCCCCTCCAGTTGCAGCCGGCAGCGCAGATCCTCGACCTGGATGGCTCCCTGGATACGATCGAGGGAGATGTGACGGTCGCCGCGGGATCAGCGCCCGTCGCGGCGCCGAGGACCCGACCGGCAAACACCAGTTTCACAGGCAGTGCCATCTCTCGTTGATTAAGATAATGCATGGTTCCGTCTCCGGAAACCTGCTGGTTGTCATGGCCCCAGGGGATGGCCAATCCCGCGAAGGCAGGGGGCAGGAATCCAGCGGCAAATTTCAGGCAGATCTGGACACCCGCCTCCGCGGGTGTGACAGGAGAGCTGTTTATTCATACCCTCCATTGTCAACCACACGGAACACTGTTTGTCACTATACCCCCTGGGGGGCCGCCAGCCGTCCAGCAGGTCGAGGCGATCCGCCTTGACAGGGCCTGCCAAAGCCCTCAGAATGACCGCCATCGAAGCCAAACCATCTTGCGAAGGATAGCTCCTCTATGAAATACCGTTTCCACTCGGCATCGAAACTCCATTCCCGGCGTTTACCTGTCGTTTGGGCCTTGTCCCTGCCGCTGCTGCTGGCGCTTCTGCCGGCGGGCCGCCTGGCGGGCCAGGAAAGCCAATTCGCTGCGATCTCCCAATGCCAGATCGCCCCGGTATGGTCCGGCCACCCGGTGGGGTTTTGCCTGCTGACGCACGGCCAAAGGCAATTCGCGGCGTTCTATGACGACCAGCGGCGGATGACGGTGGCGGCCCGAACGCTGGGCCGCGACGACTGGCAGCTCGTGCGGCTGGACGAGAAGGTCGGCTGGGATAGCCACAACTACGTCACGATGGCCGTCGACGCGCAGGAGAATATCCATCTCAGCGGGAACATGCACTGCGTGCCGCTGGTCTATTTCCGCACGGAAACACCCCTGGATATTACGACCTTCCGGCGGATCGACCGGATGACCGGCAGCGCCGAGCGGCGCTGCACCTATCCCCGCTTCTTCGAGGGGCCCGGCGGGCAGTTGATCTTCACCTATCGCGACGGCGGCAGCGGCAACGGCAACCAGATGTACAACGTCTACGATCCGGCGACGAAGACCTGGAGGCCGCTGCTGGCCGGGCCGTTGACCGACGGCGGCGGCCTCATAAATGCCTACCTGAACGGCCCGGTCCTGGGGCCGGACGGATTTTTCCACCTGGTCTGGGTCTGGCGCGATACGCCCGACTGCGCGACCAACCACGACCTGAGCTACGCCCGCAGCCGGGACCTGTTGCACTGGCAGACGAGCGACGGAATGCCGCTGGTCCTGCCGATCACCCTCCAGACGGCCCCGATCGTCGATCCGGTGCCGATCGGGGGCGGCCTGATCAACGGGAACACACACATCGGCTTTGACGGCCACGACCGGCTGGTCCTGAGCTATCACAAGTTCGACCCGAACGGAAACACCCAGATCTACAACGCCCGCCGGGAGCGGGCCGGCTGGCGGATATATACCACCAGCGACTGGGGCTACCGCTGGGAGTTCCAGGGCAACGGCTCGATCCCCTTTGAGATCCACATCCATCCGGTCCGAACCGAGCAGACCGGGAACGGCAGGCAACTCGTGCAGGACTATACGCATAGCCGGTACGGCTCGGGGACCTGGATCCTGGACGAGGACACGCTGCAAATTCGCGGCACCCTGTCGCGGCCGCCGCGCTACCCGGCGGCCCTACGGCTAGTCGAGTCCGACCATCCGGGCGTGCAGGTCCGCTGGTGCCAGGATTCAGGAGAACCCGGCCTGGCAGGCGTGCATTACGTGCTGCGCTGGGAGACGCTGGGGACCAACCGCGACCGGCCCCACGCCGGGCCCCCGCCGGCGCCGAGCCTGCTGCGGGTGTACGCCATGAAGAGGCAGGGAAATTAAGTAGTAGATGTTACATTTCTCGCCCACGGTGCAGGTTCAGAATGAACCGTCAACTAGCCAATCAAGCCCGCGTCGATCTAGGGTGGCTGTGCCACCCCACGCAAGCGTGGGCATGGCACCTGATTGCGCGGGGGTGTATTCCAGATTCCGTATATCGGCTTGAATGCCGCTGATCTCGTGATGCGCCGGGGGGAAAGTGGCCCACCGGGTTAGGGGGCCGAATCGTCCGGGTCCGGTTCATCTTCGGGGAAGGAATCGGCCGACGGGATGCCCTCTTCGGCGGACATCGTCTCGCTGATGCCGGATAGGCCCAGGGCGGAATCCGTCAGGGCGAATTCCTCCGGGGCGACCTTGGCCGTCGACCGGCGGGCCGGCGGTTCGACGTCCTCCGGCTGGCCGTCGATCTGGACGGTGAACATCACCGACCCGACGCCCAGCCGGTCGCCGGGTCCGATCACCGCCTCCATGATCCGCTCGTTGTTGAGAAAGGTGCCGTTGGCACTGCCCAGATCCTGCACGATGGTTTTTTCCTCCTGCCGGATGATGCGACAGTGTTTGCGGGACACGTACAAAAGAGGGATGCGAATATCACAGTCCGGACGCCGACCCACAATGGTCACGCCCTCATCGATCGCAATGTTCTTGCGCTTGCCGCCCTTGGTAAAGAATATCAAGTTCATGGTCATGATCGAATCCGGGACAGTATCTCTATCCCTAATAGATGGCCTCTTGGTCCTTGCACCCTGCCGGTTGCCATCGCCGCAGGGCGGCCCTCCCCATCGCGGGCCGAGACGGCTCCGACGGGAGCGGCAACTGTTTCCTCATCGGCAATCCCGGCGGAATCACTGCGAAAATCCGCCTTTTGCCGATGGGAGGAATTGATCCCTAAATCTTTACACCATAGGGCCTTATACCCACACCGCCCCGGAGACTACCCTGGGGCAACCGATTAAATTATACCCCCAGACGAGGAAAATTGCAATGCGCTTTTGGCCGCCGGAGCACCCTTGCGTAAAAACACGGTATGCCGCCGCCGGGCGAGCCGGATCAATCCCCGTGTTTTTCCCGCAGGCGGCCGCTCAGGCGGAGCATGAGCTGGATGCGTTCGATCTCGTCGAGCCAATCCTGAAGGGTGGCGGCCAACTCCTCGGCGTCGGGGGCAAACAGGCCCGTCGAGCAGGCCGATCCCGTCTGGCGGCGGGCCAGGGCGCGGTAGCGGGTCAGGCTGCGGTCGCCGTAGAGGCCGCAGAAGGCGTAGTCCTCGGCCAAAAACAGGACGACCGGGACGCGGCGGCCCTGGTTGATCGTCAGGGCATCGGCCAGATGGCCCGCGGCGTCGCGATCCACGAACCGCAGGGTGATCAACGGGCAGGCCTCCGCCAGGCGGGCCAGCAGGGGACACTGCTCGACGCAGTCGCCGCACCAGACGCCGCTGACGACCAGGATGTTCATCCGGCGGACGAACGACCGGAGCAGTTCCCGCTGGGCGGCGGTGACGCTGGCGGCCTGATAGACCTGCCGCCAGCGGTCCTGCTGCTGGCTGGTGCCCATGGCGACGTAGTCCGGATAGGCCAGGCCCTGTTCGAAAACCGATCGGAGATGGTCCATCTCGAGCGGGGCGGTTTCTTCCATCGG
>JAFGFX010000259.1 GCA_016930855.1 Sedimentisphaerales bacterium | reverse complement strand
TGAACCAGACGCTGGCCCTGGACGCCTCCAACAACGTGTCGGCCGAATGGACGACGGTGTTCGGCAAGATGACCGAGGTGAACCTGGTCGGCCGAGGCAGCGCTAGCGTGCTCAGCCTGGAAGGCAACATCGCCGATGAGACCGTGCTGCGGCGGATCGCCAATGACGCCCGCGCGGGCCGGGCCAACGCCAACCTGGTGACCATGGAAGGCATGGCCCACGTGGGATACGTGGCGGTATCGGCCGGCAGCAAGGTAAATGTGAAGGACGTGCTGGTCAACGGCGATCTGGGTGATCTGGATGCGACGAACGTACGCAGCCTGTGGGTCAGCGACGACGCCGGTTCGATCGATATCGGCAACAAGATCAACAAGGCCTTTATCGGCAACGACGTGCAAGAGTTCTCGGCCCGCGTGGCCCAGAACGTGCTCATCGGCGGCGATGCGAACTTCGTCAGCGCCTTCAAGATGATCCGCTCGACGGTGGCCGGCACGACGAACTTCCTGAACATCGACGGCGCCCTGATCTACAGCACCTTCGCCGATACGAACGCCTGGACGGTCAATCGGATCTACCGCAGCGTCCTCGGCTAGTCGGCCGAGCGGGACCGCCACGAGGCAAATGCCTTGATGGATATACGGCTGTAGGATGTGATTGCGGCAGGAAGAGTACCTAAGTGATTACAAGGCTCGATCCGGAAATCCGGATCGGGCCTTTTCTTTGGACGGCTAATCGCCGGCGATGGTGAAATCCCTGGAGGACCGTGGCCAAATGTGCTATAAAGGACGACGGCAGCGATGGTTGGGATCGCGGCGGCGGGGGGTGTTTGGGGAGGGCAAAAAGGGATTTCGTCAACGATACGGATGTGTTATGATACCCCCCTTTGGGCGAGTGAGGCACGAGGGAGCGTTTAAATGGCCACCGATATGCAGGTGAATTCGTTTCAGGAACGGCTAAAGCAACTGGACCAGGAGATCGAGGATCTCAGCCGGTCCGAGGTGGAGACGGTGAGGTTCTTCCGGCTGTTTCTGGAACGTACCGTCTCGGTGCTCGGCGCGGGCGGGGCGATCTGGCAGTATGATCCGAGCGGCAGTTTGGTGCCGGAATGCCATATCAATCTGAAACTGGCGGGCCTGGAGGAGGGCGGCAGTCAGTTCGCCCTGCTGGCCAGCGCCCTGCAGAAGGTGGTCCAGACGAAAAATCCGGTGGTGCTGCCGGCGCACGCCGGGTCGAATGTCTATGACGGCGGACTGGGCGAGGCCGGGTTGAACGAGTCGGCCCATACGCTGCTGTTTGTGCCCATCCTGCGGTCCCAGAAACTGGGGGCGGTGCTGCTGCTGATCGCGCCGACGGACGTGGATCCGCGGGCGGTGGCGGGCTACCTGGGATTCGTGATCGGCCTGTGCGATCGGGCGGGGGCGTTCCTGCAGCACAAGTACGTCACACTGCTGGAGGAGCAGTTGGCCAAGGAGGCGCGGATCCGGGAATGCTACAGCAGCCTGCACAACAGCCTCGATCCGCGGCGCAGCGCCTACGCCCTGGCGAACTTCGGGCAGGAGCTGCTGGGGGTCTACCGGTGCATGGCCGGGACGTACGATCCGCGGGGCAAGTTCCGCATCCTGTCGGTCTCGGGGCTGGAATCGGTGGCCGTCAAGAGCAGTTTCCTCCGCGAGATTTCCCAAATCGCCAAGCAGGTCTGCATCAACGACAAGCCCCTGCTGGTGGAGAATCCCGAGGCGGCGCGGGCGGCGGCGCGGTCGGAAAGGGCGCGGTCGGGGGCGGATCAGTCGGAGACGGATCAGTCGGAAACGGCACGGGCGGCGGCGGTCGGCCAGGACGACCTGGTGACGGCGGCGCGGCTCTACATGCTGCAGGCCAAGTCGCTGATCCTGGGGGTGTTTCCCATCCGCCGCGAGGACCGCGTGGTGGGGGCGTTCGTGGTGGAAAAGGCCAAGGAGATCCCCATCGACGCCCAGGAACGCTATCAGATCGAGGCCTTCCTGGCCGAGGCCGGCCGGGCCTTCGCCAATGCCCTCCAGTATCGCCGGCTGCCCCTCTCGCCGCTGATGCGGGCGGCCGGGGCCCTGCGGGACCGGATCTATCGCTGGAGCTGGGCCCGGAGGCTGATCTGGGGCGGCCTGATCGCGGCGCTGCTGGCGACGCCGGCCGTCGTGGATAAACAGGTCAAGGTGATCGGCAACGCCGAACTGGCGCCGGTGGAGGCCCGGCTGGCCTACGCCGGCGAGGACGGGATGATCGAATGGGTCGATATCCCGCAAGACCGTCGGGTCAAGGCCGGTCAGGTGCTGGCCTCACTGGATACCAAGATCATCGAACAGCAGATCGACAAGGTTCGAAACTCCATCGCCGAAACCAGTTTCGCCCTGGACGAGGAGACCTCCAAGAGCGGACGATCCGCCCGGGTGCTGATGCTGGAGAGCAAAAAAAAGGCCCTGGAGGCCGAATGGCGCCGGTACGAACTGGAAAAACAGCAGTTCCAGATCACCGCGCCCATCGACGGGACGGTGATTACCCGGGAAAGCGTCCTGCGGATGCTGCCGTCCCGGCCGGTGCGCCGCGGGGAGGCGATCCTGGAGGTGATCCCGGACGATACCGAGTGGGAACTGATGGTCTTCGTGCCCGAGGACGAGGCGGGCCAACTGCTGGAGGCCTACAAGAACCTCCCGGCCGGCCAGACGCTCAACGCCAAGGTGATCCTCAAGGCCTACCCGGATACCATCTTCGATTCGACCGTCACCTCGATCGCCCAGCGGGCCCACGTGCAGTCGTCCGGCGAACAGAAGTATCGCAACGTGATCGAGGTGCGGGTCCGCCAGCCGCAGGATCTCCGCCGGGCGATCGATCCCCGCCAGGGCCTGCAGGGCAAGGTGGCCATCGAATGCGGCCGCCGCAGCCTGTATTACGCCATGACCAATGACTTTATCAACTTCCTGCGGATCAGCCTGTTTTAGTGGGCGTTCCGGGTTGGATGGGGCTCTTCCGGCGGGGCAGTGGCGAGGCGCTGGGCAGGTAAGATGCGGGATACCTGCCGGTGGGTGGCGAACTTATGTTCGAGCGACAAACCGGCGGGGATGTGGCGAATTTGCATAAGGCGGACGACTCGGCGCGATTGTGTGACATGCCAGTGCCCCAGTGTTGGGCAGCGTTGGTGAGTCGGCGACCGGGTCGTTGATTCTGTGTAGTTTGGCGATGGTGACAAGGGGGCGTCGGTGAGATATAGTGCGGGATACTTGCCGGCGCGAGAGAGAGGCGAACTTGTATAAGGCTGGCGATTTTGTGCGGGTGTGAAAAACCGGCGCCGCTGTGATGGGCAACGGGACGTGCCGGAGGCCGGGTCGTTGATTCGGTGCGGGTTGGCGGCCGTGGCAAAAGGGAACGCAGGGAGCTATAATACTGGATACCTGTCTTTGCAGGCATGACATAAAAGGGTAGTTGCCACTACTGGACTGGATGGGTGCTGTCGGATCTAAGTTGAAACGCAAAGTAAATTATGGAATAGGCGAATCACCCCCAAGCTCGCAGACTCGCTTGGCGG
>JAFGFX010000034.1 GCA_016930855.1 Sedimentisphaerales bacterium | reverse complement strand
TGAACGCGCCCGGCCGGGTGCCGATGGCGCCGAAGCGGGCGTGCTTCAATCCCTTGACGATCCGGCAGACGGCGGCGAAATCCTCGATGTCCCGGCCGAACTCGCCGGACCGGATCGCCACGGTGTGCGAGCGGGTCAGGCTGTAGGCGATGCCGGCCTGCTTGAGGTTGTTGCAGGCGCTGATTTTCCCGCAGAAGGAATCGCGGCGGTGGCTGATATCCATCCTGCCCGGCGCGTCCGGTTCGGCCTGGATCAGGACCGGCACCGTCAGGTCGGACAGGGCAATCGCCTCCATCACGCCTTTTTCGTCCCCGAAGTTGGGCAGCGTGACCAGGATCCCGTCGATCTTGTCGCGCTGCTTGGCGAACAGCGCCGCGCAGCGGCGGGCCTCTTCCAGGGTCTCCACCGCGCCGTGCTTGGTCTCCTTCTCGCCCAGGAGAATCGCCTTCACCCCGGCCTTTTTCAGGACGTCGATGACGGCCTGCCGGCCCTCCTGGGCCAGGACGTCCGGGAAGAATCCTCGATTACCGACAATGACACCCAGCGTTAGCGTGCTCATGGGAATCCTTTCTATTGCTTGATGGTTTTCTGGCCGTAATAGGCATCGTTACCGTGTTTGCGCAGGTAATGTTTATCCAGAAGGTTCTGGTTGATGGCGGATTGATACGGGCTGATCGTCAGGGTGCCCAGGGCCAGCGCGGCCGCCTCCTCCAGGATCACCGACGACTCGACCGCCTGGGCCGGCGTGGCCCCCCAGGTGAACGGCCCGTGGTTGGCCACCAGCACGGCCGGCATCCGCCGGGGGTCCAGGTTGGCGAATCGCCTGATGATCACCCTGCCGGTCTGTTTTTCATACTCGCCCTCGATCTCGCTCTGGGCCAGCGGATCGGTGACCGGCACCTCGCCGTAGAAGTAATCGGCGTGCGTGGTGCCCAGGCAGGGAATCGCCCGGCAGGCCTGGGCCCACATGGTCGCGTGGCGGGAATGGGTATGGCAGATCCCGCCGATGGCGTCGAAGGCCCGGTACAACTCCAGGTGGGTCGGCGTATCGGACGACGGCCGCAGGTCGCCGGCCACGACGCGCCCGGCCAGATCCAGCACCACGATCGCCTCGGGAGTAAGCTGCTCGTAGGCAACGCCGCTGGGCTTGATGGCCACGACGCCGGCCCGGCGGTCGATGCCGCTGACGTTCCCCCAGCTATAGATCACCAACTTATGTTGGTGGAGCTGGAGGTTCGCCGCGCAGACGGCTTGTCGCAATTCTTCATGCATGGCAGTATCGAGCTTCCCGGCCCGTCCTCGATCTCCGCGTGCGCCGGTTTTTCGAGGGCGCACCGTTTTTCCCGTCGTATCCACCCCGAGGCCGCTTCCCCACCGGCCGCACGGACGTCATGTCACGGGGCCGGCGTGCCTTTCTCTTTCAATCCGCTTGCCCTCGGACGTCATCACAACCACCATCGACTAACGACGACGGGTCCAGGAGGCGCCCCCTAGCGGTTCGCTTGGCTTTTGATCTCCAGTAATTTCTTCATCACCTGGCCCAGGTGGGCGGTCTGATTTGCCCGGCCGAAGGCGTCGTGCAGATCCATATACAACGCGTACAACGATTGATACACCTTCTGATGTTCCCCAACGGGTTGGTACGAAGTTTCCTTCGTGCCGCACATGGCGTCCTGGGCCTCGCCCACGCTGTCGTGGCCGCCGGCGGCGCGGCCGGCCGCCACGGCCCCGGCGATCGCCGCCCCCAGGGCGCAGGTCTGACCCGAGCGGGACAGCTTCATCCGCCGGCCCAGGACGTCGGCGTAGATCTGCATGAGCAGCGGATTCTTCTCGGCGATGCCGCCGCAGTTGATCACCTCGTCGATCTTGACGCCGTACTCCTCGAAGCGGTTGATGATCGTCAGGGCACCAAAGGCGGTCGCCTCGATCAGGGCGCGGTAGATCTCCTCGGGCCGGGTGTGCAGGGTCTGGCCCAGCAGCAGGCCCGTCAATCGTTGGTCCACCAGGATCGTCCGATTGCCGTTGTTCCAGTCCAGCCCCAGCAGTCCCGACTGGCCCGGCGCCAGCCGTGCCGCGCCGTTGGTCAGGGCCTCGTGGGAGCCGGCCTGCGGGCCCCCCGGCTGGAGGGTGTTGACGAACCAGTTGAAGATATCGCCGACGGCGGACTGGCCCGCCTCCAGGCCGAAGAAGCCCGGCAGGATCGAGCCGGCGACGATCCCGCAGATGCCGGGGATGTCCGGCAGATCGTTATCGCCGGGCGCCACGACCATGTCGCAGGTGCTGGTGCCGATGATCTTGACGAGTCGTCCCTGCCGGATCCCGGCGCCGACGGCGCCCAGGTGGGCGTCGAAGGCCCCCATGGCGACGGGAATCCCGGCGGTCAGCCCCAGCTTGCCGGCCCATTCGCCGGTCAGCCGGCCGGCCGTCGTATCGATCGACCAGGTCTGATCGCCTAGCGTCGCCCGGAGCCGTCCGAGCGCGGGATCGAGCCGGCCCAGAAAGTCCGCCTCGGGGTAGCCGCCCCAGGCATCGTTGAACATCGCCTTGTGACCGGCGGCGCAGCGGTCCCGCCGGAGTTTGGCGGGCGCCTCGGTACCGGTCAGGACGGCCGGCAGCCAGTCGCTGTGCTCCACCCAGGTATGCGCCGCGGCGAACACCGCCGGATCGCTGCGCAGGCAGTGCAGGACCTTGCTGAAGAACCATTCGGACGAATAGGTCCCGCCGCACTTGGCCAGATATTCCGGGTGGATTTTCTGGGCCAGCTCGGTGATCTCGGCCGCCTCGGCATAGCCGGTGTGATCCTTCCACAGCCAGGCGTGGGCGTTGGGATTGTCGCGGAATTCCTGGTGAAAGCAGAGCGGCCGTCCCCGGTCATCGACCGGCAGGGGCGTCGAGCCGGTGGTATCCACCCCGATCCCGATGACGCGGTCCGCGGCGAACTCCGGATCGTTTTGCTGGGCCTGCTCAAGGCTCTGTTTGACCGTGACCTCGATGCCCTTGAGATAATCGGCCGGGTTCTGCCGGGCCAGATTGTGATCCGACCGATCCAGTATGATCCCCTGCTCGCCGGTCTCATACTCGTAGATCGCGGTGGCCACCTCCGTCCCGTCGGCCGTATTGACGATCAAGCAACGCACGGAATTGGTGCCGTAATCCAATCCAAGGGAATAAGCCATGGTCGCGCTCCTGCCGGGATCGATTATAACCAGTGAATTATCAGTGCCTTACAAAATCACGCCCCAAACGGCTTCCCGGGGGAATTAGAGAGAATTATACCTGGATTTCCGGCAAAAAAAACGCCAAAATGCGAATATGTTTCACCGAAATACGATCCATCCTCCGCACCGAAGGCCGCCTCTGATCT
>JAFGFX010000258.1 GCA_016930855.1 Sedimentisphaerales bacterium | reverse complement strand
TCCGGCCATCGCGACGAGGTCCGCGCCGCCATGCAGAAGGTGCTCGAGGTGTCCAAGAACAACACCGTCCGCGGCGAGGCGGAAAAGGTCCTGGAGGCCAATAAGTAAGACGCCTTGTGGATTGCGCCTTCTTGCCGGCGAACGATGTATCCCTAGACCGTATTGAGAACGTGACTGCGGCCGGCAGCCGCCCGGAGGGGCGTTTGCCGGTAGCGGTTCCCTTTATTTTGTCGGGTGCCTGGAGCGATTCATCGGGGCCGCTTCCGCGTGGCCGCCGAGACGAAAGAGCCAGCGGGAGAATTCATGACCGAGCAGGACACACTGCGGGTAGGAATCGTCGGTTTCGGCTTCATGGGCCGCATGCACTATCGCTGCTGGCGGGATCATCCGGCGGCCGAGGTGGTGGCTATCTGCGATGCGAACCCGAACATCGTCGCCGAGACCGAAAAGGCGGTGGGCAATATCGCCGGGGCCGCCGACCGGATCGATTTTGATTCGCTGCGGCTGTTTACCGATCTGGAGACCATGCTCGAATCTGAGCAGCTTGACGCCATCTCGCTGACCCTGCCGACGTTTCTGCACCCGGACAGCACCATCCGGGCCCTGGCCGCCGGCCTGCACGTGCTCTGCGAAAAGCCCATGGCCCTGTCGGTCGAGCAGTGCAAACGGATGATGGAGGCGGCCCGCCGCAGCGGCCGCATCCTGCAGATCGGTCACTGCCTGCGGTTCTGGCCGGAATACGATCTGGCCCGCCGGCTCGTCCGCCAGGGCCGCTACGGCCGGCTGCTGGCGGCCTCGTTCCGCCGGCTCGGTTCGCCGCCCGCCTGGGGACAGGGCTGGTTCTTCGACGAGACCCGCAGCGGCGGCATGGTGCTGGATCTGCATATCCACGATACCGACTACGTCCAGTATCTGCTGGGACTGCCCCAGGCGGTGCAGAGCTACGGCATGCGGAACGCCGCCGGTTCGACGATCCACATCGTCACCCATTATTTTTATCCCGACGGCCCGCTGGTGACCGCCGAGGGCGGCTGGGCCATGACCGAGTCGTTCGGATTCGAGATGAGTTTCAACCTGGTCCTGGAGAAGGCCTCCATCATCTACGATTGCACCCGAGGGCCCTCCCTGCGGATCTGTCCGGCAGACGAGCCGGCCCCGGCGCCGCCGGCGCCGTCGCCGGACGGCTACGTTCGCCAGGTGGACCATTTTGTCCGGCGGATCCGCCGGGAAGACGTCGAGCCGGTGATCACCCTGGAGCAGTCCCGCGATTCGGTGGCGATGATCGAGGCGGAGAAGATCTCCCTGCGGACGAACAACAAGGTGTCCTTGACCTGAACCGCGGCAAACGAATACGGGGTCCAATCATGAGACAATGCGGAACCTGGCCGATCGGGGTGTGCAGTTGGTCGTTTCAGCGGGAGCCGCCGCAGGTGGCCGAGGCCATGCGCCGGATGGGCATCGAGCAGGTGAACCTGGCGGTGCGATCCGCGATGGAAGATTCCGGCGGCGGCGTGCTGCGAACCCTGCAGCGGCAGGATTGGAAGGTCTTTTGCACGATGATCGATTTTCCGGGGGAGGACTATTCCACCCTGGCCAGCATCCGCCGCACCGGCGGGATCGCGCCCGACGACGCCTGGCCGGCCAATCGCCGCCTCTTCCAGGGCGCCGTCAAGGTCAGCGGCGAGCTGGGCGCACCCTGCCTGATGATGCACGCCGGCTTCATCGATCACAGCAACGAGGCGTATGTCCGCACGTTCTACGATCGGCTGCGCTGCCTGGCGGACATGGCGGCGGCCGAGCAGATCACCCTCCTGCTGGAAACCGGCCAGGAAACCGCCGCCGAGCTGCGGGAGTTTCTCGAACGGCTCGATCATCCGGCCGTGGGCGTGAACTTCGATCCGGCCAACATGATTCTTTACGGCAAGGGCGATCCCCTCGAGGCGCTGTCGATCCTGGCGCCCTGGATTCGGCACCTGCACGCCAAGGACGCCCTGGTTACCTCCCAGCCGGGCACCTGGGGAACGGAGGTCTGCTGGGGCGACGGCCAGGTCGGCGGCGAACGATTCTTGACGGCCCTGCGGCAAATCGGCTTCGACGGCGTCCTGGCCATCGAGCGGGAGGCCGGCAACGACCGCGAGGGCGATATCCGCCTGGCGGCCGACCGGCTGGAGCAGTTTACCGGGTAGGTCTACCGGCGATGTTCCCTCGTTAGCGGTGCTGGTGGGGTATTCCTGCCCGAGGCCGTATCGCCGACTCGACAAAGGGCGGTCGGTGCGGTTCCAAGGCCGTTTTGCCACCTCGATACAAGGCGGCCGGTGCGGCACCGGCGCCGGCCTGAACGATAGGCAAGCAATTTCCCGGGCTGTCGAAATAGTAGAGGAGTCAATCAGCCATGTCGTTAAACATTCGGATCCGCCTGAGCGTAATGATGTTCATCCAGTTTTTCGTCTGGGGCACCTGGTACGTCGCCATGGGGCCCTACCTGGGCGAATTGCAGTTCTCCGATCGGGCGATCGGGATGATCTACAGCACCACCGGCCTGGCCGCCATCATTAGCCCCTTCTTCGTCGGCATGGTGGCGGACCGGTTCTTCGCCGCCGAGAAGATCATGGCCGTCCTGCATATCCTGGGAGGGATCCTGTTGTATCTGACCTCCCAGATCACCAGCCCCAACCTGTTTTTCCTGCTGCTGCTGCTGCATACGTTGTGCTATATGCCCACGCTGGCCCTGGTGAACGCCGTTTCCTTTACCCAGATCACCGACCAGGGCCGACAGTTTCCCGCCATTCGCGTCCTGGGGACCATCGGCTGGATCGCGGCCGGCCTGGCGATCAGCTATCTGGTGCCGCCCTTGCTGGGCGTGGCCAAACCGGAATTGACGGCGGTGCCCTTCAAGGTGGGCGCGGTGGTCTCCCTGCTGATGGGTCTGTACTGCTTGACCCTGCCGCATACCCCGCCCAAATCCGCCGGTAAGAAGGTGACCGTCCGGGACGTGCTGGGACTGGATGCCCTGCGGCTCCTGAAGGAACCGTCCTTTACCATCTTTTTGATCAGCTCCTTTCTGATCTGCATTCCTCTTTCGTTTTACTTCGCCTTCGCCGGGAAGTTTCTGGCCAATAGCGGCATGTCCGAGGTACCCGGCAAGATGACGCTGGGCCAGATGTCCGAGATCTTCTTCATGCTGGTCATGCCGCTGTTTTTCATCCGTCTGGGCGTCAAGAAGATGCTGCTGACCGGCATGGTCTTCTGGCTGCTGCGCTATCTGCTGTTCGCCTTCGGCAACATGGACCACCTGGCCTTCATGCTCTATCTGGGGATTCTCTTTCACGGGATCTGCTATGATTTCTTCTTCGTGACCGGCCAGATCTACGTGGACAAGAAGGCCCACGAGAACATCCGCGCCAGCGCCCAGGGCCTGATCGCCTTCGTGACGCTGGGACTGGGCATGGCGGTCGGAACGCAGCTATCCGGCGTGGTGGCCGATTATTTCAGCCACCTCGATGACTCGGGCCTGAGCGTCACCAACTGGCGGGCGGTCTGGATCGTCCCGGCCCTGATGGCGGGGCTGGTGGCGGTGCTGTTCAGCCTGCTGTTCAGGGATCCGGATCAGCCGGGCCGATCCCGGCCGGCAGGCGCGGGCAAGCCGGCGGCTCCAGCGGTAGCGGCAATCGCGGAAGAATCCTAGACGAAAACCGCCCGCTGGTACGTCAGGATATAGGGAAAATGGCATTGACAGTGACCGGAAATCCTCCTATGATTGGCGTCTTAGTTGAAGGGCATATAATCTGTAACTTGATGCAAGGAAAGGGTTTGCATGATGATGACATGGTTGCGTAATTCCAAATGGCCCCTGCTGGCGGGCTTGTTGGCCATTGCCGTAATGTTACCGGCCTGTTCGGACAGCGGCTCGGATACCGATACGAAGGATCAATCGACCGAGATGAGCAGCGGTCTCGATAACGAGCAGGATCTCCCGGTCGAAGCCGCAGACGACAATGCACCCGTAATCCAAGACGACAACACGGCCATGGCCGACGAAACCGATCCGGCGGCGGCGCAGGACGACCAGGCGACTGAACCGCCGATGGCGACCGATCAGCCGACGGTCTCGGCGGACGGGCAAAAGCTAGCTCCCCTGGATATCGTGCTGCCCAAGCCGATGTTTGTCGGTACGCCCACGAACATTCGGGTGGAAAACCTCAAAAAACCGCTGGGCAAGCCCCGCCCGCCGTTTTTGGCGCCGGAAGGGACCACGAACGTCGTCTTGAATAAGCCGGTCACCAGCAGCGATCCCGAGCCGATCATCGGCGACCTGGATCTGGTCACCGACGGGGACAAGGAGGGGATCGACGGCAGCTGGGTCGAGTTGGGTCCCATGGATCAGTGGGTGCAGATCGACCTGGGCAAGGAACACAATATCTATGCCGTGCTGGTCTGGCACTACCACCGCCAGGCGCGGGTGTATTTCGATGTGATCGTCCAGGTCTCCGATGATCCGGACTTCATCACCGGCGTGACCACCATCTTCAACAACGACATCGACAATTCCAGCGGTCAGGGCATCGGCCAGGACATGCATTACATCGAGACCTCCGAGGGCAATTTGATCGATGCCAAGGGCGTCAAGGCCCGCTATGTGCGGCTCTACAGCAACGGCAGCAGCGCCAACGACCAGAACCATTACACGGAAGTCGAAGTCTACGGTAAGCCGGCAGCATGAGACGCCGCCTCGGGTGTAGCGTAGTGCTTTTTCTGGTGGGCGCGGGCGCCCTGGCGATCCGCCTGCCGTATCTGGCCCGGCGCCCCATGCACACCGATGAGGCCGTGCATGCGGAGAAATTTAAGACCCTGCTGGAAGAGGGCCGCTACCGCTACGATCCCCATGAGTATCACGGGCCGACGCTGAACTATTTCACCCTGCCGGTCGCCTACCTGAGTTCGGCGCGATCCTTCGAGCAATTAAACGAAACCACGCTGCGCCTGGTCTGCGTACTGTTCGGCGCGGGCGTGGTTTTTCTTTTGCTGGGCTTGCGGGACGCCCTGGGCTGCCCCGGGGCGCTGGTCTCGGCCCTGCTGACGGCGCTGTCGCCGGCGATGGTCTTTTACAGCCGCTATTACATCCAGGAGACGCTGCTGGTCTGTTTCACCTTCGGGCTGATCGTCGCCGTCTGGCGGTATAGCCGCCGCCCGCATTGGGGCTGGGCCCTGCTGGCGGGCGTTTGTCTCGGTCTCATGCACGCGACCAAGGAGACCTTCCTGATCGCCGCATTCTGCCTGGCCGCGGCGGCCGGGGCAAGTTGGCTCTGGTACCGCAAGACGCATCCGCAGACGCCGCCCCTGCGCTCGCGGTGTCGGCTGGGGCACTTGGCGGCGGGCCTGCTGGCGGGCGTGGTCGTCTCGGTGCTGCTGTTCAGCGGCTTTTTCCAGAACCTCCGCGGCCCGCTGGATTCGATTCTCACCTACAAGACCTATTTCGGCCGGGCCCAGGGCTCGGGCATCCACGATCATCCCTGGTATTATTACCTGCAGATGCTGCTGTACAGCCGCTACTACGACGGGCCCCGCTGGAGCGAGGCCCTCATCGTGGCGTTGGCGGCCGCCGGAGGGTTCGCGGCCCTGCGCGGCCGGCTGGCCGAGGGCCGTCTCTGGCCGGCCCGGGTGATCACCCTGTATACGCTGGGCATGGTCCTGGTGTATTCGGCGGTACCCTACAAGACGCCCTGGTGCCTGCTGGGATTTCTCCACGGGATGATCCTGCTGGCCGGCTGGGGGGCGATAAGGATTCTGGATCAATTCCGTCGGAGGCCGGGCCGCATCGCCTGGCTGCTGGTGCTGTCACTGGGCATGGTCCATCTGGCCTTCCAGGCCTGGCGGGCCAATGTCACCTACGGCGATGACAGCCGCAATCCCTACGTGTATTCCCATACCTTGGCCGAGCTGCTGGATCTGGTCGACCGTCTGGAGGAGCTGGCCGGCGGCCTGCCCGCCCAGCACGATCTCTATATCCAGGTCATCTGTCCGAAGGACGATTACTGGCCTCTGCCCTGGTACCTGCGGGGCTTCCACAAGGTCCACTGGCAAAACGCCGTGGATCCCCGGCTGCCGGCGGCCTCGGTCATCGTGATTGCTCCCAGCCTGGAGCAGGATCTGTTCGGCAAACTCTATAGCCGGCCCTTCGAGCAACGGGAGCTCTATCTGCGCGACCGCGAGGTGCTGTTGCGCCCGAACGTGCCGCTGGAATTGTTCATCACCCAGAAGGTCTGGGACGGATTTCACGATGCGGCGATCAGCGCCCCGCCGGTTCCGCAGAAGTTGCCTCCCTCAAAACCGCCGTCGGCGCCCGCGCCGTCGGGATGAGGCGTCATCGCCGGGAGCGAGTCATGGCGAATCCTTCCAACCAAGCCGCCGGGATCCGGCCGCCGTCGGAACTGCTTGCCGGGGTGCATCGGTTTTGCCATCAGGCGATGGCCACGACCCTGGAGATCTACATCCGCAGCGAGAATTACCCCCTGGCCCGGCAGGCGGCGCAGGAGTGCTTTTATCTGACCGATCGCCTGGAGGAGGAACTCAGCCGGTTTATCCCCGGCAGCGACGTCTGGCGGATCAACCATCTGGCCGCCGGCGAGTCAGTCAAGGTCGGCGACGCCACTCTCGAATGCCTGCAACAGGCCGAGGAACTCTATCGGCAGACCGGCGGCGCCTTCGACGTGACCATCGGCGCCCTGCGGGCCTGCTGGCGGAACGACGATCGCTCCGAGCGCACGCCGACGAAGGAGGAGTTGGCGGCCGCCGCCGCCCGGACCGGCATGGACCTGCTGGCGATCAGCCCGGAGCATGTGGCCGTCGGCGTCAAGGTCGACGGCGTCCAGGTGGACCTGGG
Organism: Sedimentisphaerales bacterium; assembly: GCA_016930855.1. Taxonomy (GTDB): domain Bacteria; phylum Planctomycetota; class Phycisphaerae; order Sedimentisphaerales; family SM23-30; genus JAFGFX01. Next base: position 3,659 of record JAFGFX010000258.1, on the reverse strand, counting down.
CGGGATCGGCAAGGGCTATGCCGTCGATCGAATGGCGGCGTTCCTGCGGGAGTGGGACTTCGAGAACGCCCTCGTCTGCGGCGGGGCGAGCACCGTATTGGCGGCCGGCCGGCCGGCCGGCCGCGCGGGCTGGCCGGTGAGTGTCAGCGATCCGCTCGATCCGGGCCGCAGCCTGGAGATCGTGCAGCTGGTCGACCGGGCCCTGTCCGGCTCGGGCGTCACCGAGCAGGGCGAACACATCATCGATCCTGGCACGAGAAAGCCGGTGGGAACGCGGCTGCGCACTTGGGCGCAGGCGCCGACGGCGACCCATGCCGACGCCCTCTCGACGGCCTTTTTGATCATGCCGATCGACCAGATCGAGGACTGTTGCCGGGCGCGGCCCGAGGTGGGCGCCCTGGTGACCTGGCGCGAGGACGGCCGCTGCCGGGCCCGGTCGCTGGGACGGTGGCAACCGACATCCGCCTGACGGCGACCGCTGGCCGATCGTTCCGGCCGTTACGATTCGATCGAGGGGGGTTGTTTTTCCGGACGAGCGGCGTTTCGCGCGGCCGAGCGTTTTTCCCGGGCCAGCATCGAGCGGATCTTCAGCAGGTCGTACAGGCTGCGGAATCCCGCCCGGAACAGCCGGAAACGGCTGTCGTGGTCGCTGTTCCATTCGATGGGAAATTCCCGGATGCGATAGCCCTTGCCGATGGCCCGCAGGATGATCTCCACGTCGAACATGAAGCGCTCGGAGAGGCATTCGTCGTAGAGCGACCGGGCGATGTCCCCGCGGTACATCTTGAAGCCGCACTGGCTGTCCGAGAGGCTGTGGGGAATGCCCATGAAACTCCAGACCACCCGGCGGAAGATCCGGGAGCAGGCGGTGCGGTACCAGTAGTGTTTTCGCTTGATGATGCTCTGGGGAAGCTTGCGGGAGCCGTGGGCCAGCTCGCAAGCGCCGTCCCGCAGGAGTTTCAGGCCGCTGAGGGCATAGTCATAGGGCACGCAGTTGCCGCTGTCGGCGAACATCACGTACCGTCCGGACGTGTGCCGCATGCCGGTCCGCACGGCGTGGCCCTTGCCGCGATTGGGCGTATAGCGGATCACCCGGCGGGTCACCGCCTCCGGCACGGCCACCGCCTCGGCGATCCGGGCGGTCTCGTCGCGGCTGCCGTCGTCGACGACGATGATCTCGCCGTGCAGGCCCTGGCCCACCAGGAATTGGGCGGCGGCCTGGATGTCCTGGGCGATTTTGTGGTTTTCCTGAAAGGCCGGGATCACGATCGATAAGTCGACGGGTAGCGGGGGGGCGGCGGACGGCGGGGCCAGGCGAGCCAATGTGGAATCATCCATGGGAAAACATTCTATTGTGCGCCAACAAAATCGAGCGTGCGGGCGGCAGGGGGCAGCCCTCACTCGGATGTTGGCGTTGCCTTTGGAGACGCCCTGAGGTCGGCCATTGCCCCGACAAACCTCCGGGGACGGCCATAAACGCTTACGCACGGTGCGGTTGAGTTCGCATGCGGCCCCGTGGTTTCCCGATACGCATTTTTTTGCGTCGCCGGCCATTATAGGTGCACCGGGAATCCCTGTAAAGGGCATTTGCCGCGGCCTTGACAGGATTGCCGCTTTTACGGATAATGAACCAATGAACGTACCGGGCGGATTCGGTCGGGCCGCCGCCGCCCTCGAAGCGGCCAATCACGCACGCCGCCGGGGCGGTTAGACGGCGCTGGACATGCAGAATGGTCCCGGCCGCAAAAACCGTGATCCTTTTGCTCGAAAAAGGAGGTTTGATTGATGAAGCGTCTAACCCGTCGAAACTTCATGAAGCGTTCCCTGGCGGCCGGCGCCGCGCTGGCGTATTCCGGCCGAACGATTCCGGCCGCGACCAACACCCGGGTGCGGGGGGCCAACGAGGACATTCGCGTGGCAGTGGTGGGGGTGGGAGGCCAGGGCAGCAATCACATCGGATATTTTCACGGCCTGCCTGGTGTGCGGGTCGTGGCCGTCTGCGATGCGGACCGGAATCACGTGGACCGGCGGGTCGAGGAGTTTCGCAAGAAGAACGAGACGCTGACCGGCTATACGGACGTCCGCCGCTTGCTGGAGGATGACTCGATCGATGCCGTGACCACGGCGACCCCCAATCACTGGCACGCGCTGGTTACCGTCTGGGCCTGCCAGGCGGGCAAGGACGTATACGTGGAAAAGCCCGTCTCGCACGAGATCTGGGAAGGCCGCCAGATGATCGCGGCCGCCCGCAAGTACAATCGCATCGTGCAGACCGGTACCCAGAAGCGATCCGATTCCGGTCTGAAAGAGGCCTTCGAGTTTCTCCAGCAGGGGAATCTGGGAAAGATCCTCTGGTCGCGCGGTTTCTGTTACAAGCGCCGCAAGAGCATCGGCAAGGTGGACGGCCCCCAGCCGGTTCCCGCGACCGTCGATTACGATCTCTGGTGCGGCCCGGCGCCGAAGGAACCGCTCATGCGGAAGAACCTGCATTACGACTGGCACTGGGTCTGGCCCACCGGCAACGGCGATCTCGGCAACCAGGGGATTCACGAAATGGACCTGGCCCGCTGGGCCCTGGGCCAGGAGGCCCTGGCGCCGCGGGTGATGAGCATCGGCGGCCGCTTCGGATATGACGATGACGGCACCACCGCCAATACCCAGATCGTCTTTCTCGATTACCAGCCGGCGCCGCTGATCTTCGAGGTCCGCGGCCTGCCGCGCAAGAGCGGCGACTCCGCCATGGATTACTATCGCCAGACCCAGATCGGCATCGCGGTCCAGTGCGAGGGCGGTTACTTCTGCGGCGGCGAGGGCGGCGGCTGGACCTACGATAACGACGGCAAACGCATCAAGCGGTTCCGGGGCGACGGCGGCGGCGGCCATCATGCCAACTTCATCAAGGCGGTCCGCAGCCGCAAGGTCGGCGACCTCAACGCCGATATCGAAAAGGGACACGTCTCCAGTTCCCTGTGCCACATGGGCAACATATCCTATCGGCTCGGTCAGGAAACCCCCACCGGGCAAATTGCCGAGCAGATCCGCGGCCAGAAGGACCTGGCGGATTCCTTCGAACGGTTCCGGGAGCACCTGGCGGTCAACGGCGTGGATCTAGAAAAGACCCCCCCGGTCCTGGGGCCGTGGCTGACGCTGGATACACAGAAGGAGCAGTTCGTTGGAGAGAACTCCGAAGCGGCCAATCAATTGATCAAGCGGCAGTACCGCCGGCCCTTTGTCATTCCCGAATCCGTGTAAGGTCGCCTGCCCATAGCATATATGGTGTTCCGTGTCGCTTTTCGGGAAGGGCGCGCCGGACATCCCGCAGGGCCTTTTAAAAAGCCTGAACATGAAAAGCGTTTTCGCACTCATCTGCATACTCGCCCTGGTCGGGGCCGCCGGGGCCGCCGAGGTGCTCTTTACCGACGGCCTGGAGGAATTCCTGGGTAGGCGCTACTACTGGCTGGCGGAATGGAAGCTCGAAATCCTCCTCGGCCCCGACGTGGGACCGAATGATCGCCTCGAAGTCCTCTTCGGCACCAAGGGCCGCCCCGAACGCACCCTCCACATCCTGCACCACGACAAATCCCTTACCCTGGCCCACGCCGAACCACTCGACGGCTACACCTGGCTGACCCTGCCTCTGAGTGATCTGGCCCCCCGGG
>JAFGFX010000257.1 GCA_016930855.1 Sedimentisphaerales bacterium | reverse complement strand
GGCATGGATCACTCCCCGGGCCTTTGGCCCCGACCGGCGGGGCCAAAGGGAAACTCGTCCGCGGGCCGGTCGGGCGGGACGTCCTGCCGGTCGTTGACCTGATCGAGGCGGCTGCGGATCTGCTCCTGCATGGTGCCGTTTTCCTGGTCCGACGGTTCCGAGGCGTGATACGCCTTGTCGCGCGGGTCGATGCCGGCCAGTTCCAGCGGCGGCGTCAGCAGGACTATCTGGCCCTGCTCCAAGCCGCTGACGATCCGGATCATGCGGTTGTTGTCCAGGCCCAGCTCCACGGTACGCGGCTCGATCGAGTCGCCGTTTACCACGAAGACCGTCGGTTCTCCCTTGACCCGCAGGACCGCCTGGAGGGGGATATATACCGCATCCGGATATTGCTCTACGATGATTTCCGCCTTGCAGCTCATGCCCGTGCGCAGGGCGGGGTCGTTGCCTTCCAGGTAGATTTCCGTGAGGTACACCTTCAGGTCCGGATTCATCCACATGCTCTGGGCGTCGGGCAGGGGGGCGATCTGGTGGATGGATCCCAAAAAGGTTCTGCCCGGCAGGGCGTCCACGGTCACGATCGTCGGCAGTCCCAGCCGGACCTTTTCCAGGCTGGATTCATGCACCTGGACCTGGGCTATCGACGAGGAGGCGAAGGGCAGGTAGATCAGCTCCTGCCTCTCGTAGACCTCCTGGCCCTCGTCCAGGGGTTCCCGGCTGTCCCGCCAGCCGCGGGCCCGGGCGCTGGTGGCGTAGATCACCAGGCCGTCCGCCGGGGCGAGGATCTTGGTTTTGGCGATCTGGGTCTCGATTTTTTCCAGCTTGTCCTTTTGGCGGTTGAATTCCGCCAGCCGGGCGGTCAGTTCCGCCTTGGCCTGTACGACGTCCGCCGTGGCCTTACGCCGGGTTCGCTCCAGGGCCATCGTGGCCTGTCGCAGGTCGCTTTCCAGCTGGGCGATATTGCGGTGAAAGGTGAAATCCTGCAGGAGGCTCAGGTCGTTTTTGGCCAGTTCCAGGTCGAGCGATTTGCGTTTTTCGGCCAGTTGATCGGCGAGAAATTCCGTTTGGGAGATGTATTTTTCCTGGTACAGCGTCTCGGACCACTTCGAGGTCTCCTGGGCGCGGGTCAACTCCTCCTGGGCCAGGGTGATCTTGTTCTGGGCGGCCGCCAGTTCGTTGGGATAAATGCCGTCCTTGTATTGCTGGACATCCTGTTCGGCGAACTCCAGGATGAGTTGGGCCTTGTCGATATCGCTTTCCGCCTGGTTGGCCACCACGGCGAGATTCTCCCGGGCGTTGATATAGGCGGCCTCGGTGTTCTGCACCAGGATGTCCTGGTCGATCTTGGCGTCCACCAGTTCGCTGGCGTCCAGTTCCACCAGCAGGTCGCCGGTCTTGACCCGGGTGCCTTCGGGAATCAGTCTGATTATGGAGGTTCGGCCCTCCACCTCGTTCTTGATGATGATCTGTTCCCGGGCCTTGATCGTGCCCGATTCCGGCACGCTGATGGTCAGGGGCCCGCGCTGGACGACGAAGGTGGCCCGCTGGGCGGTCGAATCCTCGGCGGCGCGGACGTACAGGATCCAGAACACCAAGCCGGCGATCAATACGACCGCCGCCGCCGCGGCGATCAGGCGCCAGGGTTTGCCTTTGCGGGGTTCCGCACTTGCCTTAGGATTGGTTGGGGTCGTCATCGAGTCTCTCCGGGGTAAATTCCTGCCACAATCCCCGTTCTTCGACGGTCAGCAGGCCCATGTCGCGCTGCAGTTCCAGCTGGGCGATTCGGTAATTGATGACCGCGGAGGTCAGGGCGTTCTGGGCCGAGAGCAGGGCCTCCTGGGCCTCCAGCAGGTCGCGGATCTGGGCCCGGCCCGCCTCCAGGAAAAGATTGCTGCTGCGAACCCGCTTCTGGGCGACCAGCACGGATTGGGTTTGAATCTTGAGGCTTTCGCGGGACTCCAGCAGGATCCGAAGCTCATCCCGGATGGCCAGCTTGATCGCGTCTTCCAGGATCTGGACCTCCCGGACGGCGCCGTCCAGGTTCAGCAGGCTGTCCCGATAGGCGTTCCGCTCGGCGGTTCTCTCCAGCGGCAGATCCAGGGTAATCAGCGCATCGTAGCGGCCCCGGTCGTAGCGCAGCCGGGCGTCGCGGGAACCCGCCGAGCCGATGTCACGCCGTTCGCCGTAGCCGGCCGCGCCCAGAAAGGTCAGTTCCGCCCCCAGGGCGTCGGCGGCGACCACCGCCTGCCGTTGGGCGTCGATGACCGATTCGATCGCCACCCGCAGGTCCAGCCGGTTGGCCAGGGCCAGCCGCACGGCGACCGGTTCGGCCAGCTCCAGCGGGCCGGCGTCCTCGCTACTCGGCGGATTCAGGATGATCGGGGCGTCCGCCGGGGGCGCCGGTTCCTGCGTCTGGGCGTCCATACCCTCCCGGACGCCGGCGGCCAGCTGCCCGGCCGAGAGCCGCAGCTGCTCGAGGTCCTGGCGGTCCAGTTCGATGCGGGAATCCGGGGGCAAGCCGAGGGTGGTCTTAAATTCGTCCAGTCTATTCTCAAATTGTTCCTGGGCGGAAATCCAGCGGTTTCGGGCCCGCAGCTCGTTCTGGACGGCCTGATCCACCTGGATCTCGGGCAGCCGGCCGGCGTTGGCCAGGCGGCGGGAGCGGCGGGACGAGGCGATCAGGCTGCGGTAGTTCTCTTCGGCGTTTTTCACCTCGTCCATCTGGCGGAGGACCGAGAGATATTCCCGGGCGACATCGACGGCGAAGGTCCTCTTAAATCGCTCGAACTCGTAGAGGGCGTAGACCATGTCGCGCTCGGCCTGGGTGAGCGGTTCGGCCGCGATGTGTTCGCCCGCCCCGCGCAGCAGGGGCACGGCGATTGAGGCGTCGGCCGCCAGGCCCAGCGAGCTGGCCCCGCCCAGGGTCAGCAGGTTGGCCAGGTCCACCGCCAGGGCGGAGCTGAATTGCGCTCCGCTGTGCCATCTCCGGGTCGCACCGGCGGCGGCGCTTTGCACCATGCCGCTGGTCGTTCGATCCTGGGAACTGTCCGTACTGAGCAGGTTTTCGACCTGCCCGGCGAAGGTGTTGCGAAAGGCGTCCCGCTCCAGATCGAGCTGCAGGGCGGTCCGAAACACCTCTTCCTTGCGGGATTGGTAGGTAAAGCTATTCCGTGCCCCGATCTGGAGCACGTCGAGCAGGCCCAGCCGAACGGGCCCGTTCGGGTCGATGGATCGCTGATCCTGCCCGGATGGAAGGGGCCGGGGGTAATCCTTTTCCGGCCAGTGCGCGACCGGCCGGAGACGGTCGGTGCCCAGCGAGGCCTCGCCGGCGTAGGGCAGCTTCTGCTCGACGAGCAGCCGCCGCCGCAGGATGTCGCTGGGCCGTTCGACAGCGAAGGGCTCGTGGCGGCCCAGGGCCTCGAGCTGCTTTTCGGCGATGATGCGTTCGGATGCCTGGTCGGCCTGCCGGCGGTAATCGCCCGGGGCCAGACAGCCGGCCTGACCCAGCGGCAGAACCAGCAGCGCGAACAGCAATAGGGCCGGCGGCCGGCCCAGCGGCCTACCCGACGGATCGTATCGGATGTTGCAGTTGTACGGTACCATGAAACCGGCCGTTATACAGAATACTTCCATCCTTGGCACGTTAAAAGAAGGATGATCGCTGCCGGATGGGGCTTCCGGCCCAACATTCAATCATCTTGAAAGTGCGGCAACTTCCAACGCCTGATTGATCCAGAACACGTTGCGCGTCCAATCGTAGGGTGCATTTCTCGACCCTGCCCGGCAGTCCCCGCAGGGCGATGCAACTCGCTTATCCTGTCAGGCATGTGCCGTCAAGGGCGCTGCGATTCCATAAGGAGGGCCATGATATTCAGGCAGTGCCCGGCGGGCGAATAAAAAATTGCCGTCCGGGCCGCTACGGCGGGTGCCAGAAACGGCCGACTGAAAGGCGCCTTCTCTAAGTCATTGCTTTTAATGGAATTGCAAAAATCTTCCCGTCGTTCGCCTCCGAGACCTCCAACGACCCGTGGCGAAAATAAATAAGGCACAAATTTATATGCAATCTATAATCCAACGTGGCGTTTAATTGTATACGTACGTGTCTAAACATACAAACCAGCAGGCCGAGCCAGGACGTTTGCCACCGGCCGAACCGGGGCGTGATTCACGGGGACAGAGAGTTTTGCTGGAGGGTATCGTGTATAAATCCAGACCCGCAAAGGGATTCCGGTGGATTCTGCTTGCGGCCGGATTCGCCGGACTGCTGGCGGCGGGCGGTATCCGCGCGGCCGAGACGCTTGAGTACCCCCAGGCCCGGGACCTCTATCGGACCGGCCGCTATGAAGAGTCCCTGGACCAGGCCCGCCGGGCGGTGGAGCAATTTCGCTACAGCCGGGATTGGCGGATCCTGCTTCTGGAGTCCCTGCTGGCGGTGGGCCGGTACGACCAGGCACAGGAGGCCTTCGACGAGATCATCCTGCGCTTCCCGACGAGCATGCAGTTGTTGCGGTTGGGTGAGACGATCTATCGCCAAAACGGCCAGGCCGAGAAGGCCGGCCAGATCCTGGAGCGGATGCGGCGCTACGGGCGGATGGCCAATGTCAGCTACTGGGACTCGGCCGATATCGTGGCCCTGGGCGAGGCCCTGCTGCGGCTGGGAGCGGACCCCCGGGCGGTCCTGGAGGGATTCTTCCAGGAGATCCTCCGCAGCGATCCGGATTGCCGCCCGGGGTATCTGGCCGCCGGGAACCTGGCCCTGGAAAAATACGACTATGAACTGGCCGGCGAGACGTTCCAGGAGGCGCTCAAGCGTTTCGCCGACGATCCCGACATGCACTACGGTCTGGCCCGGGCCTTTTACCACAGCGATCGCGGCGTGATGATCAAGTCCCTCGACGCGGCCCTGACGCTCAATGCCAACCATGTCCCGAGCCTGCTGCTGCGGACCGAGCACCTCATCGACGCGGAGGATCTGCCCGCGGCCGGCAAGATGCTCGATCGGATTCTGGCGGTCAATCCCGCCCGGCCGGAGGCCTGGGCCTTTCGCGCGCTGCTGGCGCATCTGGACAACGATCCGAACGCCGCCGAGGATTATCGCGGCCGGGCGTTTAAATCCTGGCCGGCCAATCCCCAGGTGGATTACCTTATCGGACAGAAACTATCCCAGAAATACCGCTTTGCCGAAGGGGCCCGGTATCAGAGGCAGGCCCTGCAAATGGATCCGGGGTATGTCCCCGCCCAGATCCAGTTGGCCCAGGACCTCCTGCGCCTGGGTGACGAACAGGCCGGCTGGCAGCTCGCCCGCCAGGTGCACCAGAAAGACGGCTACAACGTTGAAGCCTACAATCTGGTCACCCTGGCCGATGCGATGGCCAAGTTCCACACCCGGCAAAACGACGCCTTCGTCGTTCGCATGGACCCGACCGAGGCCGAGGTGTACGGGGACATGGTCCTGGAACTGCTGGCGGAGGCCAAGACGGTCCTCTGCGAGAAGTACCATCTGAGCCTGGACCGGCCGGTTATGGTCGAGCTGTTCCCGCAGCAGCAGGATTTCGCCGTCCGGACGTTCGGCCTGCCCGGCGGGGACGGATTCCTGGGCGTCTGCTTCGGTTCGGTGATCACCATGAACAGCCCCCGGCCCGAACGGCCGGCCAACTGGCAGGCGGTCTTGTGGCATGAATTCGGTCACGTGGTCAGCCTGCACCTGACCCAGAACCGGATGCCCCGCTGGCTGAGCGAGGGGATCTCGGTTTATGAGGAATCTCAAAGAAATCCGACCTGGGGCCAGCGGATGATCCCCGAATACCGCCGGATGATCCTGGCCGGGCAGTTGACGCCCATCGGCGAACTGAGCGGCGCATTTCTCAATCCGCCCACGCCCCTGCACCTGCAGTTCGCCTACTATGAATCCTCGCTGGTGGTGGAGTACCTCGTCGGCGAATACGGCCTGGAGGCCCTGCGGGCCGTCCTGGCGGATCTGGCCGAGGGCGAACCGGTCAACGCCGTACTGGCCAGGCACACGGACCGGCTCGAGAGGCTCGAGGAGGGGTTCGCCGGCTTTGCCCGCCGGCGGGCCGAGGAGCTGGCGCCCAAGATGGATTGGCAGTTGCCGGATGATATCGCCGGGGCCGCCGCCGATCCGGGGGCCGTTGAGATGGCGGGTCCCTCACCGGTCGAGTGGCTTGAGGGACATCCGGACAGCTTCTGGGCCTTGAGTGCCTTTGCCCGGGAGCTGATGCGGCAGGGCGAGTTCCAGAAGGCCAAGGAACCGCTCGGCCGGCTGATTGAGCTGTACCCGGATCACGTCGGCCAGGACAATCCCTATGAGTTGCTGGCGGCGGCGCATCGGGAACTGGGAGAAACCGATCAAGAATATGCTATTCTTGAGGTGCTCGCCGGCCGGTCGGCCGACGCCCTGGCCGCCTACGAGCGGCTGGTAGCGCTGGCCGAGAAGCGGCAGGACTGGCAGACACTGATCCAAAACGCCCGGCGCTACCGGGCGGTCAATCCCCTGCTGGCCAAGGTTCATACCCTTCTGGGGCGGGCCTTGGAACTTCAGGGCGAACGCCGGGAGGCGGTTCGATCCTATCAGCGCTCTCTGGTGCTGGACCCGGTCGATCCGGTGGAGATCCATTACCGGCTGGCCCGCCTGTTGCGGGAGAGCGAACCGGCGGCGGCCAAGACCCATGTCCTGCTGGCCCTGGCCGACGCCCCGCGCTATCGAGCGGCCCAGCGACTGCTGCTGGAACTGGTCAACCGGGGCCAAAACGAAACCGGCCCGGATGCCGCTGCCTCCAAATCGCCGGCGCCGCCGGCAAGGGAAATCCCATGAAAAAAACATTACTCGCAATCACCCTGATCCTGGGCGTCGCGGGAACCGTCGGCTGGGTCCTGGCCCAGCGCTACGACGGCGGCGGCCGCGGCGACCGCGGCGGCGCGCCGCAGTGGCAGCAGGATCAGGAGTTTGCCGAGGACGTCTTCACCTTCGTCCGGATCCGCTACAACAGCGGCTACGACGAGTACGGCCAGGGCGGTTACGATTTCGACCGCCCCCGGCGCGGCCGCCGGGGCGGCTTCGGCTCCGGGCGCTGGGCGACGGATTATCCGGACAGCGATCTGAACCTCTCCTTCCGCCTGCAGCAGTTGACCTCGATGGAGGTGGACCCGCAGGGCCGGGTGCTGGAACTGACCGATCCGAGGCTGTTCGATTATCCGTTCATCTATATCGTCGAGCCGGGCGGCCTGCGGTTCAGCGGGCCAGAGGTCCAGGCCCTGCGGCGCTACCTGCTCAACGGCGGCTTTCTGATGGTTGACGATTTCTGGGGCGAACAGGAATGGTGGAATTTCTACAACCAGATCAAGCGGGTGTTTCCCGACCGCGAGCCGGTCGAGCTGCCCCTGGACCACCCCATCTTTCACGCGGTGTTCGACCTGAAGGAAAAACCCCAGATCCCCAGTATCGATCACGCCCTGAACGGCCGCTACGAAGGCCGGACCTGGGAGCGGCCCGATGCCCAGACGCCCCATTACAAGGCGCTGTACGACGACCGGGGACGCATGATGGCGATCATCTGCCACAACACCGACCTGGGCGACGGCTGGGAGCGGGAGGGTGAAAACGAATGGTACTTCCACGAGTTTTCCGAGAAGAAGGCCTACCCGCTGGGCATCAATATCGTGTTTTACGCCATGACCCATTGACGGCGGCGCCGCCGGGCGGCCGCCGGGACCTCGGCTGGAAAGGAAGTCATCTTGAATCCGGAAACCGCAACCTACCAAATCGAACGACAGGCCGTCGAACAGATCCAGCAGGCCCGCGACCGGGTCCGGGCCGAACTGGCCAAGGTGATCGTGGGCCAGGAAGAGGTGATCGAGCAGCTTCTGATCGCCCTGCTGGCCGGCGGCCACTGCCTGATCACCGGGGCGCCCGGCCTGGCCAAGACCCTTCTCGTCAAGTCCATCGCCCAATTGTTCAACCTGACCTTCCGGCGGATCCAGTTCACCCCCGACCTGATGCCGTCCGACATCGTGGGCACCGAGATCCTCGAGGAGACCGACCGCGGGCGCAGCATGGTGTTCGTCAAGGGCCCGATCTTCGCCAACGTGATCCTGGCCGACGAAATCAACCGCACCCCGCCCAAGACGCAGGCGGCCCTGCTGGAGGCGATGCAGGAGCATCACGTCACCGCCGTGGGCGTCTGCCATACGCTGCGGGAACCGTTTTTCGTGCTGGCCACCCAGAACCCGATCGAGATGGAGGGGACCTATCCGCTGCCCGAGGCCCAGTTGGACCGGTTCATGTTCAACGTGCTGATCGATTACCTGGGCGAGGACGACGAGGTGGCCGTCGTGCGGCGGACGACGGCCGGCGATCCGGAGCCCATCGAGCAGATCTTCTCCGGCGAGGACGTACTGCGGTTTCAGCACGTCATCCGCAAGGTGCCCATCGCCGAGGGGGTCATCCGCTACGCCGTGCGGCTGGCGGCGGCCTCCCGGCCGGGCACGGACCAGGCCGTCGATTTCGTCAACGAGTGGGTCAATTGGGGGGCCGGCCTGCGGGCCTCGCAGTACCTGGTCCTGGCCGCCAAGGCCCGGGCGCTGCTCTACGGCAAGAGTCACGTGGCCCCCGAGGATATCCGGGCGCTGGCCGGACCGGTGCTGCGCCATCGCATCCTGGTGAACTATCGCGCCGAGGCGGAGGGCATCCGCGTCGGCGAGCTGATCGAACGGCTGTTGGAGACCGTGGAAAGCGGATTATGAATCCCAAGGCGTCATTGAGCATGCGCCCGCGGAATGGCCGGCCGGCGGCCGGCAGGATCGCGCCGGTCTGGCTGATGGGCATCCGGTCGCTGGAGCTGCGGGCCCGGGTGGTGGTCGAGGGATTCCTGCGGGGGATCCATCGCAGTCCCTACCACGGCTTCTCGGTGGAATTCTCCGAGTATCGGCCCTATATCCGCGGCGACGATTCCCGCAGCATCGACTGGCGGCTGTACGCCCGCAGCGACCGGCTGTTTATCAAGAAGTTCGAGGAGGAAACCAACCTGCGCTGCCATCTGCTCGTCGATCAGAGCCGTTCGATGGCCTACGGCTCCGGCGGCTACAGCAAGGCGCAGTACGCCGCCACGCTGGCGGCCGCCCTGGCGCATCTGCTGTTCCGGCAGGGCGACGCCGTGGGCCTGGCGACCTTCGCCGGCGAGATCCATCAGTACCTCCCGCCGCGCAACCGCAGCGGCTACCTGCACCGGCTGCTGCTGGGGCTGGACCAAGAGCCGCAGGGGACGACCACCCGCCTGGCCGGCCCCCTCCAGCAGTTGACGGACATCATCCGCAAGCGCGGGTTGCTGGTGTTGATCTCGGATCTGCTGGCGCCGATCGAGCCATTGGAAACCCATTTGGGGTATCTGCGGGCCTGCGGGCACGACATCATCGTGTTCCAGGTTCTGGATCCGGCGGAGATGCAATTTTCCTTTGCCGCGCCCCTGCGCCTGCGGGACCTGGAGAGCGATCGGGACATCTACATCGATCCCGAACAGGCCAGACGCGAATACCTGGCGCGGCTGGACGTCCACCAGCGGGCCATCCAGTCCACCTGCCAGAGGCTGGGCATCGACTATCGGGTCATAAAGACCGATGAGCCGCTGGAATTGGCACTGCTGGATTTCCTGATGTGCCGCATCCGCCACAGCAAGCAGATGAGCCCCAACCGCCGCCCGAATCTCCGGAGTAAGACGTGAGCCTTTTGTACCCCTTGTTTTTGACGGGCCTGGCCGCCGCGGGCGTGCCGATCGTGCTGCACATGATCCGCCGGCATACCCGCAAGGAGCAGTGGTTTGGCTCCCTGATGTTCCTGCGCCCCTCGCGGCCGCGCCTGCAGAGCCGCCGGAAGATCGAGCACCTGCTGCTGCTGATCCTGCGCTGCCTGATCCTGGCCCTGGTGGCGTGGGGATTTGCCCGGCCGTTCTTCGGGCGCACCGAGCCGTCGGCGCCGCCGGCGGGCATCCACCGCAGGGTGATACTGCTCGATACCAGCGCCTCGATGCGGCGGGAGGGCCTCTGGCCCCAGGCAATAGCGCGGGCCGAATCGGTCCTAAAGGACCTGCCAGGTGAGGAACGTCTCTGTATTATGGCCTTCGATCAGGAGGCCCGCACCGTGATCGGGTTCGAGCAGTCACAGTCGCTGGCGCCGGATCGGCGATCCGTCGTGGCCAGGCAGCGGTTTTCGGAAATCACCCCGACCTGGTATCCCACCAACCTGGATGAGGCCCTGGTCGCGGCGGCCCGGGCGCTGGAGGAGGATCAATTGCGCGATCCCGTCTTGGCGGCCGGGACCCAGGAGATCATCCTGATCAGCGACATGCAGCAGGGGGCCCGCCTGGATCGGCTGGGGGCGTTTGCCTGGCCCCAGAACCTGTTCGTCACGGTCGAGCCGGTCAGCAGCCCTCGGACCACCAACGCGGGGCTAACCCTGCTGGCCGGACAGGAATTCGACGCCGGACCCGACTACGATGCACCCGCGCGGGTCCGCGTCCAGAATTCCGCCGATGCCGAGCGGGCCCAGTTTGTTCTCCGGTGGCGACAGGAACCGTCTGAAAACCCCGACGGCTCGCTGGAGGTCTATGTCGCGCCGGGGACTAGTACGGTGTTCGAATTGCCCGCGGCCGCCGGGCAACTCGATCGGATCACCCTGGCCGGCGACGATCATCCGTTTGACAACCGCTGTTTTGTGCGGGCGAATCCCCGCCGGCGGGTGGATATACTCTACCTGGCCGACGAGGACCTCCAGGATGCCGGCGGTATGGGCTTCTATCTGAAGGAGGCGCTGGCGTCCGGCCGGCGGTGGGACCTGCGGCTGCAAATGCATTCGCCGGGGACGTCCCTGGCCGATCTCGAGTGGGGCCGCGTCGGCTTTGTCATCGTGGCCGGAGAGCCCTCGCCGGAGAATGTCGGCGTCCTGAAGAATCAGCTCCAGTTGGGCAAGGGCGTTCTGGTCGTCATGCGGACCGCCCAAATGACCGGTTGCGTTTTTGCCCTGGCCGGCGGCGATCCGGGCGATCCGCCGGAGGGGCGCGAGGCGGACGTCGACGGGTACGCCATGCTCAGCGAACTGGATTTTACTCATCCGGTCTTGCGGCCGTTCGACGATCCGCGGTTCGGCGACTTCACGCCGATCCATTTCTGGAAGTACCGCCGGCTGCGTAGCGAGGACCTGCCGGCGGCGCGGGTGCTGGCCCGTTTCGACAGCGGCGCGGCGGCCTGGCTGACCCTGCCGGTTGGCGCGGGCCAGTTGGCGGTCATGACCTCCGGCTGGCATCCGGCCGACAGCCAGCTGGCCCGGTCCACGAAATTCGTCCCGCTGCTCTACTCGTTCCTGGAGTTCGGCGGCGCGATCCGGAATCGTTCGGCGGCCCATACCGTCGGCGAGCGGATTGCCCTGGCGGGAGACGTGGCCGAGGCCGGATCGGAATGGTTGTTGCACCGGCCGGACGGCAGCCGCGTCGGACTCGACCGGGACCGGCAGGCGTATTTTCAGCCGGATGAACCCGGGATGTATACCCTGGAGGCAAACGGCCAAAAGCGGATCTACGCCGTAAATCTGGCGGCCCGGGAGAGCCAAACCGCGCCCCAGTCGGCCGAGACACTCGAATCGCTGGGGATCCCCCTCAAGCCACAGCGGGCAACATTACCGGCCGAGGTCCTCCAGGCCCGCCGGCAGCGGGCCGATTGGGCGACCCTGGAGGCGCAGCAAAAAATCTGGCGCTGGATTCTGCTGGCGGCGCTGATTGTGCTGCTGGCGGAGATGGTCCTGGCAGGCAGGTTGGCCGGGCGGTCAACCGAAACGCAGGGAGTTACGTCATGATCGAGACGCTGTTGCAGGAACAACTGGCGCCGGTGGCCCAGCGCCGCCGGCAGCTTGCCCTGAGGTACACGCTGGCAATCATCTGGCTGGCGGCGGCGGTGCTGGCGGCGGTGCTGCTGCTAATCAACCGTCTGTGGGGCTGGGATCCCCTCGCGGCCGCCGTCGCGCTGGCCGGGGCGACGCTGATCGTCAGCATTGCCATCCATCGGAGAATCCGCTGGCAGGGCCCCGATTACGCGGCGATCGCCCGTTACATCGAACGGCACCATCCCGATCTCAAGGCGCTGCTGCTGACCGCCGTGGAGCAGCGTCCGGAAACGCCGCAAGGCCAATACAATTATCTGCAGGAGCGATTAATACACCAGGCCGTCCAGCACGGCTGGCAACACCGCTGGGTCCAGACCGTCCCGCCCGGCAGACTCGCCCGGGCGAACTACGGCCGGTTCGCCGCCGCGGTTCTGCTGCTGGTCGTCTTCAGCCAGTTGCTTCGGCCCACCTCGGTGGTCCTCTCGCCGCAGGGCTGGTTGGATCGCCAGGCGGCGTACGGCCTCCAGGTCAGTCCCGGAAACGCCCAGGTGGAGGCGGGCTCGCCCGTGGTGATCCTCGCCCGCTTTGCCGGGAAGGTCCCGGCGGAGGTGACCCTTTGGATGGGGCCGTCCCCGGACGAACTGGACGCTACTTGCCTGGCGAAGAACCTGGACGATCCGGTCTTTGGCACCATGGTCCCGTCGATAAGCCAGGATACGGTCTATGCGATCGAGTACGACGGCCGGCGGTCGGATATGTATCGCCTGAGCGTATTCGAGAATCCCGAGCTGCTCAGCGTCGATGCGACGGTCAGCTATCCGGCCTACACGCACCTGCCGGATAAGACCATCAAGGACACCCGCCGGGTCAGCGTTCCGGAAGGCTCGCTGGTCAGTCTGGATTTCCATCTGAACAAGCCCACGGCGACGGCGCAATTGCTTGGCCGGGAAGGGACCGTTTTGGATCTGGCCTTCGCGCCCGAGGCGCCGACGACCGGCCGGGTCCGCATCGAGGCCCGCCAAAGCGAGCGGTACGAGCTGAAGCTGGTCGACGCCGACGGCCGCGGCAACAAGCTGCCGCCCCACGTTTCCATCCAGGTGCACGCGAACCAGCCGGTGGAGATAAAGACGACATTTCCCAGCCGCGACGTGCGGCCCTCGCCGCTGGAAGAACTGACCCTGGAGGCCGAGGTCCAGGACGATTACGCCGTGACCCAGTACGGATTGTCCTATACGGTGGCGGGCCAAGACAGCCAAACGGTCGAGCTGGGTCCGGCTGATGAGGCGGGAGCTCAAAAAAATACCGTCAACTATATTTTGGACCTGGAGGCGCTCCACGTGCAGCCGGATCAACTGCTGACCTATTACTTCTGGGCCACGGACGCCGGTCCGGATCAGACGGCCCGCCGGGCGGCCGGCGACATGTTCTTCGTGGAGATCAGGCCCTTCGAGGAGGCGTTCCAGGAATCCCAGTCCTTCCAGGATCCCCAGGACCAAGACCGCAATCGGGATCAGCAGCCGAATCAAGACGAGAATGCCTCCGGCCAGCGGAATACCGAGCAGCTTATCCAGCGGCAAAAGGAGATCATCAGCGCCACCTGGAACCTCCAGCGGCAGGCCGGCCAGGCCGGCCGGAGCGAATCCTTCGCCGACGACGCCGGGACCATTCGTCAATCCCAAGACGAGGTGCGAGATGGTGCCCAGGCGGCCCTGGACCGCGCGGACGATCCGGATGCCGCCCAGGCACTCGGCCAGGCCGTCCGGCATATCGAATCGGCCCTGGAGCAGTTGGCCGCCGCCCAGGCGGCGGCGGATGCTACGGCGCTGACACCGGCGCTCCAGAACGAGCAGGCCGCCTACCAGGAATTCCTCAAGCTCCGCGGGCGCGAGTTCCAGGTCGCCCGCGCCCAGACGAACCGGCAAGGCCAACAATCGGCCGATTCGGCCGGCCAACGCTCTCAACAGCAACTCCAGCAGTTGGAACTGCAGCAACGGGAGAATCGCTATGAAACCGAGCGCCGGGCGTCCCTGGAGAACCAAAACCAGGCGAATCAGCGGGAAAACCTCCAACTGCTGAACCGGCTGCGGGAACTGGCCCGCCGGCAAAACGACGTGAGCGAGAAGCTCAAGGAATTGCAGGCGGAATTGCGCCAGGCGGATCCGGCGCAGCAGGAAGAGATCCGCCGCCAGCTCCAGCGGCTCCGCGAGCAGCAGCAGCAACTGCTCGGCGACATGGACGAGCTGCAAGAGCGGCTGGACCGGCCGGAAAACCGCCCGAGGCTGGCCGACGCCGACCGCCAGCTCGATCAGACCCGCCGGAACATGCAGCAGGCGACCGAGCAGATGGCGGACGGCAGGCTCTCCTCGGCCGTCAGCTCGACCAGCCGGGCCGGACGCCAGCTCGAAGAGGTCCGCGACGAGATCCGCGGTCAAACCGCCAATCAGTTCGACGAGCAGATGCGCCAGATGCGCCGGCAGGCCCAGCAGCTCGACCGCGAGGAACAGGAGATCGCCGAGCGGATCCGCCAGGCCATCGAGGACCAGCCCCAGAGCCTGTCCGATGCCGCCCCGCAGGAGCGACTCGCCGAACGGATCGATCAACAGCGGCAGTTGCTCGAGGATCTCGCCGACCAGATGCGCACCGTCAGCGAGCAGGCCGAGGAGTCCGAGCCGCTGCTTTCCGGCCGGCTGTATGACAGCCTGCGCCAGAATCGAACCGACGACATCGATCGATCGCTGGAGATCACCGGCGAGCTGCTCAAGCGCAACTTCCTGCCGGAGGCGGGGGAGATGGAGACCTATGCCGGCCGCCAGATCGAGCAACTGCGCCGGGGCGTGGAGGAGGCCGCCGAGGGAGTGCTAGGCTCGCAGGCCGAGACCCTGCGGCAGGCCCGCCGGCAACTGGAGGATCTGATCCGGCAGGCCCGGCCGCAGGAGGCGGGCGCGCCGGCTGCGGCCGCCGGCAGCGACGATCCCAATCGCCTGCAACTGATCGCCCAGAATCTGCCGGAACGCGGCGCCGCACCGCCGGAGACGACCGATGATGCGGCGGGCAACCGTCAATCCCGGCCGCGTACCGCGCCGCCGTCGGATCAGCAGGAATCGGACTCCTCGAACCGCCCGCCGCGGGATGGTCAAAACCCACCGGATGCTGACGGTCGGGCGGCTTTGGAGAATGCCGAAACCCCTGCGACCGACAGTCCAGCCGCCCAGGATTCGCCGTCGCCGGGACAGGCCGGTGGCGAATCGGCCGGCCAACGGCGCTCGCTTCGCGAGGCGGCCCCTGGGGCGGCGGGTGGTAACCGGCCGTTTGATCGACTCGCCGATCCCGCAAACCGGATCGGCGGCGGGGCGATTATCGGGGATGATTACCGGCAGTGGTCGGATCGTCTGCGGGAGGTCGAAGAGATGCTGGATCGGCCCGAGTGGCAAGGCGAGCTGGCCCGCATCCGGCAGAACGCCCGCCAGGTGCGAACGGACCTCCAGCGCCACGGCAAACAGCCGCAGTGGGACCTGCTGCGGGATCAGATCATCGATCCGCTGGTCGATCTGCATCGCCGTCTGGGCGAGGAACTCGCCCTGCTGGAGTCCGACGACCGGCTCGTTCCCATCGATCGCGACCCGGTCCCGCAGCGTTACTCGGAGCTGGTCCGGTCGTACTACGAAAGGCTGGCGGGAGGCGGCGATTAACTCGTGATGATGACGGCGACGATCACCATTCCTACAACGCACTGGACGCTGCTGGCCGGCGGCCTGTTTCTGGCGGGATTGCTTGTCTCGGCCTGGAGCTATCGACGGCCGGCCCGGCGAGGCGGGATATATCTGCTCGCCTGGGGATGCAGGATCCTGGCCATCCTGATCCTGGCGGCCTGCCTGGTAGAGCCCTTGTGGCTGGGCCGGATCGCCGTGCCGGGCGAGAATTTCCTTGTCGTCCTGGTCGACAACAGTGCCAGTATGGACGTGCGGCCGGCCGACGGCCGGCAAGGCCGCGCCGCGCAGGTTAAGGCGGCCCTGACCGGCCCGGACAACGGCTGGCTCGACCGCCTGAACGAACATTTTCAGGTGCGGCAGTACCTCTTCGACGAACGCCTGGAGCGCACCGACGACTTGGCCCGACTGGATTATCGCGGCCGCTCGTCGCTGCTCCACCACAGTCTGGAGGTCATCGCCCGACGCTTCCGGGACCGTCCACTGGCGGGCATACTTCTATTCAGCGACGGCAATGCCACCGACGACCGGGAGTCGGCGGCCCCGGATGATTCGCTGCCGCCGGTCTATCCCGTCCTGATCGACCGGGCCGGCGGGCTGAGGGACCTGGCCCTGACGCAGGTCACGGTGAATCAGACCGCGTTCGAAACGGCGCCGGTCACCATTCAGGCGGAGGTCTCGGCCGCCGGCTGTGAGGGCGAAACCATCCGGTTGGACCTGCGGGACGAGGAAACGACGCTCCTGGAATCGCAGTCCCGGACCGTCGACCGGGATCCACAGAAGCACACCATCCGTTTTCGCCTGCGGCCGCAGAAAAGCGGGACGACATTTTACCACGTGCAGGCGGCCTTTGAGCAAAAGGGACAACCGGATGAATCCCGTTCGGCCGAGGCCACGCTGGCGAACAACGCCCGCACGGTCGTGGTCAATCGTCCGGACGCGCCCTATCGGATCCTGTATGTCTCGGGCCGGCCGAACTGGGAGTACAAGTTCCTCCAGCGGGCCCTGGCCGAGGACGAGCAGATCGATCTGGTGGCCCTGCTGCGGGTGGCCCGGCGGGAGCCCCGCTACGAGTGGCTCGGCCGGCGGGGCGAGACCAGCAATCCCCTCTACCGCGGCTTTGACCGGCAGGACGCCGAGCAGACCGAGCCGTTCGACCAGCCGGTGCTGATCCGCTTGAACACCCGCGACGAGAAGGAACTTGCCGACGGTTTCCCCAGGACCGCCGAGCAGTTGTTCGCCTACCACGGACTGATCCTGGACGACGTCGATGCGGCGTTTTTCACCCACGACCAGATGGACCTGATCCGCCGGTTCGTCGGCGAGCGGGGCGGGGGCTTCTTGATGCTCGGCGGGAAGGAGTCCTTCCGGCAGGGCCAATTCGACCGCACGCCCATCGCGCCGGTCCTGCCGGTGTATCTGGCCGGGGCGATTCCGGCCGGTTCCCTGGGTCCGCTGCGCTGGGAGCTGACCCGCGAGGGGTGGCTCCAGCCCTGGGCGCGGCTCTGCGAGAACGAGCAGGCGGAGCGGCAGCGATTGGAGGAGATGCCGCCCTTTCGGGTGCTCAACCGCACCGGATCGGTCAAGGCCGGCGCCGGCGTGATCGCCACGACCGGCAACGATGCGACCCAGAACTTGGCGGTCCTGGCCGTCCAGCGCTACGGCAACGGCCGGTCGGCGGCGGTGACCATCGGGGACATCTGGCGCTGGGGATTGCAAAACGACGAGACGCGCGAGCAGATGAACCGCTTCTGGCGGCAGACGCTGCGCTGGCTGGTGGCGGATGTGCCCGGGCGGTTCACCATTTGGGCGCGGCCCCAGCCGGACCAGATCCGTCAGCCGGTGGAGTTCCAGGTCCGCGCCCTGGACGAACGCCATCAGCCCCTGGACAACCTTTTGGTCCGCATCGAGCTGGACGACTCCCAGGGCCGCTCGCTCCATCTGCGGGCCCAGCCGGTCCTGAACGAATCGGG
>JAFGFX010000256.1 GCA_016930855.1 Sedimentisphaerales bacterium | reverse complement strand
TGTCTGAAATAACATAAAACTCTGCCAACAAAGCACATATGATTTATCGACACGATCTTACCATCAACTTTTTCCGATAAGAACCTATTAAAAAGGGGGATGGGATGTTTTGCCCGCAATTCTCCGCCGGTTTGGCGGGCCGGCGAACGCGCCGGCCGCTCGAAACCAGAAGTGGCCAAAAGGTATATCCTGGGCCGTCCTGGGCCGTCCTAGAGCAACGGCAGGTGGACACGGACCGTCGTGCCGCTGGCGGGCTCGGAGTTGATCTCGATCGTACCCCCGTGACGGTGGGCGATTTCCCGGGCGATGGCTAGCCCCAACCCGGCCCCGCCGGTGGCGTGGTTGCGGGACGAGTCGGTCCGATAAAACCGTTCGAACAGATGGGGCAGGTCCTTCGGCGGAATCTGACCGCCCTCGTCATGAATGGATACGGTTACGTATCCGGCCTCGGATTGCCCGTCGGCAAGGATCCGGACCGTCCCGTCGGGCGGCCCATAGCGCAGGGCGTTTTCCAGGAGGTTGCCGAACAACTGGCCCAGCTCGGCCGGGTTGCCCCGGACCCGGACGGTGCCGTCCACCCGGCAGTCCAGACGGCCCTTGCCGGGTTCCCGGCCGTCGAACCGTTCGGTCAATTCCGCCAGAAGCTCGGCCAGGGGGACGCTGCCCGGATCGGCCAAGGGATCGGTTTCATCCAGGCGGGCCAGGGAAAGCAACTGGTTGATCAGCCGTTCCATCCGCTCGGTGTCGTCGAGGGTCTCATCGATCGCCCGGAGGTACTCGCCGGTGTCCCGCTGCCGCAGGCGGACGGCCTGGAGGGTGCTCTTAATCAGTGCCAGCGGGGTGCGCAGTTCATGGGAGGCGTCGGTGGTGAACCGTTTTTGCTGCTGCAGGGAGCGGTCCAGGCGGCTCAGCATGTCGCCGACCGCCTCCACGAAGGGCTTCAGTTCGCTGGGTACCGCCTGCTTGTGCAGGCTTTCCCGCCCCAGCGTCTTGTGGGTGATCGACCGCAGCCGCGCCGCGGTCTGCTCGACGGGGCGCATCCCCCAGGTGATGATCAGCGGGATCAGCAGCAGGGCCCCCAGCATCAGGCTGCCCCCCAAAATAAGCAACAACTGGAGGAATTCCCCCAGTTCGTGGTAGGCGTACTGGCTCGACCGGGCCACCAGGATGTTGACTCCCTCCGCGTCGCGGTCGTGGCGCACCCACATGGCGCGATAGGGGTATTTTTTGCCCGCCAGGCTGAAGAAGACGTGTTCATCGACGCGGGGCCGCTTCCTCTGGGGCAGGGCGCGGAGGATGTCGCTTCTTTCATCCGGGGGCAGATCGCCCGTAAAGAGGTCCTGCCCGCTGTCGTCCCGCCAGACGCGGTAGAGCGTCGTTTGTCTTTGGGCCGTGTTGCCGGTGATCGAGCGGAATTCCGCCTGGCGGTCCTCGAGGCGCTCCGGATCATCCAGGCCGGCCCAAATCCCTTCCGCCATCGCCTTGAGTGTCCGATCGATGCTGCGCAGCAGGAACTCCTCCATCTCGGCGTAGGCGACGATGGATACCGTCAGCAGGCAGCCCAGCAGCATCAGGCTGACCAGCAGGGACAGGCGGACTTTCAGCGGCAGGGGCTTCACGATTTGCGTTCTCCGATATAATATCCCCGGCCCCGGACCGTGTGGATCAGTTCGTGGCGGGGGCCCGGATCGATCTTGCGCCGCAGGCAGGAGACGTACACCTCGACCGTGTTGGAGAAATTCTCGCTTTGAAAGTCGTACAGATGGTCGATGATCTCCGTCTTGGAGGCGATCTGGCCTTCCCGCATCGCCAGGTATTCCAGCAGCCGGTATTCCATGGCCGGCAGGATCACCCGCCGGCCCTGAACGGTCACCTCCCGGCTGGCGGTGTCGATCCGCAGGTCGCCCACCCGGATCACCGGGTTCGGCTGGTCGTACACCCGGCGGACCATGGCCTTGCAGCGGGCGATCAACTCGCCCATTTCAAAGGGCTTGGTCAGGTAGTCGTCCGCGCCCCGATCGAGTCCCTCAATAATATCGTCCGAGGCGTCCCGGGCCGTCAGGATCAGCACCGGCGTGCGGCAGCCCTTTTGCCGCAGCGTCCGCAGGATCTGCAGGCCGGGGATCTTGGGCAGCATCAGGTCCAGAATGATCAGGTCATACGCCTGCGAGAGGGCCATGTGCAGGCCGTCCTCGCCGTCGGTGGAGATGTCCGCGGCGAAGGAGGTGGTCTCTGCCAGCACCTTGGCGATGTTCCGGGCCAGCCGGGCCTCGTCTTCTATAATCAGAGATCGCATCGTTCGAACTCGCAGCCGTGTCGCCCCGCAAGGCCCCCGCGGATTATCAGCGGCGTTTGCCGCGCCGTACGGTGATCCAGTCACGATACCCGGTTTTACCCCGCCAGGCAAGTTCGTCCTTTCGCCCCGGCGATCCGATCGGCCGGGGCGACCGGGCCAATCCCGGCCGGATTCGCTACCCGGTTGACAACGCCGATCGCTACTGCTATGGTCGCGGCGTACGGACGGGATTGCCGTGCTGGGGATTTGCCCGGACGCCCGCGGAAGGGGGGCTTAGGCCAACGGTTTGGCGGAAGGGGATTTTTTGGTGAAAGATTTTGGCCCGCCGACGTCCATCAAAACGGGTAAGAATCAAGACGGGCGAACGGACCCTATCACGGCGGCAGGGCTTTAACGGCGGATTTCAGGGAAAGGCAGTCCTTGTCATGCGAACCGTATGGATCATTCTCATCACGATCCTCGTTACGTTGGGCTTGGCCGCCGCCGGATGGTATATCCTGCGGGCCAGGGGGAAACTATCCCAGGAGCAGCCCACCGTTGTCCGCATCGAGAAACCGCTCAGCGGCGAGCTGATTGAATTCATCAACGCCCCCGGCGAGATCGAGCCGAAACGCAAGGTGGAGATCAGCGCCAAGGTCTCCGCCCGGATCGTGGAGATGCCGTACGAGGAGGGCGACCGGGTGACCAAGGGCGATCCGAACGCCAATCCGCCCCGGCCGGCCTCCCTGCTGCTGCGGCTGGACGCCAGCGATCTGGAGGCCGCCCTGCGCGGCGCCGAGGCGCGGCGCGCCGCCCAGGCCGCTCAGATCGATGTCGCCAAGGTGGAGATCGAGTCCAAGCGCGCCAGCATCGAGGGCATCCGGGCCCAGCAGCTCCAGGCGCAGCGGGAGCTGGATCGTACAAACGCCCTGCTCCAGTCCCGCGACGTGCCCCAGTCGGACGTGGACCAGCAGCAGAGCCTGGTGGACGATCTGGACGCCCGGCTCAAATCCTCCGTCCATGACCTGCAGGCCGCCGAGCTGCAACTGCCGGTTCTGCAATACAATCTCGAGGCCGCCGACGCCGAGATCAGCCGCGCCCGCGATATGCTCAGCTACACCGTGATCACCTCTCCCATCGACGGGGTCATCACCCGCATCAACGCCGAGGTCGGTGAAATGGTGATCACCGGCACGATGAACAATCCCGGAACGGTCATCCTGGTGGTCGCCGACCTGTCGCGGATGCTCCTGCTGGCCCGGGTCGACGAGGTGGACATCGGCGCGGTTCGGCCCGGCCAGAAGGCCAAGGTCCACATCCACGCCTGGCCCGACAAGGTCTTCCAGGGAACCGTCCAGACCATCGCGCTGACCCGCAGCACGGACCTGCGCGAATCGTCCAATTACTTCGAGACCGAGATCCTGCTGGAAAACGAAGGCCGCCAGATCCTCTCCGGCATGAACGCCGACGTGGATATCGAGATCAAGAAGCACGTCGATGTCCTGAAGGTCCCCAGCCAGGCGGTATTGGGCCGGCCCGTCGACGAGCTGCCCATTGACATTCGCGATACCTGCCCGGAGGTGGACAAGAAAAAGGCCTTTGCCACCGTGGTCTATCGGTTCCGCGATGGCGAGGCCATTGTCACCCCCGTCACGATCGGCGCCGGCGACACCACGCACACCATCATTCTTTCGGGATTGTCCCCGGACGATTCGGTCATCGTCGGGCCCTACAAGGTGCTCGAGAACCTCAAGCATAAACAGAAGGTCAAGGACGAGCGTCAGGACGGCAAGGATCAATCCGCCTCGGCGATTGCCGGGCCCAACACGCCGTGATCCGCCGCCGCCGGCGGATGTCGCCGGCGCCGCATGCCAGCGAAGGATACCGCCTTCCAGGGCGGCACCGAACCATGCTGATCGAACTGAAGGACATCCATAAGATCTACAAGGTCGGCGTCGAGCGGATCCACGCCCTGGACGGCGTTTCGCTGCAGATGGCCGCGAACGAATACATCGCCATCATGGGCCCCTCCGGCTCCGGCAAAAGCACGCTCATGAATCTGCTGGGCTGCCTGGACCGGCCCACCTCGGGCCTCTACATGCTCAACGGCAAGAACGTTTCGCGCTGCGGCGGGGCCGCTCTGGCCCGGGTCCGCAACGAGCAGATCGGTTTCGTCTTTCAGTCATTCGAGCTGATGCCGCGCCTCAGCGCCTTGAAGAACGTGGAGCTGCCGCTGATCTATTCCCCCACCGGCGGCTGGGGCAGTCGCCGCCGCCGGGCCCGCAAGGTCCTGGAGCGGGTCGGCCTGGCCGGCCGCGCCCGGCATCGGCCCAACCAGCTTTCCGGCGGCGAAAAGCAGCGGGTCGCCATCGCCCGGGCCCTGATCGCCAATCCCAGCATCCTGCTGGCCGACGAGCCGACGGGCAATCTCGACAGCAAGACCAGCGAGGACATCATGGCCCTGTTCGACAAGCTCCACGGCGAGGGCCAGACGATCGTGATCGTCACCCACGAGGAATCCATCGCCCGGCACGCCCGCCGCGTGATCCTCATGCGCGACGGGATGATCTGTTCGGACACCCGCAACGAACACGGGGAGTGCAATTGAAAACCCTACTCGGACTGCCTCTGGCCTTTCTGGCGGTCATGCTGCAAAGCATGCGGCTGGCCCTGGGCCAGATCTGGACCAACAAGACCCGCTCGGTGCTGACCACCATCGGGATCGTCATCGGCATCGCCTCGGTCACCGCCGTCATCGCGGCCTTGACCGGCCTGAAGGCCAAGATCCTCAAGGAGTTCGAGACCTTCGGCACCAACAAGATCTACGTCGTGCCCGACTGGCCCGAGGAGGGCCGCCTGCGTCACGCCTCCTGGCGGGTTATCCGCTTCCAGCCGGAGCAGTTCGATCATCTCCTGGAGCACTGCCCCTCCATCGAGCGGTTCACCCGGGTCTGCCGCTCCGGCCAGAAGGTGCAGGTCGGCGACGAGTCGCTCGACGACGTCCGGATCACCGGGATCAATCCCGACTGGCACCGGATCGAGGACCGCTCCGTGGTGCTGGGCCGGCCGTTTTCCGTCGCCGACGAGAGCCAGACCTGGCAGGTCTGCCTGATCACCCCCAAGGTGCGTGACAAGCTGAAGCTCGATCGCGACTGCACCGGCCAGATGATCCTCGTCGGCCAGCGCGGCTTCCGCATCGTCGGCGTGGTCGAGGAGATGGTCGAGTCGGCCATGTTCGGCGGCGGCGGGGCCCAGAACGAGATCCTGATCCCCTTCGACACCGCCTGGAAGATCTACGAGCCGTTCATGTACGTCATCGCGGCCAGCCGCTCCCCGGAGGTCTCCGACGAGGCGAGGGCGGAGCTGCGCTTCTACCTGCGGCAGGTCCGCAAGCTCAAGCCCGAGGACCCGGACACCTTCCGCCTGGAGGTGATCGAGAAGTACATCCAGGAGTTCAAGAAGCTGGCCCTGTTCGTCACCGCCATCGCCGGCGGCATCGTCGGCATCTCCCTGCTGGTCGGCGGCGTCGGCATCATGAACATCATGCTGGTGTCCGTCTCGGAGCGGACCCGCGAGATCGGCCTGCGCAAGGCCGTGGGCGCCCGGCCCTCGGCGATCCTGCTCCAGTTTCTGGTCGAGGCGGTGATGCTGTGCCTGTTCGGCGGCCTGATCGGCGTCGGCGCCGGCCAGCTGCTGACCAAGGCCATCGCCAGCATCCCCAACGCCAATCTCGACCAGGCCTATATCCCCCTGTGGGCCATCGGCGTGGCGTTCGGATTCTCCGCGCTGGTGGGTGTGTTTTTCGGCATGTTCCCGGCGGTCAAGGCCGCCCGGCTGGATCCCATTGAGGCGTTGCGTCATGAATGATTTACCCCCGATTTTTCTGCACCGGATGACCCGCGTCGTGGTGACGGCGGCGCTCGGTCTGCTTATGGCCTTGGCGGGTTGCCGGGAGTTTATCGTCGAGCCCGATCCGGCCGAGCGGGCCCATCCGCCCGAGTCGTTTCGCCACATCGAGGCCTTCGACTGGCAGGCGGTCAGCGAGTCGCCGGCGGGTCAGGAGCCGAACGCGCCCGGCGCGGAGCCGAACGTCCCGGCGGAGTTGACCCTGACGATCGAGGAATGCCGCGCCGCGGCCCTGCGACACAACCTGGACCTGCAGGTGCAGTTGTTTGTGCCCCTGCTGAGCGAACAGGCCGTCACGGCGGCCGAGGCCGTCTTCGAGCCCCTGGCCTTCTCCCAGTTCGATTTCGTCAAGACGGACAGCCCCACCTCCCTGGAGCTGGACGCCTCCAAGCAGGAGTACGCCAGCATCGATGCCGGCGTGCAGTTGCCGCTGCGGACCGGCGGGACGCTCTCGCTGGATTTTCCCTGGAACTA
>JAFGFX010000255.1 GCA_016930855.1 Sedimentisphaerales bacterium | reverse complement strand
GCCGGTTCCGCCGGGGCGGTCGGTGCGGCCGGTTCGCCGGGACGGTGATACCACGCGCCGGCCGGAATCAGGGTCCGCTCAATGCCCGGACCCTCGTAGCGGATCTCCAGCAGCGCGGCGGGATCCAGCCGGCGGTGCTGATAGACCACCTGGAAGGCATGCTTGCCCGGTTCCAGGTCGATAAAGGTATATTTCTGCATGACGTTCTCGATGGCCGCCGGCTGGTCTGCCTCACGATACTCGTAGAGGGGCAGGTTCACCGGGCCGACACGGATTTGGCAGAGCCCCGCGGTGCGGACATGGAAGGTGTAGCGGCCCTTGGCGGGGACGTCCAGGTAGCCCTCGTAAACCATCAGGTAGCCTTGATCCCGGGCGGCGGATTCTAAGTTGATGGTGTCGACCTGGCCGCTTTGGACCGGCTCGAGGGTATCGAGCGGCGGGAGGGTTTCCCAGTCGCCTTCGTAGCAGGCATAGTGCAGGCCGGAGGCTAAATCTGGGGGAAGATCCGGACGGCGATAATGCATCCGGCAGAAGACGAAATAGAGGGAAACCATGACGACAAAGAGCAGGCCGGCCAGGAACTTGTAGTTGCCTATCCCCTTCCAGCCCTTGCTTTGCAGGGGTTCCAGCGGATGTTTCCAGACGAGCTTGGTGCTTTCCTCGGTGTGTTGGTGCGGTTTAAATATCGATACGACGATCAGGATGGCCGAGCAGATCAGGAACAGGTAAAACGCCGCCATCATGAAATTCAGGTTCCAGCCGGTCCTGTCCTTGTACCAGTCCAGCAGGAACACCGCCAAGCCCAGCAGGGACCCGATGTACAACGTCGCCTGGGCCCCCCCCGACGAGGCCCGCCGCCAGAAGACCCCCCAGAGGAACACCACGGTGATCGGCGGGGCGATATAGCAGATGAGGGTGTTCGAGCCCTTGTAGATGCTGTCGAAGCGGTCGATATAGGGCGACCACAAGATCGCCAGCACCATGGCGGCGAACGTTACCACCCGGCCGATGACGACCAGCGCCTTGTCGGAGGTCTCGGGGCGCAGCTGCTTGTAGATGTCGTAACTGAACAGGGTGGCAATCGAGTTCAGGGCGCCGGAGACCGTGCCCATCAGGGCGGCCAGCAGGGCGGCGGCCACCACTCCCTTCAGGCCCGTGGGCAGCAACTGGTTGATCAGGTGGGCGTAGGTGTACTTGGACTCGGCCAGGGCGGCGATCTGGCCCTTGTTGATCAGGGCCAGGCAGATCGTGCCGGGCAGGAAGAAAATGAACACGGGCAGGATCTTGATGAACCCGGCGAACAGCGGGCCGATGCGGGCGTGGTTCTCGTCCTTGGCGCCGAGCACCCGCTGGACGATGGTCTGATCGGCGCACCAGTACCACAGCCCGATGATGGGATAGCCCAAAAACACCGAGTACCAGGGCAGATCCGCCGGGTCGCTGGCCGGCCTCAGAATGGTCAGCTTGTGGGGCTCGACAAAAGAGCTGATCCCCTCCCAGCCGCCGATCTTGTCGTAGCCGATGACGGTGATGCAAATGGCGCCGGCCAGCAGCACGATCGTCTGGATGGACTCGGTCAGCACCACGGCCAGCAGGCCGCCCACGATGGTGTACAAGCCGGTCAGCACCGCCACGACGATGATGCTGACCATGATCCGAATGCCGAAAAGGTAATTGAGCACCAGCGCGCCGGTGTAGAGGGAAAACCCGATGTGGATCACCACCGCGGAAATGATCGAGAGAAACGCCAGCCAGTTGCGGCAGTGCCGGTTGTAGCGCTTCTCCAGGAAATCCGGCAGCGTGGCCACCTTGGAGCGGATGTAAAAGGGAGCGAAGAACAGGGACAGGGCGATCAGGGTGAAGCCGGCCATCCATTCGAAGTTGCCGTAGGCCAGGCCGTTCTTGAAGCCCTCTTCGGCCTGGCTGACCAGGTGAATGGTCGAGATGTTCGTGGAAAACAGGGCCAGGCCGATCACCGGCCACATCAACGTGCCGCCGGCCAGGAAGTAATCCCTGCCCACGGCGCCGCGGCGCTGGCGGATCCCCGCCCAGCAGCCGATGCCCACGATGCCGACCAGATAAAAGATGATGATGGCCAGATCCCAGCCTGCGATTTTGAGTTGAGCCGCCAGTAGGGTATCGATCATAGAGAGAACTCCCCGGCAAGGTGCTTCAAGAGGTGAGCGATGTAAGCATTTGTGTCAAATGATATTATGGCCATCTCTACCCAGAAAACCACTCTGATTATCTACCGGTAATCCAAGTTAACCAGGTTGCGGACGGCGGGTGACATACCGGTTTTCCCTGCTGCCGCTGCCGGAGTCGAAAGGATGATGGTAGTCACTCCGCTTTGCCGTATCACCGCCAAACAAAGCGACATTCTAGCGGTTGGCCCCCCGCCGAACAAGGACTTTCTACCGGTGCCGCCTGCTGGCGCCGCCGCCCGCCAAGCCAATACACGGATCCCACCGGCCCGGAGGGCAGGAAGTTTGCCCTGGCCAGCCGGCGGGCGATTCAGTATGATGACCCGGATGGATATCCCGGACGTATCAGCCTTTAGAACGCTGCACGATCCATTATGGGTCACACGCCGGATGGGGGATTGCCCTTGAGGGCAGACGGCCTTCCCGATGGAGGTCCTCGCAGGCAGGAGAGTATCATGAAAAAGACAGGGATCCTTCTCGTCTTGATCGCGGTGGCGGGTATTTTCATCGGCGTCGGCATCTGGCGCAAGGGCAAGGGCGACAGCAAGATCCGCATCGCCGTCATCCCCAAGGCCACCAACTCGGTCTTCTGGGAGGCGGTCCATTCGGGCGCCCGGGCGGCCGCCGAGGAGAACAAGGTGGAGATCCAATGGATCGGCCCGGACATCGAGACCGACCGGGAAAAGCAAATCCAAATTATAGAGGACGCCATCGTGCAGCAGGCCTCCGGCATCATCCTGGCGCCCAACGACGCCAAGGCCCTGGTGCCGGTCGTGGAAAAGATCGCCGATCGGGGCATTCCCTGCGTGATCATCGATTCCGGCATCGAGACGAAACGATACAATTCCTTCCTGGCCACGGACAACTACAACGGGGGCGTCCTGGCGGCCCAGCGCATGGCCGAGATCCTCCAGGGCAAGGGAATGATCCTGATCGTCGAGTGGACCCCCAACTCCGCCTCCACGGACAAGCGCGTCAAGGGATTTCGCGACACCCTCGCCAAAGACTACCCGGAGATCTGCGAGGCGGCCAGCAAATACCCCAACCCCCCCACCGTCGAGCAATCCCTCCAGGCCACCGAGGACCTCCTGCAGAACCATCCGGACATCGACGGCATCTTCGCCTGCAACGACACCACCACCATCGGGGCCATGCGGGCGGTGAAGAACCACGAGCGGGCCGACGCGATCAAGATCGTCGGCTTCGACGCCGGGGAGATCCTGGTCGACGCCCTGCAGAACGGCGACGTCGATTCGCTGGTCGTCCAGAATCCCTACCGGATGGGCTACGACGGCGTCAAAACGATCCTGAAGATCCTGAAAAAGGAATCCGTGCCCGTCTACCAGGATACGGGCGTTACGGTCGTGACCCAGGCCAACCGCCAAAATCCGGACATTCAGCAGTTGCTGGATTCGCAGATGTAAGCGGCGGGAAACAGGTTTTGCCCTTGGGCGCGAAGGGCCTTGCCCTTACAATGGCTGACGCCCAACGGTATCCATACAAGTGACCACGCGCCGGGGCCGAAAGAAAGCGGGATCATCCGAATGAAAAAACACACGGCGATCGTCATCGTGCTGGTGCTCGTCGCGGGATTGTGCATCGCGATCGGCCTGCGGCGCCGCTCGGACAGCCAGACCGTCCGCATCGCGGTGATCCCCAAGGGGGCCACCCATAATTTCTGGATGTCCATCCGCAAGGGAGCCGAAAAGGCGGCCGGCGAGGTCGGCGCCGAGATCGTCTGGAGCCCGCCCGAGCACGAAGGCGACCGCGAACGGCAGATCCAGATCCTGGAGGACCTGCTGATGGAAAAGGTCTCCGGCATCGTGCTGGCCCCCAACGACGACAACGCCCTGGTCCCCGTGGTCGAACGGATCTACGACCAGAAGATCCCCTGCATCATCATCGATTCCGACATTCAGACCCCCAAGCGGCATTCCTTCGTCGCCACGGACAACTACGAGGGCGGCGTGATCGCGGCCCGGCACCTGGGCGAGACCCTCGACGGCCGGGGCGACGTCATCGTGATCCGCTACGCCCAGGGATCGGCCTCCACCGAGAAGCGGGAGAACGGCTTCCTCCAGACGATGGAAAAGGAATTCCCCCAGATCCGCGTCGTCGATACGAAATACGGGATGGAGACGGTGGACACCGCCATCCAGGCAACCGAGGACCTGCTGACGAAAAATCCGGACGTCGACGGCCTGTACGCCTGCAACGAGACCACCTCGCACGGCGCCCTGAAGGTCCTCCAGGACAAGGGCCTGGCCGGCCAGGTGAAGATGGTGGGATTCGATTTCAACGAGGTGCTGCAGGACGGCCTGGAAAAGGGCCATATATCCGGACTGGTGGTGCAGAATCCCTTCCGGATGGGCTACGAGGGCGTCAAGACCGTCATGGCCGTTCGGGAAAACCAATCGGTTCCGGAATATATCAACACGGGGGTGCGACTGGTGACGCGGGAGAATTTGTCCGATCCCGACATCCAGGCGGTCCTCTTTCCGAAATGACGGGGGCGGACTGAACACACGCGTGCCACACACGGTACAGGACGGCAGGAAACCTAGGTCCCATGGATCCCGTTACCAATGCGTCAAGTGAAACCGTCGCCCTGCGGATGACCGGGATCTCCAAGCGGTTCGGCCCGGTGCAGGCCCTCTTGGACGTGAACCTGACGGTACGAACCGGCACCGTGCACGCCCTGGTGGGCGAAAACGGCGCCGGCAAGTCGACGCTGATGAAGATCCTGGCCGGCGTCCACCAGCCGGACGGCGGCGCCATCGAGATCCGGGGCAATGTCCGCGCCTTTCAACGACCCGCCGAGGCCCTGGCGGCGGGGATCTCCATGATCTACCAGGAACTGGACCTGGCCGAGGACCTCACCGTGGCGGCCAACGTGTTTCTGGGCATGGAACCGCGGGGAAAACTGCCGTGTACCGTGGATCACCGCCAAGCGGAACGGCGAACCGCGGAGCTGGCCCGGCAGTACGATTTCGATATCGACGCCAACGCCGTCGTGGGGGATCTGTCCACCGGGGATTGCCAGATCGTCGAGATCCTCAAGGCCCTCATGCGGCATTCCTCGATCATCGTCATGGACGAGCCGACCTCGTCGCTGTCCGAATCGGAGGCGACGCGGCTGTTCGAGGTGGTCCGCGCCCTGCGCCGCCGGGGAATCACCATCATCTACATCTCGCACCGCCTGGAGGAGATCGTGGATCTGGCCGACGAGATCAGCATCCTGCGGGATGGACAGCTGGTGCACACCGACGTCATGGCCCGCCTGGACATCCCGCAGATCGTGCACCACATGGTCGGCCGCCAGCTTAAGGATTTCTTCCCCGCCCGCGACGTGACGCCGGGCGAGACGCTGGTCTCGGTGCGGGACCTAGCCTCGGACAACGGCGTGCGCCAGGCCACCTTCGAGATCCGCCGGGGCGAGATCGTGGGGATGGCTGGGCTGGTCGGCGCCGGCCGAACGCAGGTGGCCCGGGCCCTGTTCGGCCTGGATCCCAAGACCTCCGGCACGGTGGTCTTGGAAGGCCGATCCCTGCGGATCGAGACGCCCGCCCAGGCCATCGCCGAGAGGATCGCCTATCTGACCGAGGACCGCAAGCGCACCGGGTTGTGCCTGGGATTGGCGTGCAGTTGGAACATCACCCTGCCGAACCTGGAGGCGATCGGGATGAAGCACTGGATCCGGCCGGCCCGGGAAACCCGCATCGTCGAACAGATCGCCCAGCGGGTGTCCATGCGCTGGGCCGGACCGCAGATGCCGGTGGACTCGCTCTCCGGCGGCAACCAGCAGAAGGTCCTGATCGCCCGCTGGGTCCTGGCCGAATCGAAATTCCTGATCTTCGACGAGCCCACCCGCGGCATCGACGTCGGCGCCAAGAAGGAGGTCTATACCCTGCTCAACCAACTGGCCGAGCAGGGCAAGGCGATCCTGTTCATCTCCTCGGAGCTGCCGGAGCTGCTGGGCATGACCGACCGGATCCTGGTGATGCGGCGCGGGCGGCTGGTGGGAGACCTGGTCACCAAGGACACCGACCAGGAACAAGTCATGCATCTGGCCGCCGTGGAGTCCAACTAGATGAACAAGCTGATTCGACAGTTTTTGCCCTTTGCCACCTTGACGCTGATCGTCTGTGTCCTATCGGCCCTGGAGCCGGACAAGTTTCTCAATACGGAAAACTTCCTCAACGTGCTGCGCCGCGCCAGCGTCAACGGGATCATCGGCGTGGGGATGACCGCGGTGATCATCTCGGCGGGCATCGACCTGTCCGTGGGCTCGATGCTGGCCCTCTGCGGCATGCTGGGGGCGTTCGCCATCATCAAAGTGGGCGGCTCGGAACCGACGCCGATGGCCATGGCCCTGGGAACCCTGGTGGGCCTGCTGATGGGAACCCTGTGCGGCCTGTTCAACGGCGTGCTGATCACCAAGCTGAAGCTGCCGCCCTTTATCGTGACCCTGGGAAGCATGGGGATCTTCCGGGGCATCTGCTACGTGATGAACGACGGCCAGCCCTACAACGTCCCCAGCTACCGCTACCTGGGCAGCGGCGACGTCGCGGGGATTCCCATTTCCATCGTCATTTTCGTGGTGATCGTGGCCGTCGCGATCTTCGCCCTGCGCTATACGCGTTTCGGCCGCTACATCTACGCGGTCGGCTCCAATCGGGAGGCCGCCTTCCACGCCGGCGTGAACGTCGATCGGGTGCTGATCTGGATCTACACCCTGACCGGCCTGATGACGGGCATCGCGGCCATGATCGCCACCAGCCGGACCATCTCGGCCCAGCCGACCGCCGGACAGATGCTGGAGCTGGACATCATCGCCGCGGTGGTCATCGGCGGGGCGAGCCTCTCCGGCGGCCGCGGCACGATCACCGGGACCATCATCGGCACGCTGCTGATCTATTTCCTGCGGAACGGCTGCACCCTGCTGGGGGTGTCCACCAACGTGCAGTTCATCGTCATCGGCGCGATCATCATCATCGCGGTGGCGCTGGATCAACTGGCCCGCTCCCAGGCGAGCGTGACCAAAACGGGCTAGGCCGCCAGCGGCCCGCCGCCCTGCTCCTGCGAACAGTGACGCGGTTCGGCCGGCCGTGACGCGCGTGCTCGACGCCTGTGAGGCGTTGTTGTCGACAGGGAGGAACATCTCTTGGCCAGTTCGGGAGGCAATTGATCTTGGCGATATTGAAACAGGGGCTGGTTCAGGTGTATACCGGCGACGGCAAGGGCAAGACGAGCGCCGCCCTCGGTCTGGCCTGGCGGATGCTGGGCCAGGGCGGCAGGGTTTATATCTGCCAGTTTCTCAAACCCCCCCACCGGCCCACCGGCGAGGCCCTGCTGGGCGGGCAGTTCCCGGAGCGACTGACCTGGGAGCAGCTCGACGAGCCCTGGCACCTGGGCGACAACCGGCGCAATGAACCGCAGATCGAGGCCATGCGGGCGGCCATCGCCCGGCAACTCGGCCGGATTGCAGAGCGCGCCCGGGCCGG
The DNA here is from genome assembly GCA_016930855.1 of Sedimentisphaerales bacterium. GTDB lineage: Bacteria > Planctomycetota > Phycisphaerae > Sedimentisphaerales > SM23-30 > JAFGFX01. The sequence continues at coordinate 11,527 of JAFGFX010000255.1, read as the reverse complement.
AAGCTATGACCTGATGATCCTGGACGAGCTGGTCGTCTGCCTGGCCAAAAAACTGGTCGACTTCCGAAGCGTCAAGGAGCTCATCGAGCAGCGGGCCGGCCATGTCGAGATGGTCCTGACCGGCCGGGGCGCGCCGGCCGAACTGATCGGGGCGGCCGACCTGGTCAGCCGCCTGGAGCCGGTTAAGCACCCCTACCAGCGGGGGATCGAGGCCCGGCGGGGCATCGAGTTTTAACGCCTCCATCCAAATTACTGCGCTCATATCGGTTCATCCGGATAACGGCCCCTGCCGGTATTTGACTGGAACATTTCATTGGCCGGTCATGGATTTTCCGGTCGGATTTCTGGTTTGATCGAGCGGCTGTCTCCTCGGGCGGTGAATGTAATGTCCTGCCGGAAAAACAATTACATGACAACGCCCCATCGGATCGATCGGGCGGCCATTCATTTTTTTGGATCAACTCGGAAAAAGTTGGTAAGGAACGGCTCCGCGAATCCGGCGAAAACAATACCACCGGGGTACATCAGGTGTCTGAAATAACATAAGCCTCTGCCAACAGAGCATATATGATTGATTACCACAATCATACCATCAACTTTTTCCGATAAGAACCATTTTTTTGGCATGAAAAGGCTTGGGGAAACGGCGGAGGCGACATTATAATGCTCAAACGATTGTGCATTCGATAGAGTGGATCTATCGCCCCGCAATCCCTGGGTAACTCGCGGGAGCCAATCCCCATGACACTGCAAGCCATCGCCAGCCGCCTGGGCGTATCGGTCACGACGGTCTCGCGGGTCCTGAACGGCCGGGCCCGACAGTATCGCATCAGCGAAAAGACCGAGCAGGCGGTGCTGGCCGTCGCCGACAAGCACCACTACGCCCCCAACCACCTGGCCCGCAGCCTGCGGATCAACAAGACCTTCACCCTGGGGCTGGTAATTCCGGACATCTCCAATCCCTTTTTCGCCGGCCTGGCCCGTCACGTGGAAGGCGAGGCCCGCGGGGTCGGTTATGCCGTGCTTCTCTGCGACAGCGAGGAGAACACGGCCATCGAGCTCGAGTCCCTGCGCCTGTTGCAGGGCCGCAAGGTCGACGGGATCATCATCTGCCCCGTGGGCCGCCGAGGCGAGCACCTGGAACGGCTCTACCGCCAGGGCCTGCCGCTGGTGGTCGTGGACCGCTACTTCCCCCGCCGGAAACTGCCCTATGTCACCTCGGACAATTTCGGCGGCGCGTTCAGTGCCGTGACGTACCTGATCGAAAAGGGGCACCGCCGCATCGCCTGCATCCAGGGGATCCCGGATTCCGCCTCGAACCGGGACCGCGTGGCCGGCTACCAAAAGGCACTCGACGAACACGGCCTGCTGGCGGAATCCTGCCTGGTAGGCGATCACTTCGGCGAACGCAACGGCTACATCCAGACCAAGCTGCTGCTCCAGCGAACCGTGCGGCCGACCGCCGTCTTCGCCGCGGGCAACCTGATCACCCTGGGCTGCCTGCAGGCCCTGGCCGAGGAGGGACTTCGCGTCCCGGAGGACATGTCCATCATCTCCTTCGACGACCAGCCCTATTTCGCCTTTCTGGCGACGCCGCTGACCAGCGTTGCCCAACGGTACGCCGCCATGGGGGAAATCGCCGTGCAGCGGCTCTTGAACCAGATCGACACCGCGAACGGCCAGGCGCCGGAAGGGATCGTGCTGCCGACGGAATTTCGCGAAAGAGGTTCGGTCAAAATCCTGCGGGAATCCTGAAGGCGTTCAAGCAAACAGGCGCCTGGGGCCAAAACGGATTAGGGGAGCCGGAAGTTTGTTCCAGTGGACAAGAAGGAATACAGACAAACACGGTCAAGGAAAGGATCTGTCATGAACCGCAACCAATCACGGAACACAATGCTGGCGGGGATGGTACTCTTGTCGAGCGGGATTTTCTGGGGGGCCGTCGCCGCACCCGAGGGCGCCTGGGGCAAACCCATCCCCGTGATCTACGATTCCGACATCGGCGACGACATCGACGACACCTGGGCCCTGGGATTCCTGCTGAAATCCCCGGAATTCGACGTGCGGCTCGTGGTGGGCGACCAGGGCAAGTCCGAGTACCGGGCCAAGCTGTTTGGCAAGTTCCTCCAACGCGCCGGCCGCGACGACATCCCGGTCGGCATTGGCTTGTCGGTCAACGCCCAGGGCGAGGGGCCCCAGGCCGAATGGGTCAAATCGTACGATCTGGCCACCTATCCCGGCAAAATCCATCGTGACGGCGTCCAGGCCATCATCGAGACGATCATGACCAGCCCCGACCCGATCACCCTGATCTGCGTGGGGCCGCTGCCGAACATCGCCGAGGCGCTGAAACGAGAACCGAGGATCGCCGCCAAGGCCCGCTTCGTGGGCATGCACGGCAGCGTCCGCCTGGGCTATGGCGGCAGCAAGACCATCGCCGCCGAATACAACGTCCGCGCCGACGCCGCCGCCTGCCGCCAGGTCCTCTCGGCGCCCTGGGACATCACGATCACGCCGCTGGACACCTGCGGCCTGGTCCATCTCGACGGCGAACGATACCAAGCGGTCCGTAATTCCAAGGATCCCGTGGCCACCGCCGTCATCGAGAACTACCGTATCTGGAGCCAGGCGAACAAGGTCGACTACTTCGAGAGCCGCAGCAGCACCCTGTTCGACACGGTGGCGGTCTATCTGGCCATGACCCAGGAACTGGCCCAGATGGAAACGCTTGGACTCCGCGTGGACGACCAGGGCTATACCCGCCTCGATCCGACGGCCAAGAAGATGAAGGCGGCGACCGCCTGGATGGACAAGGACGGTTTCCTGAACCTGCTGGCGAGCCGCCTGACCGGCCCGGTGCCGGCATCCGAACGGCTCAGCTCGTTTCGCCGCCTGCCGGTTGCCGAGTATGTCGATAAGATGAAGGCCGGCTGGATCGGCCAGATGGCCGGCGTGGGCTGGGGCGGGCCCACCGAATTCAAGTGGCAGGGCAGCATCATCCCCGCCGACCAGATGCCGCCCTGGAAACCGCAGCTCATCAACCAGTTCCAGCAGGACGACATCTACGTGGAAATGACCTTCATGCGCAGCCTGGAGATGCACGGCCTGGACGTCTCGCTGCGGCAGGCGGGCATCGACTTCGCCAACAGCGGCTACAATCTCTGGCACGCCAACAAGGCCGGCCGGGACAACCTGCGCCGGGGCATCGCGCCGCCGGACAGCGGCCATCCCCAATTCAACCAGCACGCCGACGACATCGACTATCAGATCGAGGCGGACTTTTCCGGCCTGATCGCCCCCGGTATGTCGAACCTGGCCATCGAGCTGGGTGAGACGTTCGGCCGCCTGATGAATTACGGCGACGGCCTCTACGGCGGGCAGTTCGTCGCCGGGATGTACGCCGAGGCCTTTTTTGAAAACGACATGATCCAGATCGTCCGGGCCGGCCTGCAATGCATCCCCGCCGGCAGTCAGTATCACGAATGTATCAGCGACGTGCTGCAATGGCACCAGCAGCATCCCGACAACTGGGAAAAGACCTGGCAGCTCATCGACCAAAAATATCAAAAAAATCCGTCCTACCGGCGGTTCTCCTGCTCCGGCGCCTCGTCGGATTTCAACATTGATGCCAAGATCAACGGCGCCTACATCGTGATGGGCCTGCTCTACGGTAAAGGCGATCCTGACCAGACCATCGTGATCGCCACCCGCTGCGGCCAGGATTCCGACTGCAATCCGGCCAACGCCGGCGGGGTGCTGTTCACTACCCTGGGCTACGACCGGCTGCCGGACCGGTTCACATCGGCCCTCGATCCCGAGGGGAAGTTCAGCCATACGCCGTATAATTTCCCCACCCTGATCGAGGTGAGCAAAGGAATCGTCCGCCAAGCCGTGCTGCGGTCAGGCGGCTCGATCGAAAAACAGCCCGACGGCCAAGAGGTGTTCGTCATCCCCGTGCGCCAGCCGGCCCCCAGCGGCCTGGAACAGTGCTGGCAGCCGGGATCGGTCGCCAACAGCCGCTTCAGCGCCGAGGAGATGGCCCAAATCAAGCCGACAAATTAGCCCGACCGTTGCGATGTATTCAGGTGGTCACCCAGCAGGCGGCCAGGTGGTCAATCCGGTCGGCCTTGGGTGTAAGGGTAGGCAGATCCCGGCCGCAGCGCTCCACGGCCATATGGCAGCGGGGATGATAGGGACAGCCGGCCGGAGGATGCAGGCAACTGGGCACCTCGCCTGGCAGCTCGATCCGCCGGCGATTGCGGTTCGGCTCGGGTCGGGGGATCGCCGAGAGCAGGGCCATCGTGTAGGGATGGCGGGGATTTTGGTACAGCTCGTCGCTGGAGGCGTATTCGACGATCCGGCCCAGGTACATCACGGCGACATAATCGCTGATGTGCTCGACCACGGCCAGGTCGTGGGCGATGAACAGATACGTCAGGTGGAATTCCCGCTGGAGGTCCGCCAGCAGGTTGATGATCTGGGACTGGATGGAGACGTCCAGGGCGCTGACCGGCTCGTCGCAGACGATGAATTTCGGATGGAGGGCCAGCGCGCGGGCGATGCCGATCCGCTGCCGCTGGCCGCCGGAGAACTCGTGGGGGTAACGGCCGGCATAGTGCGGCGAGAGCCCCACCGTCTCAAGCAGCTCGCCGACCCGCCGGCGCAGCAGCCGGCCGCGGGTCCCCTCGTGCACCTGCAGGGGCTCGCCGATGAGGCTGCCGATCGTCATCCGTGGATTCAGCGAGCCGAACGGATCCTGGAAGATGATCTGCATATCGCGCCGCAGGCGGCGCAGCTCGCGGCGGGAGAGGGAAAACACCTCCCTGCCGTCGAAGAGCACCCGGCCGGCGGTCGCCCGGATCAACCGCAAAAGGGTGCGGCCGGTGGTGGTCTTGCCGCAGCCGCTTTCGCCGACCAGACCGAGCGTCCGGCCGGCCTGGATGGTGAAACTGACACCGTCCACCGCCTTGAGGTGGCCCCGGACCCGGCCGAAGAGCCCTTTGCGCACGGGGAAGTACGTCTTGAGGTCTTCTACCTTTACCAAACCGTTGGTATGGGTATCGTCGGCCAATTCAATCATTTCCTGTCTACAGACTGTTCATGACCGCACGCCTGCCAGCAGGCAACCCAGTGACCCGGCGCCACCTGGCGGAGCTGCGGCTCGCTGTCCTGGCAGCGGGCATCCGACCGGCCCAGCGGACAGCGGGGGTGGAACTTGCAGCCGGCGGGAAAATGCAGTGGGTCCGGGACCGCTCCGGGGATTACGTCCAGGCGCTGGCGCCGGCGGTCCAGCCGGCATAAAGAGCGCAGCAGGCCCTGGGTGTAGGGATGCAGCGCCGCCGCGAAAAGCTCGGCAACCGCCGCGGTCTCGACGATCTTGGAGGCGTACATCACCACCACCTGATCGGCGTTCTCGGCCACGACGGCCAGATCGTGGGTGATCAGCAGGATGCTCATGCGGTTTCGCCGCTGCATATCCCGGAGAAGTTCGAGGATCTGGGCCTGGATGGTGACGTCCAGGGCGGTGGTGGGCTCGTCGGCGATCAAGAGGGCCGGGTTGCAGCTCAGGGCCATGGCGATCATTACCCGCTGCCGCATACCGCCGGAGAGCTGGTGGGGATAGTCGCCGGCCCGCCGGCGAGGATCGGCGATACCGACCAGCCGGAGCATCTCCACGGCGCGGTCCAGGGCCTCCGGCGCGGTCATACGCTGGTGCAGTTCGATGGCCTCGACGATCTGGTCACCGACGGTATATACGGGATTCAGGCTGGTCATGGGCTCCTGGAAGATCATGGCGATTTCGTTGCCGCGGATCCGGCACATCTGCTTTTCGCTGAGCTGGAGGAGGTCGGTGCCGCGAAACCGGATGCTCCCGCGGCGGATCCTGCCCGGCGGATCGGCGATCAGCCGCAGGATGCTCAGGGCCGTGACGCTTTTGCCGCAGCCGCTTTCGCCGACGAGGGCCAGCGTCCTTGCCGCCGGGACGTCGTAGCTGACGCCGTCGACGGCCGCAAAGACGCCATCCTCGGTCGCGAACGATACCTGCAAATCACGGATGCTCAACAAGGGGCCGTCGTGGCTCATGCCGGAACCCTCACACCCTGGGGATCGATCCGGTCCCGAAGCCGGATGCCCAGTACGTTGCAGGACAACACCGTCAAAAAAATCGCCAGGCCCGGAAACAGCGACAGCCACCAGAGAAAACGGCCGGAGCTGCTGATCCCGACGCTGAGCATCTGGCCCCAACTGGGCGCCGGCGGGGCCAGGCCGAATCCCAGGAAACTGAACGCCGCCTCCAGAAAGATCGCGCCGGCGACGGCGAACGAGGCGTGGACCAGAACCGGGGCGACGGCATGGGGCAGCAGGTGACGCACGAGGATTCGGCAGCGGGTCAATCCCAGGGCGCGGGCGGCCTGGAGAAACTCCTGGTCGCGCAGTTTCAGGCATTCGGCCCGCACCAGGCGGGCCTGGGTGGTCCAACTGGTAATCCCGATGATCACGATCATATTGAACAGGCTGCGGGGGAAAAAGGCAACCATGGTGATCATCAGAAAAAACGGCGGGATCGACATCACGATCTCCAGCAGGCGCATGCCCAGCAGATCCACCCGGCCGCCGTAGTAGCCCAATATCAGGCCGACGGCGATGCCCAGCAGGCCGGAGATGGTCACGGCCGCCAGCCCCACCGTCAGCGAGATCCGGCTGCCGTGAATCAGACGGGCCAGGACGTCGGCCCCGACGTCGTCGGTCCCCAGGTAGTGGACCCGATCGGGAGGCCGTTCGCGGGCGGCCAGGTCGGTCCGGTCATAGCCAAACGGCACCGGGGCGAAATAGGCCCGCTCGGCCCGCCCGCTCGCTAGCAAGCCGCGGTAATCGACCGAAGGCCGCAGCCGCAAGACGGCGCCGCCGAGACCGCCGATTGCGGCCGCCAACAACAGAACGAAGATGATGCAGCGGCCGGTCAACAACATGCCTCGGCGGTCGCCTTTGCGCTGCGAAAGACGGCCGGGCAGCAAAAACAGCAAAACAAACCCAACGACGAACGTCGCGAGCAGCCAGGAAAAATCCGCCGGATCCAGGCCGTCGAACAGGGGAAAATGCCAGCGCCCGTCAATGCGAACGGCATAGGGCCGGTCGTTGGCCAGAAACGGGGCCCCGGCGGCCAGGGCGAACAATCCGAAAAGGAACAGGCGGGCGGACCGGGCCCCCACCCGGCGGGATAGACCGTAGCGAAAACGAAGCCGGCCGGATTCCGCCGGTAGATAGAGGTCAGGCGTGGGGCATTCCATTTTATTCGTATCCACCGGAAAAACGGACGCGGGGGTCCGCCAGGGCGTAGGCGATATCGGCCAGCAGCAGACCCGCCAGGTTGAGCAGGCCCGCCAGGGTGGCGACCGCCATGATGACGTTGTAATCCCGGGCGGTGACGGCCTCGAAGGCCAGCCGGCCCATCCCGGGGATGCTGAAGATCGACTCGATGATCACCGAGCCGCTGATCAGGGCGGCAAGCAGGCCGGCCGTCAGCGTGATCAGGGGCAACAGGCCGTTTCGCAGGGCATGGCGATACATCACCTGCCGGCGGGAGAGTCCCTTAGCCCAGGCGGTCCGGATGTAATCGCGGCCGAGTGTCTCGAGCGTGCCGCCGCGGACCTGCTGGGTCAGATAGGCCAGGCCGGTATAGCTCAGGCACGCCACCGGCAGGACCAGATGCCAGAGACGGTCCGCCAGCCAGGTGAAAAAGGGCCAGCCCTCGGCCTGGACGCTGCTCAGGCCGGCCGGCGGGAACCACTGCCAATGCGTCGGGCCGCAGAAGAATCCGATCAGGAGCTGGCCTACCCAGATTGTCGGCAGCGACCACAACAGGATCAGGCCCAGGGAACTGAGCCGTTCGGACCAGCGGCCGCAGTGTCCCGCCTGCCAGACGCCCAGCGGCAGCGAGACGGCATAGATCACGACAAAGGCCAGCGCATTTAGGAGGATGGTGACGGGCAGCCGTTCGGCCAGCACTTGTCGGACGGGCCGCTGTAGCCGGATGGAATCGCCGAAGTCCAGCCGGACCACCCGCCCCAGCCAGCGGACGTACTGGCGGGGAAGCGACCCGTCCAGGCCGTAGAGCTCCCGCCGGGCCCGTAGGACCTCGGCGGCCCGATCGGCCTCCCACGCACCGTCAAGCGACCGGGACGACTCGGCCGGGCTGCCGGGCGCGATCCGGCTGACCGCGAAGACCAGCAGGGTAATGCCCAGCAGGGTGGGAAGCATCATCAGGATTCGTCGCAGAATATAGCCGGTCATTCTGACTCAATGATAGCGCTGGACGGCGGCCGGAACGTACCATTCCAGGGGCCGCAGGCCCAGCGGATGGACCCTGACGTTCTCAAAGCGCCGGTCGACAAAACGCAGGCTCGGCCGGGTGAACAAAAAGGTGCAGGGCTGCTCCTCGTGCAGCAGGCGATGGAGCTCCTGAAAGAGCCCTTCACGGCGGTCGGGGTCCAGGCAGACGCGGATCTGCTCGATGAGGGCGTCGGCCGGCCCGCTGGAAAAGCCGGTAAAGTTGCCCCCCGCCCCTTCGGCCTGGGAGGAATGCCAGTAACAGAAGGGATCGTCCCGGTCCTCGCCGCCGACGCCCAGCAGGGCCGCCTGGTAACTCCGCTGGCGGAGACGGCCGTTGAACAGCGACCACTCCAGCGGATCGGCGTCGATCCGCAGGCCGGCGGCGGCGGCCTGGTCCCGGTACAGCTTGGCGATCTGCTCGAAGATCACGTTGCCGGCCGGGTAGGACAGCGAAAACTGGAAGGCCACGCCGTCCCGATCGCGAATTCCATCCTGGTCGCTGTCGGTCCAGCCGGCCCGCTCCAGCAGGCGGCCGGCCTGGTCCGGGTCATAGGGCCAGGGCTCGATCGAGTCGTCGTAGCCGCTACCGTAGCGATAAAACGGGCCGGTGATCATCCGGCCGCGGCCCTGGAGAAGATGCCGGACGATACCCTCTCGATCCAGCAGATGCGTCAGGGCCCGCCGCACGTCCCGGTCCCGCAAGAGCGCCTGGCCCTGGTTCCAGGCCAGGACATAGCTGGGTGCGCCCCGATTCCAGTACGACAGGGTGTAAAACTCCCGCTGAAACGCCGGATCGTCAGCCAGTTCGACGTACTGCTGCGGCGTGGGGATGATCAGATCCACCTGATGGGCCCGCAGGGCCTGCAGGGCCGCCGCCTTGTTGGTGATGAAGCGGTAGACTCTCTTGCGCAGGGGCGGTTTGGGGCCCCAGTAGCGTTCGTTGCGGCCCAGCACGATCTGGCGGCCGGCGTCCCAGCTCTCGAAGACGTAGGGGCCGCTGCCCACCGGCTGGCGGTTCCGCCGGAACTCGGCCGGATCGTCGAATTGATAGACGTGGCGGGGCAACACCGGCAGGCTGCCGGCGATTTGCAGGGACTGCCAATGCGGCTGGTGGAACACGAAGCGGACCGTCCGGTCGTCCAGCTTGACCAGCTCCTTCACGTTGCCGAGTCGATGCCTCTGGGCGGCCAGGTCGAGGCCGGGATCCAGGATGGTGCGATAGGTGAACAGGACGTCGGCGGCGGTCACGGGCACGCCGTCGGAAAAGCGGATATCATCCCGCAGATAGAAGGTGATCTCGCGGGCGTCGGGCGAGACGGCGTAGGAACCCGCCAGCAAGGGCACCAGGCCCGCGCCCTCGAAATCCTCCTCCAGCAGGGTCTCAAAGATATCGGTCAGCGTGATCCAGCGGGTATAGGCGTCGGCCTCGGCCGACAGGCACAGCAAGGTGGCCGGTTCCCCTCCGAAGGCCCAGATCAGCCAGTCGCCCTCCCGGCCGGCCGACCCGCTCGCCGGTTGACCGGCCGGCCGGCTCTCAACCGGCGACAAACGGCTAGGACTATCCTCCAGGCGATTGATCCGCTCGTAGAGGCGGTCGGACTGGATCATGGCCAAAACCTGCAGCAGCAGGATCAGGCCGATTCCCGCCGACAAAAAGACCGTCATCTTGCCGGGGCGGATAGACATATCGAATACCCCACGGTCCGATGGTGAAAATCGCCCGCTTGGACGACACGGAGGGCCGAAGTTACGCGGCCGCCGGTAAATGCACCCGCCGCCTTGAATTCCGGCCGGTGTCTCTGTACCACGACCGCCGGAAAATCACCAGAAAAAACTGCCGGGCCGGATTTTTTCTCGACAGGTCCGCCGGTGCCCCGTACCATGGGCCCGACAGACGGCGGGGAATTGCCGACAGGGCTGGGATTATGCGCGATGCCCGTGCCGGACCGGACGGGCAACGAGGCCGCCAACCTGATGGCCGAACGCAGGCGTCGGCAGGCACGGCGCCCGGATCTTCTCAAAAAACATACAACAAAGGGAACCGTACGCATGGGCAAGTATCTGACCGCTCCGATCCCCTCCAAAAAGATGCCGAAGGGAATTCCCTATATCATCGCCAACGAGGCCGCCGAGCGCTTCAGCTACTACGGCATGAACGCATTGTTGGCCATATTCATGACGACGTGTCTTCGCAGCCGGGACGGCTCGCTCGACGTGATGACCGAACCCGAAGCCACACTGTACACCCATCTGTTCATCATGGGCGTCTATGCGTTTCCCCTCATCGGCGCGCTGATATCGGACATGTTCCTGGGGAAATATCGAACCGTACTGTACCTGTCCATCGTCTATTGCCTGGGGCACCTGACCCTGGCCCTGGACGTGACCCGTCCGGGCCTGCTGATCGGCTGCCTGCTGATCGTGATCGGGGCCGGAGGGATCAAGCCCTGCGTATCGGCCAATGTGGGCGATCAATTCGGCGAGTCCAATCAGCATCTATTGACCAAGGTATTCGGCTGGTTCTACTTTTCCATCAACGTCGGCGCCACCTTCTCGATGCTGCTGACCCCCCTGCTCCTGGATCGCTTTGGACCTCGCTGGGCCTTCGGCGTACCGGGCATATTCATGTTCATCGCGACGGTGGCGTTTTGGATGGGACGACACAAATTCGTGCACATCCCGCCGAGCCGATCGGAGTTTGTCAAGGAGTGTTTCGGCCGGGAGGGATTGGGGGTTATCCGCCGCCTGGCGATCCTGTTCGTGTTCGTATCGATGTTCTTCAGCCTCTTTGACCAGTCGCATTCGGCCTGGGTCCTGCAAGGGGCAAGAATGAACACCCACTGGCTGGGGATGGACATCCTGCCGGCCCAGATGCAGGCCGCCAATCCGATTTTGGTCCTGATTTTAATTCCCATTTTTGGCTTTGGAATCTACCCGGCGATCCACAAGGTGTTTCCTTTGACACCGCTGCGCAAGATCTCGATCGGCCTGTTCGTCACGGTGATCTGCTTTGCCATCTCCGCCCTGCTGGAGATGTGGATCGCCGCCGGCGGCCTGCCCAACATCGGCTGGCAGGCCTTCAATTATGTCATCCTGACCTGCGCGGAAGTCATGGTCTCGATCACCTGCCTGGAATTCGCCTACACCCAGGCGCCGCGAAAGATGAAGTCGCTGATCATGTCGTTCTATCTGCTGG
>JAFGFX010000033.1 GCA_016930855.1 Sedimentisphaerales bacterium | reverse complement strand
TCTGGACCCTGCGGATATACGATCTGGCCTATGCCGACATCGGCAGTCTGGATCGCTGGGAGCTGCGTTTCGAGCTGGATGAGGCCCCGGAGCCCGGCTCCGGCCTGCTCGCCGCGGCCGCCGGTCTGCTGGTGTCCGGCCGTCGTCGTCGAGTGCGTCGGGGCCGTTAGTCCCATCGCGCCGTGGAGGCCATCTGTTGATGTATAAAATGGACAGTGAAAATGTCTGATGTCACCCCCGCGCAGGCGGGGGCCTGGATTCATTGATGTTTTACCACTCCGATAAAGCGGTGTCGCCTGCGGCGACGATTTTTTAATTTGGGGCTCTGCCCCAAACCCCGCCCATTTAACCTCCCCCCTTGGGCGAGGTGCGTATCGCACTCATAGATCACCGCGGGCGCTGGTGGGCCAGTTGACGTCTCGTACCGAGACTGCCCGGTTGGCGGCATTCAGGGTGGCATCCACAAGCGCAGCTTGTGGATTGGCGGCATTGCCGCTTGTCGCGGAATCGGCACTTTGGTATCCTCAAGCCCTCATGCGAATCCGAGTTTTAATGTTGGGCACCGATCTGGAAGTGGGCGGCGTGCCGCACTATCTGTATAACCTGGCGGCGGGTCTAGCTCATTATGGACGTCACGAACCGCCGGTCGAGGTGGACGATTCCGGGGTTGTTTCCGATTGCAGGCCGGGTGCGGGGACGGTTGCATCCCTGCCAGCGGACCATTTCGAGGTGCACGTGGCCTGTCTGGCACCGCCGGGCGCGGTCGCGGACGACCTGGGCCGCCAGGGTATCCCGACCTACGGCCTGGGCGCCCGCAGTTGCCGGGACGTGTCGGTCTTCTGGCGGCTGGCGCGATTGCTGAACCGCGTGCGGCCGGACATCCTGCACTGCTCGCTGCTGCATGCCAATATCGCGGGCCGGCTGGTCGGGGCGCTTTGCGGCACGGCCCGGATCGTTACCAGTGTGCATACCGCCGAGCAGGCCAAGCGCTGGCATCTGGTCCTGGAGAACGCGACGTGTCGGCTCTCCGATGTGACGGTCTGTGTCTCCAGCTCGGTGTATCGTCACATGGTCCGCCGAGCGCACTATCCGGCTTCCCGCCTGCGTCTGATCGCCAACGGGATCGATCTGGCGCGGTTCGCGGGGGGGCGGCCGCTGGAGTTGGCCCCTTTCGGATTGGCCGAAAAGGCCCCGACGGTCGGCTTTGTCGGGCGGCTGGACCCGGTCAAAAACGTGGACATCCTGCTGCGGGCCCTGGCCGAGATTCACGCTGATCCGGCCAATCAACGCGAAGAGACCTTGCAGGCCTTGATCGCCGGTGACGGCCCGGAAAAGGATGCCCTTCAGAATCTGGCCCGGGATCTGGGCCTGGCCGGCCGGGTGCACTTTACAGGGATGCGGCGGGACGTGGAGCGGCTGCTGGGTTCGCTGGACGTGTTTATCCTGCCCAGCCGCTGGGAGGGCCTGCCGCTGGCCTGCCTAGAGGCCATGGCCGCCGAACGGCCGGTGATCGCCAGTCGGACCGAGGGATTGGTGGACGTGATCGATTCGGGCCGGACGGGCATTCTCGTCGAGCCCAGCAGCGTTTCGGACCTGGCCGGGGCCATCCGCCGGCTGGTGAACGATCCAACGCTGGCCGGCCACCTCGGCAGGGCCGCCGGCGCCTATGTCCGCCGCCACTTCGCCCGCCAGACGATGGTGGACAACTACGCTGCCTTATATCGATCCCTGCTGCGGCGTTGAATCCCCTCATTCGTTGAATCCATTAACACGTCCGATAAGCATTCCTGTTAAGATACGAATGATTTATTGGGGGGAGTTACCGGCCTGAAATGTTAACATGGATAAAATAGAAAATATGTAAAGTTTTTCCGGCCAGCTTTTCGATAGGTGTTTTGTCGCCGGTATCGATGCACTGGTATTTAAGAGAGTTCATCCCGTTCGCCGTCCGATTCAACGGAAAACCTGGTTCTTTCGATGGCCTCGCCAGTCGATCGAAACAGGACAAATAATCCAGGGTGGATAGGGAAATCGCCCGAGAGATATTGGCAATTCATCCGGGAGCAGGGAGGTCCGGGAATTGCGCAAGTAGAGGTTATACATATGGATATGGAATTCATGATGAGTCGGTATCTGGAAAAGCTGATCAAGGGCGATCGGATTGGTTGCCGTCAGGTCCTGGGTGAGTCCCTGCAAACCGGCACCCCGGTAAACGTGATCTATACCGATCTGTTCTGGCCGGCCATGGCCCAGATAGAGCAAATGTACCGGGAGCACCAGATCGACCTGATCACCGAGCATATGGCCACGCGGATCAATCGCACGCTGGTCGACCAATTGCAGAGCAAGCTGCCGCACAATCGTTCTCGGGGCCTGCGGATGATTTTGGCTTGTGCCGGGGATGAGCCGGAGGAACTGGGCGCCCAGATGTGTGCCGATTTGTTCGAATCGGACGGCTGGGAGGTCCGTTTCCTGGGCGGCGGGGTTCCCAACGACGAGATCATGCAGATGATCGCCGCCTACCAGCCGGATATCGTCTTTCTCTACGGCACCAAGCCGTCGGGGGCGCCGCAAGTGCGGCAATTAATGGATACCGTCCGCGAGATCGGCGCCTGTCCCAAGGTGCGGTTCATGCTCTCGGGCGGCGTGTTCAATCGGGCCGAGGGGCTCTGGGAGGAGATCGGGGCGGATCTGTTCGCCCCCACCGCCAAGGAGGCCCTGCTGGTGGCGCTGAGCGAACAGCGGGCCGAGCCGGACAAGAGGAAAAATCGCCGTAAAACCCTGCGTGCCAAGAATATAGAAATTGATGTCGCCGCTGCCCCGGCCTAAGATCCCCCTGCGGTACGCGGCGATAATCCCGACGGCGTCCCATTAGAGCGCCCCCCAAAGCCGCGGCGCCAGGCCGATCAGGCCGTTTTCCCCGGTCCCGATGGTTCCTCGGATGCCGGCATTTTCGCCAAGAGGCGATAATATCGTCGGGTCGGTGTTTTCTGGTTCCCACGGACGCCTTATGGCCGGGGAATCCGCCCGGCGTTTTCGGCCGGCCACTGCGTCAAACGGCCGCCGAATCGCCATAACGGGTATAACCGGAATATCTACTAATGGATAGATATTCCCTACATTCGGCAAAACCCCGCCCTCCGGGGCCGATCCTGCGAAACCGCCGCTGCGCAACATCACCTAACTATCTGTATAATAAGCACTTAATCCAAATTGACCCCCCGGCAAAAAAACAAAAAAAAAAACCGAAACATATCGCGGCGAAAATCGTCTATTACTATAGAAGCAAATACCCTAAAGGCATCCGAAAAAACGGCGACGCCGTCCCGGCCGACATGTTTGCTCGGGGGGGCATGTGACAGAGCCAAGATGCCAAGGCGTCTGGCAAAGGACGAGCCGGGCAGACGGATCGGGACAGTTATTGGCTGTCGGATTTTATTGGAAGCCGGAAGACAAGTTTCATCTACTCCTTTGATGAGGCAGGATGCTTCCTCCCATCCTGCCTCATTCTTTTTTGCGCCGCCCTTGTCGCGCCACTTTTAAACCGTCCCCTGTCATCCCTCCCTTGCGCCGCCCATTTCATCCCTCCCTTGCACGGCCTCTTTCGTGCCTCCCTTGAGTCACCCCTTTCGTACCTTCCTTACGCCGGGCGTAAAAAGGAATTGCATCCGGTCCGCCGGGACGATACAGTTTTTTCGGGTAGTCTTGCCGCCTTTCCAAACCGGATGGTACGAGGAGAACAGACATGCAAAAACGGACATCCTGGTCGATCATCGTGGGGATCATGGTCCTGGCCGGCTGTGAAAATGCCGAATGGAAGCGCTGCCGGCAGGATCTGGATCAAACCCAGCAGACGCTGGCCGATTGCCAACAAACCCTGCAAAAGACAAGGACCGATGCCGAGCAGATGCTGAACCTGGAGATCCAGCGGCATCAGGAGGAGCTCGAGCAATGCCGACAGGACGTGGAAAAGGCCCGCCAGCAGGAAAAGGACACCATGACCGGCGCCCTGGAGCAGGCCCGCAGCAAATTGAGCGAGCGCACCCGCGACGTCCTGAAGCTCCAGCAGACGGTCCAGGCCCTGGAGCGCCAGAAGGAAGAGCTCACGGCGCAACTGGCCGAAACGGACAAGAAGTTCCAGAATTCCGGCGAGATGATGCAGGCCCTGGCGGCCCAGAACGACGCCCTCAAGGCCGAGATCGAGCGGCTCAAACAGCAGCTCGCCGCCCTGCAAAACGAGATCGAGGCCCAAGAGAATCAGGGCGCCGACAAGATCGAGTAGCGGGTAATTTGCCGATCTCGACAAAAGGCGACGTTTGAGGCGATACCGCCGGTCCGGCCGCCTCTGCAATCACTTCTCGTAGTGCCCGGCGGAGTCATTCTTCCGCCCGCCGGACCACCATCCCTGCCGGCCATCCCCCGCCAGCGGCTGGAGGTGAACGCTGCTGCATCAGCCGGCGATTATGATCTATCCACCGGCGGCGGTTTCCAGACAGCCGATGGCTGCTTAGCGACAGCCGGTGACTGTTTAGCGACAGCCGATGGCTGTTTCCTGCCAAGATGGGGCGGTTATTCCGTCAAATACCCTTCGGATTCGACCGATGAGACAGAAAATCCCCCGGTTTTCCTGCTATAATAGGATCGGAGGCGGA
>JAFGFX010000032.1 GCA_016930855.1 Sedimentisphaerales bacterium | reverse complement strand
GGGCTTACGGGTGAGGGCGGCGAAAGCGGACTACGGCGAAAACAATACCACCCGAGATACCTCAGGTGTCTGAAATAACGTAAGCCTTTGCCAATAGCGCACATATGATGTATCGCCGAGATCTTACCATCAACTTTTTCCGATAAGAACCACATTATGTTTTGCATGAGAAGCCATACTCCGTCCAACGGATATAGAATACCGCCCGAGCCGTCATCCGTCAATGGCTTTAGAAAACAAGGCAACAATGGATGTGCCCGCCTATGCCCGGGCGGTTCTTTGGACGCCGTTTTCCCGTTGGCGACTGCCGAAGGCGAACACGCCCCCTCCGCCGGCAATGGTATCGCCCCCAGGCCTACCTCCCGCCGGATCGATCGTATCGAGGAGGGCTTGCGGCGGGGAAATTAATGACACCGCCGGAGGGGACCGATAATATGGGCAGTAACCTGCGGGATTGACGATACCCGGCCATCTGGTCATAATGAAAAACCAATGCTGAATCCAACCAAGAGATTGACGGGGCCGAACGCCGGCGGGCGGATTCAAACCCTTGTATATTTCACGCTGTTCTTTGGGTATCTCTGGTTTGAGGTCGATGTCCGCCTCATCCACCATCTCAGCGGAGCCAGCACCCAAATCAGCGTGTTCTACTGCACGTGGCCCTTCCTCCAACAGATGCTGGCCCTGCCGGGCGGGCCGGTCGAATATCTCTGCACCTTCCTGGTTCAGTTCTTTCGCTATGCGGCGGCCGGGGCCCTGATCGTCACCGTGCAGGCGTGGCTGATCGCCGCCGGCACCGATACGATCATCCGGGCCGTCGGGGGCGACCGCCTGCGCTGGTTCCGCTTCCTTGGGCCGACCCTCATCCTGATCACCTATACGTCCTATACCTATAAGTTCGTGGCGACGACGGCGTTTCTGGCGGCGCTGCTCTTTGCCTGCCTCTACCTCAAGTCGGGTTCGCTGGGCCCGGCTCGTTCGGCCGGGTTGTACCTGGCCCTGTCGGTCGTCCTGTATTACCTGGCGGCGGGGGCTGCGCTCTGCTTCGCTGCCGTCTGCGCCCTGTGGGAACTGCTGTTTGCCCGCCGCCGCGGACTCGGCCTGCTGTACGCCGCTGTTGGCGCCGGACTGCCCTGGATCATGGGGGCTGCCCTCGTCCACCTCAGCAGCGCCAATGCCTATTGGGTGTTGACGCCCTGGACCGGCAGGACCGGCAGCTACTTTTCCCCCACCAAGGTCAAATACGTGATGTGGATTCTGTATCTTCAGATACCGGCCTTCATGCTGCTCGCCGCCCTGGCGGCGCCGATCTTCCGGTATGGCGCCGCCAGGGTACACCGCAGGCGAAAATCCCGCCCCGCCGCCGCGGCGAAGGCCAAGGCCCGACACGCCGAGTCGCCACCGGCCAAGCGGCGAAGTGGCGGCCTGACCAGAATCTGGTGGATCGCCCGAACCGCCGTTATCTGCCTGGCCGCCGGGGCGTCGATCTGGATGTTCCACGACGCCAAGGGCAAGGCGTTCCTGGCCCTCGACTACTACAACCACTACCGGATGTGGCCGCAGGTGATCCGCGCCGCCGAGCAGATCCCCTACAGCCACGCCGCCATCTGCGCCCGCAATCGTGCCCTGTACCATACCGGCAGGCTCGGCGACGACATGTTCCGGTATCCCCAGCACCTGCACGGGCTGCTGCTGACGTCGGAAAGATATTCCGACATGTACTGGAAGAAGACCGACCTGTACGCCGAGCTGGGCCTGTTCAACATGGCGGAGAATCTGCTGACCGATGCGATGGGCACCTTCGGCGAACATCCCGTCATCCTCAAGCACTTGGCCGCGATCAACCTGGTCAAGGCAAACATGGCGACGGCCGAGGTGTACCTCAAGGCCCTCAGCGAGACCCTGCTGGACGGCGACCGGGCCCGCCGGTACCTCGCGAACATCGAAGAGGATCCGACGCTCGCCCGGGACAGGGAAATCCAACAACAGCGGTCCCTGCTGATCGAGAAGGACAATCTGCTCAAGTTCATCTCGGTGGAGGATACCCTCCTGGCCCTGCTGGACAAGAACCCCAAAAACCGCATGGCGTTCGAGTATCTGATGGCGTTTTACCTGCTGTCCAAGGACGTCAACAAGTTCGTGGCGCAGCTGGGCCGCCTGGATGAGTTCGGCATTGCGCCGCTGCCGCGCCACTACGAAGAGGCGATCCTGGTGTACAATTCCGTCCACCCGAACGATCCCTTTTCCCTGCCCGGCCATCCGATCAGCAGTCAAACGCGACAGCGGGCCCAGAACATTGTGGATGTGATCCAGCGGTACGGAGGCAGCAAAAAAGCGGCCTTCGGCGAGCTGGCCAAGACCTACGGCGACAGCTACATCTTTTACAGTCTCTATTCCACCACGGGTACGGGGAAATGATGACCACACGCCGGATCATTCTGACGGGCGCGATAGTGTTTTCAGCGGGCATCCTGGCCGTCGTCTGCCTGCGCGGCCTGCTTGGCTACACGGAAACCATCAAGGACTACACCAGCCTCGATCTACCGGCGCCCATCCGCCCGGATTACCGCGATATGGTGATACCGCCGAACATCGCCCCGCTGAATTTCATCGTCACCGAAAAGGCGACTCGATACGGCGTGAAGATCCACGCGGACGGCGGCCAACCGATCGAGCTGATCAGCACGTCTCCGGCGATCGTCATCCCCCAGGCGCCCTGGCGGCAACTGCTGGCGGCTAGCGCCGGCAAAACGCTGTATCTGGATGTCTTCCTCAAGGACGACAAAGGCCGGTGGAGCAAGTTTGCCACCATCACCAACGCCATCGCCAAGGAAAAGATCGACGACTACCTGGTGTACCGAAAGATCCTGCCCGGCCACAGCGTCTGGAACGATATCGGCATTCACCAGCGCCGCCTGAGCGATTTCGACGAGTCGACCATCCTGGACAACCATTACACCCAGGGGGTCTGCATCAACTGCCATAGCTTCTGCAACAACCGCCCGGTCCGGATGACGATTGGAATCCGCAGCGCCACCTACGGCAGCAGCGCCCTGCTCGTCGCCGACGGCAAAGCGCAAAAGATCCCCACCAAGTTCGGATACACCGCCTGGCACCCCTCCGGAACGGTGGCGGCGTACTCCATCAACAAGGTCCGCCAGTTCTACCATATCGCCCGCAACGAGGTCCGGGAGGTGGTGGACCTGGATTCCCTGCTGGCCTATTACGTCCTGGAGACCCACACGGTCAAGACGGCACCCCAGATCGCGCGAAAGGACCGCCTGGAAACCTATCCCACCTGGTCGCCGGACGGCGACTATCTCTATTTCTGCAGCGCTCCAATGCCCACCGCGCAGGGGCCCGAGATGCCCCCCGATCACTACGATCAGATCCGCTACGACCTGGTCCGGATCCGCTACGACATCGACCACGACACGTGGGGGCAACTTGAAACGGTGGTCCCGGCCGACCAAGCCGGTAAAAGCATCACCCTGCCTAGGATCAGCCCCGACGGGCGCTGGCTGCTGTGCTGCATGGGCGACTTCGGCTGCTTCCCGGTCTACCAGCCGAGCAGCGACCTCTATATCGTCGACCTGAACGCCGCGGCCGAAACCGGCCGCTACGAGCACCGGCCGCTGGCGATCAACAGCAGCCAAAGCGAGTCGTGGCACTGCTGGTCGAGCAACAGCCGCTGGATCGTGTTCAGCAGCAAAAGGGACTACGGCGTCTTCACGCGGCTGTATATCAGCTACATCGACGAGACGGGCCAGGCCCACAAACCGATCCTGCTGCCGCAGAAGGACCCGACCTTCTACGACGCCCACCTGAAGACCTTCAGCCTGCCCGAACTGATCGTCGAGCCCGTCACCCGCACAAAGGAAACGCTCGCCCGCCCCATTCGCCGACTTGCCGATATCGAACTTTCGATGGACCTGCCCATCACCGGCGCCACCCTCAAGGCCCAAAAAACCGGACCCTGGCACGAACGAGAATAGTCGGTCGCTTGCCGCGACGGGCAATTCGCCGCGAGCGCGGTTGGCTCTTCGGCGCTCCCGTTGGTCGCTGCGCCTGGGCGAGAAATGCTACATTTCTGATTCGTCAAGATCCCCGGCCGGAGGGTCCGGCAGCTTGACCAGTTGGATATTGCGCAATGCCGACTTGGTCCGCCAGCAGGCGACGCCCAGGGGCTTGGACTCCTCGACCTCCAGCCGCACGTCCAGCTTCTTGCCGGCCGTCTCCAGGTCCACGATGGTCTTGCCGTCGATCCAGCATACGATCTTGTCGGGCGTGATCCGCGCCCGAATGTGGTACCAGCGACCGCTATGAAACTCCTCGTAACAGGACGTCTCGTTCTCCGAGGCGTCGTAATAGTTGACGCACGAGATGCCGCAGACGCCGCCGCCCCAACCCCCCACCACAAAGGTGACGCTGCTGTCCCGGACGGGAAAGGTCAATCCGCAGAAAAAGTCGTTGCCCTCCACCCGCATGGCGTCCAGGCTGATCTCGTAATTCATGCGGACCACCGGGCCCGACCAGGTGATCCCGGTCAGATCGTTGCCCATCTCCATGATGATCTGGCCGTCCTGAACGTAAACCTTGCCCTGGCCGCCGAAATCGGTTACAGCCCATGACCCCAACGTTGACCCGTCGAATAAAGACACCTCGCCCGGCGCCATCTCCGGACCGATCAGGGCCGCGACGGCCGGGGTATCCGGCGCGTCCGCCATCCGGTCATCGCTCGCAGGGGTATTGGCGTCATCGTCCGGGCCGGATGAGCCACAACCCACAAGACCGGCACCCAGCAGCAGTGCAAGCACGATACGATATCTCATAATCAATACCTCCCTGGCGTAAAATTTCCCAGTCGCTCGGCCGCCCCTTCGCCCGCTCGACGGCGGCGATGTCTTTAGGACGCGGCCGGCGAACCGGACGCGTGCGCGGCGGCGGCCCCCAGAAAATGCTCCCAAACGACGCGGTTGACCGGATCGCCGCCGTCCCGCTCCGGATGCCACTGCACGCCCAGCAGAAACGGATAGTCGTCCCTCTCGACGGCCTCCACGACATCGTCGGCGGCCCAGGCCGCCGCCCGCAAGCCCCGGCCCACGCGGGCCACTGCCTGCTGATGAGAACTGCCGACCGTAACCTGATCACCCGAAAACCAGCGGCCCAGCCGGCTTGCCGGGTCCAGCTTCAGCGCGTGCCGCGTTGTGCGGCCGTCGCCGCCGTGATCCACTTGATCGGAAACATCCGGAAGATACTGATGCAGACTGCCGCCGTGGGCGACGTTGATCACCTGGATCCCCAGGCAGATCCCCAAAATCGGCAGGCGATGCTTGCAGGCCTGCTGGTACAGCAGCAGGTCAAAACGCTGCCGGCGCGGATGCAGCAGGCGGGTCCGCTCGTGCCGGTCCTCCTGCCAGAGCGCCGGGTCCAAATCCAGACCGCCGGTCATGACCAGACCGTCCAACTGCCGCAGCAACGCCTCCAGCAGGACCACGTCCTCCGTCGGGATCAACGGCAGCGGACAGGTGCCCAGCTCCGACAGCGTGTCGAAATAATGACGATCCAGATAGGCCCGCTCGGGCCCCTCCTGCCCGCCGGCGAAATTCATGCCCAGACCGATTCGCAGTTTCATAGGATAACACCACTGTTCGTTATTTCGGTTCGTCCTTCGCCGCGGAGAACAGTTCCGGCTGCGAGGTGAGTATCACCACCGTCGGCGGCGCCGAGAGGATCTGCTTGGCGAGGGCCAGCACCTGGGCGTGATCCACGGCCATGATCCGCTCGGTATTGCCCCGCCACCAGTCGAAGCCCATCCCCAATAGCTCGTCCAGGGCGGCCGCCGACGCCTGATCGGCGTTCGTCTGATAGGCCATGGCCTCCCGGTTGATCAGGCTGCTCTTGGCCCGGGCCACCTCCTCCGGCGTGATCTCGCCCCGGGCGGCCTTGGCCAGCAGCGTCCGCATAATCTGCAAGGCCTCGGCGGCCTTGTCCGGCTCGCACTGGGCCGTAGCGGCGAAATACCCCGGCAGAACCCCCATGAAATTCGCCCCGCCGGCCGCGTAGACCAGCCGGGCGCCGCGCAGGGTGTCGAACAGCCAGTTCGCGCTGGTGTAGCTGCCGACGATCTCCGTCAAGACCTCCAGCGGATACCGCTGGGGGATGGACGTCTGCTTGAGGCCCGGAAAGCCGACATAGACGTACGCACCGGTCTTGGCGCTCTTCTCGACGACCCGCCGTTCCTCGGCCCCGGCGGCGTCGAGCTCCAGCGTCTCGACCGCCAACGGTTCTCCCTTCGGGAATGCCTCGAACTGCCGGCGAATCAGGTTTTCCGCCGCCGCCGGATCGATGTCCCCGAAGACGGCCAGCACCGCGCGGGACCCGACCACCGCCGTTTTGTGGAAGGCGGCCAGTTGCTCGCCGGTCAGGGATTGGACGGCGGCCTCGCCGCCCAACGAGATCCGCCGATAGGGGCTTTTCTGGTAAAAGACGGAGCGAAACAGCCGTTGGGCCTGCCGGGCCCAGGAATTGTCCACCTGCTGGATCTCGGCGATGACCTGTGGCTTGAGCTTGGCCAGCTCGTCGGCCGGAAAGGTCGGGGCCAGTACGACCTCGCCAAAGATCTCCAGGGCCCGCGGCAGATCGGCCGGCATTACCTCGGCCGTGTAATACATGGTGTTGTTGCCGGC
>JAFGFX010000254.1 GCA_016930855.1 Sedimentisphaerales bacterium | reverse complement strand
GCACCAAAACAGCAAAACAAAAAATCCCACAGGACTCGCCGACACCATTCTAACGGTTCCGGGCGATGATTCCATATCTTTTCCGCCCTCCGGCGTCACGGGTATTCCGCCGGACGGCAAGGCATGTTCCGCAAGACCGGTTGCCGCCGGCGCCGCATCATTAAACCTCGGTACGGCGCCGAAAGAAAGCTGGGCGGCCCACCTACATCTCCACGCCCATGGCCTTCAGGGTGTTCTCATAGTCCAGGCGACTTTTGTCAATCAGCTTGGCCAGGCGTTCAGCGGTTTGTTCGGCCTTTTCCTGGGCGGCCAGGTCGCGGATGGCCTGCAATTCCGCCTGGGCCTCTTCGTGTTCGGTCCGCAGTTGCCGGGGTCCCTTCAGGATGGCGATCTGCAATTCGAGGTCCGCGATGAGTTTTTGCCGTTCCTCGCGTTGTTTCATGAAGGTTTCCCGGAGCTGGGTTCGTTCTTCCTCGGACATGTCCTGCATCTGCGTCCGGTTCTGCATGGCCTGGCTGGCCTCTTCCATCTGGGCCTTGAGTTTCGCGGCATTCGTCAGGATCATCTCGATGGCCTGCTGCTGTGCCAGGCGCTGCTGCTGGCGGCGCTGCCTGCGGGCGTCGTCCTGTTGTGCCCAGGCCGACAGGGCCAGGCCGATAACCATCGCAACGGCGAGCGTGGATAGGATAACCTTCTTCATGACATGAACCTCCTGTAAAAGGGTGACACATTTCTCCCGTGCGGGCCCGAGGCCCGGGACACCGGGTGCGGGGACCTCCCGCTTTGTTTCCACTCTATATATAACGCCCGGAAACCGGATGTATTGCAGGATCGATCCCGGCTGCGGCGTTCCTTGGGGGTTCGGGCGGCGGCGAACGCGGCGGTCCCCACGGTGCCTGGTGCGTAATTCCTTGCCAAGAAACGCTTTATAATCCCGATCCTCCCCGTAGGTTGGCCGGTTCGGCGGGCACAAAAATCTTGCCTCACTGCCGGCAAAAGGTAGAATAGCGCCCCTGACGGGTTAAAGAAGCAGATCATTCCCCCCGATGATGTTAGAAGGGAAATACCATGGATAATGTCTTAGTGCAAGAATCCGGAACCATCGGCAGGAACTTCATCCCGGGCGACTATCTGCCCGCCGGCCGGGATGAATACTACCTGCGCCACGAGCAGAATCCCCGGCCGGCCGCGTCCTGGCGACACCTGCGGGCGGACGAACTGGAGCAGTTGGTCAAGAACGGCAACACGGCGGACAACTGGGACGACATCCTGGTCACCGGCGATTTCGATCCGGTGCTGATCAAGAACAGCGATTTCTTCGGCCTGGTGCGGATCGGCCGGCTGCGGGACGTGATTCTGGAGCATCACGATCTGCAACTTCCCGTGGGCATCAGCAACAGCTTCATCGTCGCCTGCGACATCGGCGACGACGTGGCCATCCACGACGTCCGCTACCTGGCCCACTTCATCATCGGCGATCGGTGCATCCTGGCCAACATCGACGAGATGCACACCACCAACCACGCCAAGTTCGGCAACGGGATCCTCAAGGACGGCGAACCGGAGGAGGTGCGCATCTGGCTGGACCTGATGAACGAAACCGGCTGCCGCAAGGTGATGCCCTTCGACGGGATGATCCCGGCCGACGCCTACCTCTGGGCGAAATACCGCGACGACAAGCCCCTGCTGGCCCGCTTCCAGCAGATGACCCAGGAGCGGTTCGATTCCCGCCGCGGCTATTACGGAACCGTCGGCGACCAGTGCGTCATCAAGAATTCCCGCATCCTCAAGGACGTCCAGGTGGGGGCCCACTGCTACATCAAGGGCGCCAACAAGATCAAGAACCTGACGATCCACTCCTCGCCGGCAGAACCCAGCCAGATCGGCGAGGGCGTGGAACTGGTCAACGGGATCATCGGCTACGGCTGCCACATCTTTTACGGATGCAAGGCCGTCCGCTTCATCCTGGGCAACAACTCCAACCTCAAGTACGGGGCCCGGCTGATCAATTCCTTCCTCGGCGACAATTCCACCATTTCCTGCTGCGAGGTGCTCAACAACCTGATCTTCCCGGCGCACGAACAACACCACAACAATTCCTTCCTGATCGCCTCGGTGGTCCTGGGCCAGAGCAACATGGCCGCCGGGGCGACCATCGGCTCCAACCACAACAGCCGCGCCAACGACAACGAGATCCAGGCGGGCCGGGGCTTCTGGCCGGGCCTGTGCACCAGCGTGAAGCACTCCTGCCGCTTCGCCTCCTTCGTGCTGCTGGCCAAGGGCGATTACCCGGCCGAGCTGGACATCCCGCTGCCCTTCGCGTTGCTGAACAACAACGTGGCGCAGGACCGGCTGGAGGTGATGCCCGCCTACTGGTGGCTGTTCAACATGTACGCCCTGGCCCGGAATTCCTGGAAATTCCAGCACCGGGACAAGAGGATCCACAAGGTGCAGAACATCGAATTCGATCCGTTGGCGCCGGACTCCGTCGAGGAGATCCTCCACGCCCGGCGGCTGCTGGAACGCTGGACGGGACGGGCCGCCTTGGTCCGGGACGGTCAATCCTCCGAGGATCGTTCCGACGAGGAACTCGTCAACCTGGGGCGCAAGCTGCTGACCGGTCCCGCCGAGGCGCTGCGGGGGCTGGAGATCCTGGGCGAAGGCATGGAGAAATCGTCCCGGAAGGTCCTGATCCTCAAGGCCGCCGGCGCCTACCGGGCCTACGGCCAGATGCTGCTCTACTACGCGGTCAAGAACCTGATCGACTACCTGTCGGCCCACGCCGAGGCCGATTTCGCCGCCCTGCAGAACGCCCTGCAGGGAACCCGCCTGCGGGATTGGGTCAACGTGGGCGGACAACTCATGCCGGCCGGCGAGGTCGACCGGCTCCGGGCGGACGTGGCCGCCGGGCGGCTGGCCCGCTGGGAGGACATCCACCAGCGATACGACGATCTGTGGAGCGAGTACCCCCGCCAAAAGCAGCAGCACGCCTTTGCCGTGCTGGCGGAACTCCACGGCGGCGACGGGCTGAGCCGGGAGCAGTGGCTCGAGGCCCTGGCACAAGCCGTCCAGATCCAGGAATATATTTGCGACCAGGTCTATCTCTCCCGCAAGAAGGATTACGACAATCCCTTCCGGCAGGCGACCTTCCGCCACGCCGAGGAGATGACCGCCGCCATCGGAACCGTTGACGACAACGATTTCGTCAAGCAGGTCCGCCAGGAAACCGAGCAGTTCCGGCAGCTCGCGGCCGCCATGAGCCAGCGGGGCTGACGGCCGGCAGTTTCCTTCGGACAGGTTTTACAAGGAGACCAAACATGAACCTTCAGGACACGAAGTATTCCAAATTCGCCCTGGTGCGGGAGATGATGGATTCGGTCGGGGTGGTCCGCGGCTTCGACTTCGACCAGACCCGCCAGATCGCCCGGCGGATTCAGTCCGTCGGCAGGCTGCTGCTCACCGGCGAGGGATCTAGCCGGATCTTCCCCGCCAAAAACGCCATGCGCAAGGCCATGACCTGGGGGCTGGACCTCCAGATCGCCACGGACGGCTCCCGCCAGTCGGCGCAGTACGACCTGAGCAACTTCAGCGTGTTCTGCGCCTCCAATTCCGGCCGGACCAAGGAGATCGTCCTGCTGGCCAAGAAGCTGGCCGAGCAGAAGAATCCCAACCGCTTCGGCCTCAGCGCCAATCCGGGGACCCCGCTGGAGGAGGCCTGCGCCCGGACGTTCGTGCTGACCTGCGGCTGGGAGCAGGCGGTGGCCGCCACCAAGAGCGTGATCGAGCAGGCGCTGTTTTACGAGTCGATCCTGCGCCATATCGCCGGGGCGACGGCCGACGGGAACGGCCCGGAGCTGGCCGAGAAGATCCAGACGGCCCTGACGATGCCGATCGACGCCGCCATCGTCGCGGCGGCGGTCCGGGCGCCCACCATTTACTTCGCCGGCTACAACGACGGCGTCGCCGAGGAACTCACCCTCAAGACCAATGAGATCACCCGGAAAAAATCCGATTTCCTGGAGGGCACCTACGCCGTTCACGGCATCGAGGAGGTGATGGATCCCGCCGACGTCGTGTTCGTGGTGGACCCGATCGACGAGGAGATCGACAAGTTCCGCGAGGTCCTGGCCGAGGGCGTCGGGCTCACGGTGATCGCCATCGCCGACCGCCAGACGCCCTTTACCACGATCCGGACGCCCGAGGCCGGCGACTGGGCGCCGTACGTGTATCTCAGCGCCGGTTGGAACCTGCTGGTCGAGATCGGGCTGGCCCTGGGGATCGATCTGGACAAACCGGAGCGGGCCCGCAAGGTCGGAAACGAACTGATCGAGTAATCGTCGCCGGACGCAGACGGTTCCAGAATCGTTGTCGGATACGAACGGTTCGAGTATCGTTGCCGGCGTCTATCGCAGCTCACGGATGCGAACCTTGATAGTCGGGGCATCCTGTAACAGGTCCACCAAGGCGTTCGGGTCCGTCTGGCCGTAGTGATAGGGATAGACCACCGCCGGGCCGAACAGGCGGGCGGCCCGGGCGACCATCTCCGGCGTCATGGTGTAGGGCAGGTTCATCGGCAGGAAGGCGATGTCGATCTTCTTGAGATCCTTCATCTCCGGGATGTCCTCGGTATCCCCGGCCACGTAGACCCGCTGGTCGCCGAACGTCAGGATATACCCGTTGCCGATCCCCTGGGGATGGTACGGCTGGCTGTCCGGCCGTTTGTGCTGGATGTTGTAGGCCGGCACGGCCTCGATGGAGATACCCGCTGCGCTGCGGACGTCGCCGTTCTTCATGACAATGCCGCCGGGAACCTGGTCGGCGGACGCCTGGTTCAGGACGATCTGGGTCTTCTCGGTTCGGACGGCGGCCACGGCCTCGGCGTCCAGGTGGTCGCCGTGTTCGTGGGTGATCAGGATCAGATCGGCCTTGGGCATCTGGGAATAATCCGCCAGCCGGTTCCAGGGATCCACGTGGATCACCTTTCGGTTGTGGGCGAACATCAGCGTTCCGTGGCCGATGAAGGTGATCTGCAGGTCGCCCTGGCTGGTGGGGATCACGTCCTGCTGCCACTGCTTCGAACCGATCTTGAAGGTGGTTTCTTTCACGGCGGGTTCCTTTTGCTCGGGTGCGGCTGGCTGCCTGCGGTATTCCATGACGCCCAACGGCTCGGCGGCGATCTGGCCGTCCTGTAGAGGATAGACTTCCACCTTCATCGTATCGTCGGCCACGGCGGACAGGTAGATCGCCATGTGCTGCGTGTTGCCGTTCGCCTCGGTGCGCTGTGTTTTGGTAAGGATTTTTTGACCGGCTTTTTCCCAGACCCCCTGTACGGACAGGCCCCGATTGTCCGCGCCGTATTCGACTACCGTGTCCTGGGCCACCTGGCGAAACACGATGCCGTGGTAGGCATAGCTGCCCAGGGCAAAGTCGATGGTGATCATGTGCCCGTCCAGCTCCCAGCGGTATTCCATTTGGATCGTCTGGTCCTCGCTGGCGGTAAACGCCCAGCGGCCGATCAGCCATTCAAAGCCGTCCTGCCTGGCGATATCCCGCAGGCTCATCTGTCCGGCGGCCGATCCGGCCAGAGAGGCCAGGGTCAGTATCGCCGACAGTACAATCCCACACCTCGTCAGACATCCCTTGCTCCGAATCATTGTTTCCACCATGGCTCCTGGCTCCTTTCCTTGCTTTAAGGCCCCAATCGAACGTGGGGCGCTACGGACGATCCGGCCGCGCGGCCCTGCGACAAACGCCGCCGGGGCCGCATCCCTGCGGACCAAGCGACGGAACGCCATGGCCCATTATAATCCCATTCCCGCGGTGCGACAAACGATTTCATCGGCCGCCGAGAGGCGAAATCCGGCCGTTTGCCGGGCCCTGCCGGGCAGAGACGGAAAAACGGTTTCGGATCCGATGCCGTTTGGTTATCATATCGACAGGTTTGGGTTCCGGAGAGTGTCTAGCTTTCAAAGGTGTTCATCATGATGCATCGCGTTACACCGTTGCGGATTCTGGGGATGGGTATGCTGTCGATGTGGCCAGCATTCCTCACCGGCTGTCGAGACCACCGGTCCGTTTCGCCGCCTGCCGAGCGACAGATATCCGGCCCGCAGATCTCCGCGGAACTGGGCGCCGCCCTGGCCCGATTCAACCGGGCGGCGGCCCTGCTGGAACAATATCAATACGAACCGGCGGCCCAGGCGCTGGAGGCCCTCCTGGCAAGGTACCCCGATTGGACGGCCGCCCGGTTCAATCTGGGCCTGGCGTATTTCAACCAGATGGAGAGTGCCCAGAACGATCAGTCTCTCGAAAAGGCCCGGGAGTGTTTTTTACGAGTCCTGCAAAGCGATCCGGACCATCGCTCGGCACACTTCTGCCTCGGTCTGTATTACCAGCATGCCGGACAGTACCCGGACGCCCTGGCGCACTTCCAGGCGGTCAGCCGGCAGGACGACCGCGACTGCCACGTCCTGTACAAGCTGGCCGAGACATACCTGAGTCTCGGCCGTCAGGACGAAGGGGTCCGCTGCCTCGAACAGGTGATCGAACAGGACCCGGGATTCATCTCGGCGATCTACCGCCTGGCGATCCAGTACCAGCGGGACAAGAAACCGCAGAAGGCCCGGGCCCTCTTCGAGCGGTTCAGCGCCCTGAAGGAAACGGAGCTGACCGGCGGTTCCTACACGGTGCTGAAGACCTACGGCTCGGCGGGCCAATACTATATGGCCCTGGGGGCGGACAATCTGCCCCTGCCGAAACCGGCCTCGGCGACGACGCGGATCCTGTTCTCGCCGGAGGTCCGGCATATTGTGACGGGATCGAATCACTCCATCGAGCTAGCGGACCGGTCGCTGCCGACGGGTGCGGCGGCCGGAGATATCGATAACGACGGCACCATCGATCTCTGCTTGGCGATGCCGGGACCGAGTGCCGGCGTGTATTATCTTTTAAATGATGGCAAGGGCCATTTCACTCCCGCCGGCGAACCGGCACTTAGCGGGCTGGTCCCCTGCCTGGGCGACGTGGACAACGACGGCGACCTTGACCTCTGGCTGGGTTGCCGCGGTCCGGACCGGTATCTATCCAACGACGGGACGGGCAGCTTCTCGGACGAAAAGCCGCCCGGCATCGAGGGGCCGTCCGGCGTCACCGCGCTGGTCCGCCTGCTGGATTGGGACAGCGACGGGGATTTGGATCTTCTGGCCGTCCGGCAGAATCCCGAACCGTCGCCAACCGGCGAATCGGGTCCGCCGGCGTCGGTAGTCCTGTACAACAACAACCGCGACGGCACCTTTACCGACAAGGCGGCCGAGCTGGGATTCCGATTGGAGCGGTTCCCGATCGGCTTCCTGCTGGCCGACGACTTCGATAACGATCGAGACCAGGATATCATGCTCTTCGCGGCGGGAGCCGGGCGGCCAATTTGCTGGGTGAACGACCGGGGCGGCGGTTATCATCTGCTGGGCGTCGAGCAGACCGGCCTGGATCTGCAAGGGATCCTCAGCGCCACCACCGGCGATCCGGACAAGGACGGGGATCGCGACATCCTGGCGTTTACCCGGACGGGGATGTGTCTATTCGTCAACCGGGGGGGATTCCGCTTCGAGCCGGATGCGGCGTTTGCCAACGCCCACGGGCGGCTGGCCGCCAGCGGCGGTCAATTCGCGGACATGGACAACGACGGCGACCTGGATATCGTGATCGCCGACGCCACCCGGCGCGGCGGCGACGGCGGCCGCCGCCGCGGGCCGGCACTGCTGGTCAATGCCTGGCCCGAAGGCCGCTTCGAGAACCTCGCCGACCTGGACGCCGGCTCCCTGCTGGAGGCGATCACGTGGGACGCGCCGGCGTCCTGCATCGTGGCGGATTTCAATGGCGACCACCGCTGCGACATCGTCCTGGCCCCCGCCGGGGCGGAGCCTGTCCTGCTGGAGAATCTTACGAAAGGCGGCAACGCCATTCAGATCGACCTGCGGGGCATGCAGACTCGGGACAAGAAATCCCGCTCCAACAATTCGGCCGTGGGGGCCCGCCTGGAGGTCAAGACCGGCGCGGTGTACCAGCAGTATGTGGTCGGCGTGCCCAGCGGGCCGGCGTCCATGGCGCCCTACCGGATTCACGCCGGCCTGGGCCCTTATACCCAGGTGGACTGGCTGCGGATACTCTGGCCGGACGCGGTGTTGCAGGCGGAACTGGAGCTGGGGGCGAACCAGGTCATCGCCATCCCCGAACTGCAGCGCAAGACCTCATCCTGTCCCCATCTGTTTGCCTGGGACGGCGAACACTTTGCCTTCATCAGCGATTTCGGCGGCATGGGCGGGGTGGGCTATCTGGTGGCGCCGGGGCAATACGCCCCGCCCGATCCGACGGAATACGTACCGGTTCCCGGCCTGCAACCGAGGGAGGGGGACTATATCCTGCAGGTCCTCGAGCCGCTGGAGGAGGTGGTGTACCTCGACGAGGTTCAACTGATCGCGGTCGATCACCCGGCGGGGACGGTGGTGTATCCCAACGAGATGATGGCGGTGAACGCCCCGCCGCCGGCGTTCGAGCTGTTCGGCTATCGGGACGTCCTGGGACCGGTTCGCGCCGTCGATCACCGCGGCGTGGATGTGACCGACCAGCTCCGCGCGGTGGATCGCCGCTATGCCGGTACGACCCAGCCGGATCATCGGTTTATGGGATTCGCCGAGGACCATTTCGTCCAGATCGATTTCGGCGAGGCGCTGGGGCGCGTCCCTGCCTCGGCGCGGTTGGTCTTGTTCCTGCACGGCTGGGTGGAGTACGGCTATTCCTCGACGAATTACGCCGCCAGCCAGGCCGGACAGGTCAGCCGGGCGCCCACCATAGCGGTGTGGCGCAACGGGCAATGGCGGGAGCTGTTTCGGGAGGTGGGCTACCCCGCCGGCATCAACCACCTGATGACGCTGGAGGTGACCGGGAAATTGCTGCCCTCGGACCGGCGCATCCGCATCGCCTCCAATATGGAGATCTATTGGGACCGGATATTCCTGGCCCCGCTTCTGGACGCCTCGACGTTCCGCCGGCAGGAGGTTCCGGTCCGGCACGCCGATCTGCATTACCTGGGTTATCCCCGGGAATATTCCCCGGACGCCGCCCAGCCCAACCTCTACGATTACGAAAACATCGACCGGGCGGCGGCCTGGAAGCTCATGAGCGGCGATTACACCCGCTACGGGGAGGTCACCGAATTACTGCACGCGGCGGACGACCGCTATGCAATCATGGGCCGCGGCGAGGAGATCACCCTGTGCTTCGACGCGGAATCCTTCGGTCCCGTCCCGGCGGGCCATACCCGAACGTTCATCCTCAAGACCGACAGCTTCTGCAAGGATATGGATCTGTACAGTGCCCATCCCGACACGGTCGAGCCGCTGCCCTTCCATGCGATGAGCGGCTATCCCTACGGCCCGGATGAGCACTATCCGGCAGACGCCGACCATCAGGAGTACCGCCGAACGTACAACACCCGCACGGTGTTGCGGACGATGGAATGAGCGCCGGCCCTGCGGATGACCGGCACGGGAGAACCGCCTTGACCGTCTGCGGCCCCGACCGGATGACATAAACCGGATAGATGGAATCCCATCCCCCAAAATGGTAATAGGTTTTGCCATGTCATTGCCGTTGTTTGCACGGAGCGGCGTACAAATCCTTGCCAGTCCGGTGCATTTTTGGTATAATGACGGTCTACGGGTTCGGATTTCGTTGCCGGCCCGTTCTTGAATACATCTTCGCAATGAATGGATCATGGCCAATCGGCAGAAAAAAAACCGGGCTTCCCGAAGCCCCTCCGCTCGATCCCGATCGGTACGACGGCCGGGCGGTCGAGGTCGGGGTGTTCGGGTCCTGGCCGCCGGCATTGTCGTCGCGGTGGTAGGCGCCGGCATGTTCCTGGTCGTTAGATACGGGCCGGATAAAGAAGGCCCATCCAGCCAGAAACCTCCGGCCGGAACGGCTGTCGAAACGTCTGCCGGTCGGCCTCCTGATGAGTCCGTCGACAGCTTGGAACCCCCTGCCAATTCGTCAGCCCCGCCGGATCATGCGCGTTCGGCCCTGCCGGCAACCGGTGTACCGGCGGATATCGAGGCCTCCGCGGCGCCGGGCAGCCAGGATGCCCGATCAGCGGCGCTCATGCGGGAGGAACTGCAGATCGCCAAGGCCCTCCTGGCCGAGTTTCCCGACGAGGCGGACCCCTGGGTAATCAGCGGAAACGTGCTCAGCAGCCACGGCGATCTGCCGCAGGCCGAGACCTATTGGCAGGAGGCCCTCAAACGGAATCCCCGCCGCGACGAC
The DNA here is from genome assembly GCA_016930855.1 of Sedimentisphaerales bacterium. GTDB lineage: Bacteria > Planctomycetota > Phycisphaerae > Sedimentisphaerales > SM23-30 > JAFGFX01. The sequence goes on along the minus strand of JAFGFX010000254.1, from coordinate 5,093 downwards.
GTCTATTCCAGCCTCGGCTGGGCGGCCATGCAGCAGGAACGGCACGAGCAGGCGGTCGCCTATTGGCGGCGAACCCTGGAGATTCGCCACGACTGCCCCGGCGTGCACAAGAACATCGCCCGGGCCTGGATCGTTCTGGGCCGCTCCGCCGACGCGATAGAGGAGTTGCAGCAGGAGCTGCGGCTTTTCCCCCAGGACAGTCTGAGCCATTTTTTCCTCGGAGAGCTCTATCAGCAGCAAAAGGACTACGAGCAGGCCAAGATCCAGTTCCAGGCGGCCGTGCGCTGCGATCCGGCATTCACCAACGGCTATTACGGTCTGGCCACGGTCTGCACCCGCCTGGGCCAGATGGAGCAGGCCGCGGGACATTGGCAGACCTTCCGGACATTGAAGGCCGAGGAGCGCAAAAACCTCAAGGCCCGCAAGACGGCCAACCCAAACGATCTTGCCGATATTCCCCTGCGGGTCGCGCGCACCTGCGGGCACATCGGCTTGTTCTACCAGAACCAGGGCCACCCGGCCCAGGCCGAGCGGTTTTACCTGCGGGCCCTGGAGCTCGATCCGCGTCACGCCGAAAGTCTAAAGGGGCTGGCCCAAATCTACCAGGCCGCGGGCCGGTTCTCGGAGGCCCTCGCGCGGTATACGGCGGCCTCGCGGCTGGAGCCGGACGATGCGGTCTGCCACCTGAACGCGGGCCTGATCTATATCCAGTTGCAGCGGGGCCCGGACGCCGAGGCGGCCCTGCGCCGGGCGATCGAGGCGGACCCGGCCGGCTCGGCGGGATACCGGGAGCTGGCCCGGATGTTTCTGCGGCAGGGTACCCGGCTGGACGAGGCCCGCCAACTGGCCCAACAGGCCGTGGCCGCCGAACCTCTGGCAGTAAACTACTACGTATTGGGCTGGGCCTGTGACAAGAACGGGGATCTCGCCAATGCACTATCCGCGATGCGTCGGGCCCTGGAACTCGAACCGGCGAATGAACAATACCAAAAACTCTATCTCCATCTGCAGCAGCGTCCCTGAGACGACAGCTTCGCATCCGGTCGTTTCCCCGGTGCTGGTCGTCTGCGCCGCGGCGCTGGCGCTGCTGGGCATGGGCAGATTGCTTCATGCCGAGAGTCCCTGTCCGATCCGCCTGACCGACGTGACCGGCCAGACCGGGATCACCTTTCGGCATACCGACGGCAGCAGCGGGCAGCGGTATATCGTCGAATCGGTAACGGCCGGACTGCTGCTGTTCGATTACGACGGGGACAACGATGTGGACATCTATTTCATCAACGGCGCCCCGCTCAAGGGGATGGTGGCCAAGATCCCGCCCGCCAACGCCCTCTACCGCAACAACTCCGACGGCACCTTCACCGACGTGACCGGCAGGGCCGGCGTGGGCGACACCGGCTATGGACTGGGGGTCACCGCCGGGGACTACGACAACGACGGCGATCCGGACATCTACGTGAACAACTACGGCCCCAACGTCCTCTACCGCAACAACGCGGACGGCACCTTCACTGACGTGACCGAGCAGGCCGGCGTGGCGAACGGCTCCAAGGTCGGGGCGGCCGTCTTCTTCCTGGACATGGACAAGGACGCGGATCTGGATCTGTTCGTGGCCAACTACCTGGACTTCACCTACGAGAACCATCTGATGCGCACGGAGAAGGGATTTCCCAAGTACGCCGGCCCCATGGATTTTCCCCCCACCCCGAACGCCCTGTTCCGCAACAACGGCGACGGGACGTTTACCGACGTCAGCGAGGCTTCGGGCGTCGCCGCGCACAAGGGATGGGGCATGGGAGGCGTCAGCGCCGACTACGACGGGGACGGGGACACGGACGTCTTCGTCGCCAACGACGTGTCCGCCAACTTCCTCTTTCAAAACGACGGGACCGGGCATTTTCAGGAGGTCGCCCTCTTTGCCGGCCTGGCCTACGACGTCAACGGCGACGAGCACGGCAGCATGGGGATCGACTGCGGCGACTACAACAACGACGGGCGGCTCGATTTTTACGAGACCTCCTATGCCGAGGAATACGCCACGCTTTACAAGAACCTGGGAGACGGCCTCTTCGAGGACGTGACCTTCGTCACGGGCGCCGGCGCCGGGACGTATCCCTACGTGACCTGGGGGGCCAGCCTGGTCGACCTGGACAACGACGGCGACCGGGACATCTTCGTGGCCTGCGGCGATCTGCAGGACAACGTGGAACTCTACAATACCACGCGCAAGACCAATCCGCCCAATCTGGTCCTGCTCCACGTCGCAAACGACACCTTCGTGGACGTCTCGGCCCAATGCGGCGACGGCCTGCGGATCGAGCGCCGCAGCCGGGGCGCCGGCTTCGACGATCTGGACAACGACGGCGACGTCGACATCGTGATCCTGAACGCCCGGAGCGAGCCGACGATCCTGCGGAACGACGCGCCGGCGAAGGGAAACTGGCTGCAGGTGCGCCTGTGCGGGACGCGGACCAACCGGGACGGGATAGGGGCCCGCGTCAAGGTCACCGCCGGCGATCTGGTGCAGTGGGACGAGGTGCACGGCGGACGGGGATACCAGAGCCATTACGGTTCGCGGCTGCATTTCGGGTTGGGCCCGCGCCAGACGATCGATCGGGTGGAGGTCCGCTGGATCGGCGGCGGCACCGACACCTACACGAATCTGAAGGTCAACCAGGACGTATTGCTGATCGAGGGCGGCGGTATCCAGGTACGCTAGGAGCGGCCGGTTCTTCATCGGCGACGGGAGAAAACGGATTCATGGAAGCACTAGAGCGATATTACGCGGCGGCCTGCCAGATGGATATGCCCAATCCGACGCACCGGGATCAGATCGCCGAGCGGACCGAGCGGATGCTGGCCATGATCGACAACGCCGTCCTGGGCTACGAGCCGTTCTTCGCGGTGAAACTGGTGGTGTTTCCGGAGTTCGCCCACGCGGCGCCGATCTATCCGACGGTGGCGGAGCTGACCGAAACGCTGGCCGTGGCGATCCCGAACGAGCATACCCGCCGCTACCAGCAAAAGGCCCGGGAACTGGACATCTACATCCAAACGGGGACCTTCCTGGAAACGAACGACGCCTGGCCCGGCCACCTGTTCAATACGACCTGCCTGATCGGTCCGGAGGGCATCGCCAGCGTCTATCGCAAGGTGCACCCCTGGCTGCCCTGGGAGCTGCACGCCAGCCCGCACGACCTGAGCGGGTACGACCAGCCGCTGTTTCCCGTGGCCGACACCCCACTCGGAAAAATCGGCGCGGCGATCTGCTACGACTGGCTGTTTCCGGAGGCGATCCGGCAGTTGGCCCTGCAGGGGGCGGAAGTGCTGGTGCGGATCTCGGCGTACATGGATCCCTGGGGGACGGCCGCGCCGCTGGACTGGTGGACGCTGGTCAACCGGACGCGGGCCCTGGAGAACATGGCGTATGTCGTCGCCTGCAACCAGGGGGCGAGCCTGGGGCACTACCCGCCCTTCAGTTGGCCGGGCGGCAGCATGATCGTCGATTATGACGGCCGCATACTGGCCCAGGCCGATTCGGGCCCGGCGGAGAAGATCGTCGTCGGCCCGATCGACCTGGCGGCGCTGCGGGCCGAGCGGGCCCGGCGGCGCGGCCATCACATGCTCAGCCAGCTCCGCACCGAATGCTACGGCGGCTATCGAAGACCTATCTATCCGGCGGGCGGCGCCGATGCCGGGCCTCTTTCGCCGGAGACGATTGAACGGGCCTGTCGTCAAGGGCGGCAACACGGGTCCAAGGGATAATCGCGCCGTTCCTGATCGTGCCCAGCCGGACTGCCTTTTCATTGCCGCCGAGCGGATCCCAGCGAATGGCGCCGCTGACGCCTTCATACCCGGAGAATGCCCTAAGTGTCTCGCCGATTCGCACCCGGTTTAGGCCCGCGGTCCGGATCGCGCCAACCAGCAGGTTCACCGCGTCATAGCCGTAGGCGGCCCGGTAGTCCGCGGCGATCCCCCAGCGGGCCCGAAAGGCCGACTCGAAGGACGCCGATCGGCCAGAGGGCACGTACAACAGGGGAAAGATAATCCCTTCGGCGGATCGACCGGCCGCTTGGGCCACGCCGGACTGGCCCAGGGCCGGCCCACCAAAGAGCGATCCGTGCCATTCATGTTTTTCCAGGAGCGATAGGATTTGGATGCTGGCCGGGGCATCGGCGATCAGCACCAGAATCCGGGATTGGAGCCGGACGATTCGGGACACGAGCGCATCGGCGTCGCCCGCCGCCGGATCGAACTCGATATGATGCCGGGGGAACCGTTGGCGCCTGGCCAGGTGTCTTTGCAGCTCGACCGTGAACAGATGGGAGTCGTGATCAGTGGCGGCCGCCAGGATAAAGGGTTGGTCTGAACACTTTTGGTTCACGGCGCCGGCCAGGGCCGCCGCTGAGAGATGGTCGCCGGGAAGACAGGAGAACATCCAGGGCACGTTGGCCAGATTGACGGTCTTGTCGGAGCAGGCCGGGCTGATCAGAGGCAGGCGTACCTTGGCGACCACCTGCTCGGCCAGGTGGGTCGTGGGGCCGTCCACGCCGCCGACGATCGCCCAGATCCCCTGGTCGTAGGCCAGGCGGACCAGGGAAGATACCCCGCTGCCCCAGGGATTATCCGACCAGACCGGCAGCAGGCGGAACGGGATTCCTCGATAGCCGCCGGCCCGATTGGCCTGCTCGACGGCCAGCCTGGCCGCCTGCCACAGGATGACGGCCGGATGATTCGGGTCCGTCGGTCCGAAGTAGCCGATGCGGATTTCGGCCAGGTTGTTCGGTTCGGGTTCGCCCGGGGCGTCGCCGGCATAGCCGGTCGGGTGCGCCCGGGCGACAAAGAAGGGCTCGATCGGGCGATTGGAATCGGCCGGCCCGTCCCCGACGGAGCCGCTGCTTGGCCCAGCGGCGATCAACAACAATACCAAAATGTGATACCAGCGGATATTCATGACGGACGAATAGAGTCGGAAAACGAATGTGGAATTATTTCCCCGAAAGCAAACCGATCCCGCGTTCGCGGACGGGAGTATATTCCCGCGGTATGTTTAGATCTTGGCGGGAATAAAACCGCCATTGATCATTCTGGCG
>JAFGFX010000253.1 GCA_016930855.1 Sedimentisphaerales bacterium | reverse complement strand
TTTTAAGATATCCGGCCGAGTAGATAACTGGAGTTATCGCGGTCGGCTGTTGCGGGCGGTTCGTTGCTGGTCCGGGCCGAATCTGGCCGTCCAGGATGCCTGGTCCACCGCCAGGAACAGCTCGCCGGTCTTTTCCTGCAGACGGGCTTGATACGTCTGAAACACCGTCGCCTCGCCGCCGGCCGCCGGTGGGTCGCTGCCGGCGGCCGTCTGCCCGGTGTCTGTCAGGCGGCAGGGCACGGACGCCCGGAATCCCACGTCGGCAGGCACCTGCACCTGCAGGTGGATCGGCCCGAAATCGCTCCACCGCGAGGCCGGATGGAGCACGTAGGCCAACTGATAGCTCTGCGGCGCGCGGGTGTCCGCGTAGGCGTGCTGCTGGTAGCTGACCGTGATGGTCTGGGTGGATTGGGCCGCGAACGTCGCCCGGTAGTAGAGGATGTTCATGGGTGCAAAGGTGAAGATCACCCGCAGGTGTTTCAGGATCGATTGGCAGGCGGCCTTCTCCCTCTCGGTTAGCGGGGCCCGCGGGTCCAGGTACTCCACCCGGACATACAGTGTCGGGTCGAATTGGGGATCGGCGATGCCGGCGGCCAGCGCGGCGTCGTCCCATTGGATTTCCCGGGGCCGAATCCGGCCGCTGGCCAGATCCACCGCCTGTTCCCGCACGTCGCCGCCCCAGGCCTTGAAGATCTCCTCGTAGCCGCCGGCCTGTTCCGGATCGAAACACCAGGCCAGCCGGGCGAAGAACTGGGTGGCCTTCTGTTCCCCGATCGCCGCGAGGGGGCCCAGGTTGTCATTGGCCAGCTTGGCCATCTCCGGATCGCTGAAAAACACAAACAGCGGCCGGTCCGGAGGCCGATGCTTGAGCGTTTCCAAATCCAGCCCCGCGTACTCAGCCAGCAGGACGGCATCGCTGTTGTCCCACTGTCTACGTTGCGTCAGGTAGCGGATCAACTCCTGACGCCCGTTCGATGCCTCCTGTCCGGACGAGCTTCGTATGGCATCCAGACGGCGGGCCAGTTCGGGATCGCCGGCGATGCCCTGCTCGATGGTTTCGCGGGCCCGCTGGCGGATCACGCCGTAGATGTACGAATTGGAGATGATCGTGACCGGCAGAAACTTCTGATCGCATTGGACCCTCACTGACGGCAGCAACGACATGGCATAGGGATTTATGTAGATCCCGCGGAGGATGGGAAATCCGAAGTCGATCTCGATCGCCTCGGCGGTCGGATTCTCGATCAGGTATTCGGCCGTGACCGAGACCTTCGGCGTGGTGGTCGTCGGCGACAACGATCGCATGATATCCGGCTCGAAGCGGATGTTCAGGTGTTCCTCGACGACCCGCAGGCGTTCCTCCCGGGCCGGTTTCAGGTCCGCGTCCAGCCGCGCCAGCGTCCCTTTGGCCGCCGGATCGCCGTGGGGGTACTGAATCACGAAGGGCCCGCCGTTGCCGGTCGCGCCACCCGGAGGAACGAGTCCCTGGATGATCCATACGATCCAGAGTAACTGGCCGGCCAGGAATGGTTGTCGTGATTTGTGTCTCATGGGATGGGCTCCTTATCCATCGGGTTTTGTAGGTAGCCGGATCAACCGGTCAATACGAGGGCACATACCGCTCGTATTCATAGGTAAGGGACTTGCTCTCCTGGGGTTTCAACTGGATGTCCCAGCGGATGCGTCCGCGACGCTCGGTGAGCTTCAGTTGGCCGGAATCAGTGTGCAGCTGGCCGTCGTCGGAGGCCTTCTCGGGTTTGCCCGGCACGGCCACGTCCAGAATGATCTGGACCGGTTCCGTTTCGAAGTTGCCCAGCCTTAGCTCGCCGGTCAGGCGGACCAGGTCCAGATAGAGGTTCGATTGGGGATTGTGGGCCTTGAGTTTGCGGTCGATCTCCCTTTCCTCCTGCCGGGTGCTGATATTGACCGCCTGGGTGACCGGGATCTGGCAGGTTCCCTGGCGGGGGGTGTATTTGAGCAGGTCCTCGCTGAGCGGATTGTCCCGCTGGATCGCCAGGTAGGGCCCGGTGGTCCAGGCCGTATCGGTCTGGTTGTGGAGCACCAGGAAGTGGCGGATGCGTTCGGGGGGATCCCAGTGATAGACGTGGCCGTAGCGGATCGTTTTGACGAACAGCGTGACGATGGCCTTCTCGCCACAGCGCAGGGTCAGGTCCTTTTTGGTGTACACGGTGAAGTCGGTTCCCGCCGCCGCGTCCATGGCAGGCAGATTGCCCATGGCGCCGAAGCCGGCTGCCTTGAGCGGATCGAACTGATCGGCGGTTTGGATATTGCTGGTCAGGGCCGCCCGGCTGGCGATCTGGGTGCGGACCGCCGCGGGCGCCACCGCCGCTCCGATCGTGCGGATGGCCTGACCGACGGCCAGGGGGGCCATGTAGTCGGTATGCAGAAAGTGGGGCACGCCCACGACAAAGTTGACGTCGCAGTGGATCAGGTCCTCCGCCTCGTTGATCAGCGTGCCCCGCAGGGTCAGTTGGGCCGTCTGGTCGTCCACGATGTCCAGCGTGTATTCCGGGATCCAGGTGATCCCCTGGCGCAGGTAGGCCATGCCCAGCGTCGTTTGCCGGGCGGGCTTGTCTTGCCCGTTTTCGACGTGTACGCGAACCGGCATCTCGAGGATCTGGAGCTTCTCTATCGCCGCGACGGGCACCGCCAGGTTCTGCTCGGCGGCGGCGAGCACGGCATATTCCGGACCGAGAGACACCATCTTGCCGCAGGAAGAACGTTTCTCGCCCTTTTCGCGATAGTGCAGGGCCACCGACAAGTGCCGGCAGGCCGCCAGGCGCTGGCGTTTGTATTCGATATCGGCCGGGACGTCCGTTCCGTCGAACTCGATGATCTCGCCGGGCCCGGCGCCGACCAGGTCGATGGTGTGTTCCGGATCGGCCGAATACACCGCCAGCGTGCCGAAGGCGGCCGGGGGGACCTGCCGGGCCAGGCACCAGCCGTCCCGCAGTTGCACGGGCCCTTCCCGCAGGAAGAAGCCGTAGCCGTTTTTGAATATCGAGACGGCCCGAACGCTGCCGTCCCACACGTAGGAATTTTTATCGGCGTCAGCCGGCGCCTCGGCGGCCGCCGGCGCTGCGGCGAGGACCGCCACGACAGTGATTGCCACCGCGCATAACAGGGCATATATAGTACCGTTCGGCCGAATGACATGTTTTTGATTCGCGTGCATGTGTCTTTCTCCTTGAGTAAATGGACTACTCAACTATACGGCATAAATGCCGGGCGGGTGTGTAAATAGGATGTAAAATCGATCCCGTAGAGCGGAAATCCCCCTGACGTTGCATCGAAGGAACGAGAGGGAATTACGCGAAAGACATGAGAGTGGCAATCAAGAGTCGGCCAGGAAGTGTCGAGCGGCGGCAATCAGCCGTTATCAGCCGTTATCAGCCGTGGCGGGCCAGGTGGACCCTAAACAGGGCGCCCTGCGGGTGGGCGGTGAGGATCTCCACGAATCCGTCGTGCGCCTGGGCGAAACGCTGCACCAGCGCCAGGCCCAGTCCGGAGCCGGCGGTTTCCCGGGTGGTCTCCGCCTCGCAGCGGTAGAACTCGTCGAAGATCCTTCGCCGCTGCCGGTGGGGCACGCCCGGCCCGTGGTCCTCGACCTCGATCAGGACGTACCCGTCAACCGAGCGGGTCCGGATGAGGATGCGTTTGTCCGGGGCGTCGCCGGCGTACTTGACGGCGTTGTCCACCAGGTTGATCACGATCTGCATGACCGCGTCGCGGTCGAAGGCCGCCGGGACCGCCTCGGCGAAGTCGGTTTCCAGGCAAAATCCCTTCTGGTCGGCGCAGGTACGCATCATCTCGACCGCCTTGCCCACCACGTCGTTGATGTCGCCGGCCTGGAACTGATAGTGCTTGCGGTTCCGCTGGATGCGGGAGAAATCCAGCACGTTCTCGATCAGCCGGCTGAGCCGCTCGCTTTCCTGGCGCATGTTCCGGTAGTATTCCGCCCGCTTGTCGTCCGATTTGAGCCAGCCCTTTTCCAGCATCTCGATGTACATGCGCAGCGACGTCAGCGGCGTGCGCAGTTCGTGCGAGACGGCGGAGATGAAGTCGTCCTTCTTGCGGGCCAGCCGCATCTGCTCCCGGACGTTGTGCCACATGCTGACGATGCCCAGGCCGACCACCAGGAACACCACGGCCAGGATCCCGAAATACCACCACTGCAACTGGCGGATCTGCCGGCCGATCCAGCCCGGCCGGGTTTCGTAGAGACCCAGCAGCAGCTCGCCCAGGCCGAAATCCAGGATGGTGGCGTTGTAGGCCGCCTGCCGGTCCTCCCGACGGGTCAAGTCGTAGCGCATGGTCGGGCCGATCAGCCGCTCGGACGATTCCCGCACCTGGGCCAGCAGGGCCGGTTCGTTCAGTTGGAAGCCCTGGAGGTAGTGGGTGTTCTCGATCTGGACGTGCCGGACCAGAAAGATCCGGCCGTCGAAAAGGCCGGTCGTATCGTTAGGATCGGCCACCAGCAACTGCACGAACGGCTCGACCCGCACCTGCACCAGATCCTCCTGTCGCTCCTGTTGCGGCAGCGAATGCCCCCGGGGCGCATCGGCGGAACCCTCCGCGAGGGCGTCCAGGGCGCCGGCGAGCATCCGGGCCGTCGTTTGCCGGGGGCCGGCCGATTGCGGGCCCTGCTGCATTTGCCACTGGGCGTCGGCTTGTGGGGCGACGGACGGTTCGGGCGGCAGTACCGGCGGTTGCGGTGCCGGCGCCGTCGTCGTCATTTGCTGCTGCCGGTCCCTTTGCGGCCGTTGGGTTGTTTGCGGCTCTTGGCGCGTTTCTTGCTGCTGCTCTTGGGTCGTTTGCCGCTGTTGGGAGCCATCAACCTGATTGCCGCTGTTCAGCATGAAGTTCTGTTCGAAGATGTCCCGGCTGCGATTGAAGATCTGCGTTTCCTGATCCTTGCCCTGTAGGTTGGGGAGGGTGTCGGCGTAACCGGCCAGTTTTCCTTTGCCGCCGTCGTCGAGTTTGGCGGACCGTTTCTGCTGGGTGAATCCCGAGGCCGCGGAATCTTGCTGGAGGTTCTGGGCGTCGAGAATCCGGTTGGTATCCATTGCGGTCTGGCCCGCGATGAGGATCTCGCCGCCGGGTTGGGTCCAGACGCCGCTGAGCGAATCCAGCAGGCGTTCCTGGATCATCCGCCGATAGGTGCGGGCCTGGACCGATTGGTCGTGGGATGGCCCCTGGTCGAAGTAGGGCGTGACGATCCGTCCCTGCGGGTCGATCTGGAAATGCCCGTAGGCCAGGCCCTGCTCGAGTGAATCCTGCAGGGGCGAGCGAAAGATCGCCAGGGCATCGTTGGCGGCCACCACGTCCTCGCGGACGTAGTACGGCTGATATTCGGCGAAATCCCGCCGCCTTTCGGTCGCCACAAACTCATCGACCTTGTGTTTGACGTCGCGGCGAATCCGCTCGGCGACCGAGGCGAAATCCGCTTCCCGCTTGTTCCGCAGGCCCTCCTCCTGCAGCTCGATTGCCCGGAAGCCCAGCCAGGACAGTCCCGCCAGGGCCCCCAGGATGATCCCGAACAAAATCAGCAGCCGTCTGTACATGACATATCACCCGGTCAGCCTGCCTTGGTGGCATCCTTGGCGCCTACGGTAACATTTCGTAAGTGATTAAACATGTCTTCGGTATTCTTCCGGTTGTTCGGGCGGATTTCACCCGTCATAGCGGTAGCCGGCGCCCCGGACCGTCTGGATGATTTGCGGCTCGGTGGTGTCGATCTCGATCTTGCCGCGTAGCTTGGCGATATGCATGTCCACCGTGCGGGTTCCCAGCTCGCTCATGGTCTCGCCCCAGACCTCCTTGTAGAGTTCCTCCCGGCTGATCACCCGCTGGCGGTGGGCGGCGAAGTATTGCATCAGCTGGCCCTCACGCCGGGTCAGGGCGATCGCCCCGTCGTCGCGGCGGGCGGTCAGCTCGGCCAGGTTGACCTCCAGATCGCCGAACCGAAAGCTCTGGGCCACGGTCCGCTCCGGCCGCGTGCGGCGCAGCATGGCCTCGATGCGGGCCCGCAGCTCCTCCAGGGAGAACGGCTTGGTCACGTAGTCGTCCGCGCCCAGGTCCAGGCCGGCGACCTTTTGGGACTCCTGGCCCTTGGCCGTCAGCATGATGATCGGGGTGGTCAGTCCCGCCTGTCGCCACTGTTGGCATAACTGCTCGCCGCTGATCTTCGGCAGCATCAGGTCCAGCAGGATCAGATCGAACCGCCGTTGCCGCACCAGGTCGGCGGCCGCCTGCCCGTCACCGGCCATCCGGACGCGGTAGCGGTGATACTCCAGGAAGTCCCTCAATCCGTCGCGGATCTTCGGCTCGTCTTCCACCAGCAGGATGGACACGTCTTCGTTCATGGCGTTGTACCCG
>JAFGFX010000252.1 GCA_016930855.1 Sedimentisphaerales bacterium | reverse complement strand
TACCTGCTGAAGGCATCATAACTTAGGCGTTGTACGCCATGGAGCGTTTGTACTCGACGGAGGCGGATCGGCATGTCGCAAACGTGGTTGCAATGGATCTTCTGGTGCTGCCTGGGCGCGACGGCGTATACCTATCTGGTCTACCCATTGCTGCTGGGGGGGGCCGCCTGGCTATGCCGGCGCCCCTCGGAACGCCGGTCGCAAGCCGGCGGCGAGCCGGCGGCGAATGACTGCTGCCCGACGGTTACCATGGTGATCAGCGCCTACAACGAGCAGGAGGTCCTGCCGGAAAAGATCGCCAATTGCCTGGCGCTGGAGTATCCGCCGGACAAGCTGCGCTTTCTGATCGGCTCGGACGGCTCGACCGACGCCACGGCCGAGATCCTGGCCGCCATCGACGATCCGCGCTTCGTGACTGTCTGCCAGCGGCAGCGGGGCGGCAAGGTCCGCATGCTGAACCGGCTGCTCGAACTGGCGACCGGCCAGATCGTGGTGTTCTCCGACGCCAACACCATGTATCAACCGGATGCCCTGCGGCAGCTGGTCGGCGGGTTTCGAGCCGACGCGGTCGGCGTCGTCATCGGCAAGCTCGAGCTGACGGCACCCCCGGCGGCCCCGGACGCCTGCCGCACGGAGGGATTGTACTGGCGGTATGAGAACCGCCTGAAACACTGGGAAAGCCGCTGGCAGGCCGTACCCACCATCACGGGGGCCATCTTTGCCATCCGCCGGGCGCTGTTCGAGCCGCTGCCGGAACAGGCCGTCACGGAGGACCAGGTGCTCGGCATGAGGATCATGGCGCGGGGCCATCGCAGCGTGTTCGTGGCCGAGGCGCGGGCCGCCGAGCGGGTCTCGAGCTGGCAGGGGGAGTGGAAACGCCGCATCCGGATCAGCGCCGGCAATTTCCAATCGCTGCTGCTGGTACCGCGGATCTTGTCGCCGGCGCGGGGCAGGATCTGGTTTACCTTCGTGAGCCATAAGCTGCTGCGGTGGCTGGTCCCGTTTTTCCTGGTGGCCATCCTGGCGGCGAACCTGGGATTGACCAGCCGCGGCCTGTATGCCGGGACGCTGCTGTGCCAGGGGGCGTTTTACGCGGCCGGTCTGCTGGGGGCGGTATTGAGCGGTCTGGGCAGTGTCACCCAGCGCCGGCTCGCAGCGCGGATCCTGTCGGTTCCGCGGTATTTCCTGGTGATGAACGGGGCCATCCTGGCCGGCTGGTTGCGATTTGTCCTGAGACGCCAGCGGGTCACCTGGGCCAAGTCGCGCTAAGAGGCATTTCTCGGACGAGTTCCGGTCTAAATCCTTCGCGTAGTTATTGGGTATCGGCGAGAAAAATCGCCCGGGGCCCCAGACGTTCAAATTGCCCCCCGGTTGCCCCAATTTGCCCGTCTGCCCAAACGATTTTTCTCTGCGTTCTGCCGGGAAACAACAACTCCCTTCGGCTGTTGTTGTACCTACTACTTGACTCCACAACTTGAATCCGTTTTCGAAAAAACGGCATACATAGAGGATCCGGTCTCAGACAGTTTACGGTCGGTCGGATTCCCTGCGCTCGGCCAATCGAGATTGGCAAAACTCCAGCAGGCGGGCGGCCAGCTGCCGGGGTCGCAGGTGCTCGACTCGACGGAATCGGGGGTAATCGGCCGGCAGCTCGCCGGCCAGGTCGGACCCGGCAATAATCCATTTCCCGGCGGCCCGGGCATAGCCCAGCCGCAGGACCGCGTCGGCGGAATCGCGGCCGGCCACCACGGCGTCGCAGGCGTCGAGCCATTGCGGCCAGTGATCCGGCCGCATATCGAGATGGATCAGGTCCGGGGCGTGAAACATCTGTTTCCACTGCTCGATCCGGCGAGATTGGCGGCGGTCGCCGCGGCCGGCGATGACCAGCCGCAACCGCGGCGTCACGTGCCAGCAGATGGCGGCGGCCCAGGCCACCAAGTGAAGGGAAAGGGGCCGGCCGGGCGGATCGAGGGCCAGAAAAAGGATCGTATCCGGGCGCCGCTCGGGCAGAGGCGGCCACGTATCGTCCGGCGATACCACCCGATCGGATTGGTTAACCACCGGGGTGGTCACCTGGATCTTCGAGCGGGGGATGCCGGCGGCGCGCAACTGGCGGGCGATGCCCTCGGCGGCGCAGGTAAAGCCGCCCAGCCGCCTCTGGCCGCGCCGCAGGCGGCCGAGCGCATCCGGATCCAGCCGTTCGGTGCAGTGGACGTGGATCGGCAGTCTGCACCAGGCGGCGGCGGCCAGGATGGGCCAGCCGCGGCGGCCGGGCAGGTAGTGATGGACCCGGTCAAACTGGCGGCGGCGGAAGCGGCCGATCCAGCCAACCAGGTTCCAGCGATGGGGCAGGTCGCCCGGCAGGGCCATCTCGTGCAGGTCGACGCAGCGGATCCCGGCCCCCGCCGCACCGGCCGCGCCGGCCGGCGGGTCCAGGTGGCCGCGCCAGAGGGGATCAACCCCGTCGTCCATCAAGATCAGAGAATCGGTCGCCATGTATATCTCGCGCCATCCCCATCCATAAAAGTGGTCATTATGGGTATGGTTTTAGTTTATATTGCTTGCGCGTCGGCGCCGGCGGATCGGGCGGGTTCGTCCAGACCCCTTTTTCGCCCGCCCTTGGTTGGGGCGGCCGGCTAGCGGGCCTTCTGGTGTTTATAGAAGTAGGGCCCGATGGCCTGGGCCGCCTGCTGGCAGGTTTCCCGGACCAGCCGGTCCTCCAACTGGTCCCGGCGGCCCTGCTGGAAGGTCCCCTGGAAGCTGAAGGACCGCTGGGCCTGGTCCTCGGGCCAGCAGCGGCGGCCGGTGGCGACGTCGATGACCTTGGCCGATCCGCTGATCTGGGGGGCATAGTAGCCCTCGCCGGCCTCGTGGCTCAGCTGGAAGCCGTCCAGCAGCAGATAGAGGACCTCGTCGGCCTGGAATTCCCGGCCCAGTTGCTGGATGGACAGCTGCGTGCTTTGGGGGTGTTGTTGGCGAAAGGCCACGATCCGGGCGTAGGGTATCAGGGATCCGACGGCCTGGTGGCCCTGCAGGTGCCGGCCGATCTGGTCGGTCAGCTCCCGCCGCAGCAGGTGATGGGCCGGAACGATCAGCGTATCGTCCACCCAGATCAGGACGGTTTTATCGGTGAGCAGGTGCTCGGCCTCCACCGTCGGCGGGGGGATCAGCGGATCGATGAAGAAGGCATAAAAGGCGCTGGGGATCCCGCAGCCGCCCAGGGCCGCCGCCAGCAGCAGGCAGGCGGCCCCGCGGTGCGTTCGGCCGGACAATGCCAGGAATCTCAATCGCAGCATGGAACGTTGTTTCTCCTGTGCGGCGGCGGCCGCGAGCCAAGCGGAACCGGCGTCCGCGGGCGTTTTACTTTATCGGGCGCTTGTGGTCGTAGAACCTTTTGGCGAGCTCGTCGGCGTACATCAGGACCATCTGCTGGCGGACCGCCTGGCGGGTGCTGTCGCTCATGGGCAGGGGGGCCTGTTCGGGATAGACCACCTGGATCTCGGTCTCGTAGGCCGGCAGGTTCGGCCGGTCGGAATCCGTCTCGTAGACGCTGGCCTGGGTCCAGATCCGGCCGCGGACCAGGTTGACGCTCTCCGGTTCCAGGGTGGCAAACTGCATCAGCTCGAGGTACAGGATCCGCTGGACGTCGAAGCGGCGGGCGATATCGGCCATGGGCATGCCGATCCAGTCGAGGTTTTCGCGCTGGAACTGCTCGACGGTTTCCGGCTCGACGAACTGGACGTTGTCGACCTTGGAGCGGATGACGCTGGCGGCGGCCAGGGCCAGGTCCGTGCGGGCGTAGGGATATTCGAACTCGATGGCCGGCAGTCCGGCCACCACGATCGCCACGCGGGTGTCGGCCAGGGCGGTGTACTCGGCCTTGACGTTTTCGTGGGTCTGGCCGAACAGCAGAAAAAAGGGATACTCCAGCCAGTTGCAGCCGGCGCTGGCGAGCACGGGCAGCAGGATCCACAGCAATCGTTTCATCGTCTGTTTCCTTTCGCCGCGGGCAAATCAGGACATCTGGATCGCGGTCCGCAGGCAGCACCAGAGCCAGGCCGCCAGCAGCAGGCCCAGGCCGGCCAGCCAGAAGCGGCGCCGGCGCACCAGGCGGATCAGGCGGACCAGCCGTGCCGGCGCCCGGGCCGTCAGGGCGTAATACATGCCGCCGACGGCCGTGACCATACAGGCCAGCGCCCCCAGGGCGCCGGCCGGCTGGGTGGTGAACGCCAGGAGGATCCGGCCGTGCAGGACGTAGCTGAAGGCGGTGGTCATCCCGCAGGTGGGGCAGGGGTAGCCGGTGTGTTCGAGGAATCCGCAGGCCGGCCGGCCGAGCTGCTCGTGGGTG
>JAFGFX010000251.1 GCA_016930855.1 Sedimentisphaerales bacterium | reverse complement strand
CCGCTACCACGGGCACCGCTACCACGGGCGCCGCTACCACGGGCGCCGCTACCATGGGCACCGCTATGTCGGACGCCGCCGTAGCGGGCGATCAGGTTCGCCTGGTAAAGACCGAGAAGGATCTGTCGCTGCTATGCAAGGATCGTCCGGTGTTGCGATACCGCCACGCCCCGATGCCGCCGCCGCCCGGAGCCAGCGAGCGGTACACCCGCAGCGCCTTTATCCATCCCCTCTGGTCGCCGCAGGGGGCGGTGCTGACCGATATTCACCCCAAGGACCATATCCATCACATGGGCATCTGGTTCCCCTGGACGAGCACGGAGTTCGAGGGCAAGCACGTGGATTTCTGGAATCTCAACGAGGGCCAGGGGACCGTCCGGTTCGTCAAGTACCTGGGCGCCGTCACCGGGCCGGTCTATGGCGGCTTCCAGTCCCAGCACGAACACGTGGCCCTGCAAACCGAGACCGGCGAGAAGGTGGTCCTGCAGGAGGTCTGGGATGTGCGGGTGTACAACGTGGGGGGGCCGGCGGCCGGGTACTGGCTCTGCGACTTTCGCTCCGTTCAGAAAAACGTGGCGGACAGCCCCCTGCGCCTGAACGAATACCGCTACGGCGGATTCGGCTTTCGCGGCTCGCCCGACTGGCGGGGCGAGAAGGGGGCCTATCTGACCAGCGAGGGCAAGACCCGCAAGGACGCCAACGCCACCCGCAGCCGCTGGTGCGACGTGGGCGGGGTCACGCCGTCCGGCTGGTCGGGTGTCGTCTTGATGAGCCATCCGGACAATCGCGAGCACCCCGAGCCGATGCGGATCTGGCCCGGCGAAAACGATCTGGTGTTTTTCGGCTTTGTCCCCGCCCAAAAAAAGGCCTGGGACCTGCTGCCGGGCCACGATTACACCTTCCGCTATCGGTGGTACGTGCACGAGGGGAAAATCAACCCGGAGACGGCCGAGCGGGTCTGGACCGATTTCGGTCGGCCGCCGACAGTAACAGTAGAAAAAAAAGGTTCTTCTTGAGCAAACGCCGTCCAGACGGTCGGCAGATTCGACTGTACGGCGTGCCGGAAAATCCAGAACCTATCCAGAGGAAGCTCATGAATAAGTCCAGCAAGCCAAGTCGATGCACCCGGCGGGATTTCCTGCGCGCAGCGGGCCTGGCCGCCACCGCGGCCGCCGCCGCCGGATTCCCGGCGCCGTATATCGTTCCGTCCCGCGTCTTCGGGGCCGATGCCCCGAGCAACCGCGTCGGGATCGGTTCGATCGGCGTAGGCAACATGGGCGGCAGCAACCTGAAGGGCTTTCGCGGCATACCGGGCGCGCAGATCGTCGCGGTCTGCGAGGTGGACCAGCAACGCCTGGCCGAGGCCCGCCAAGCCGCCGGATTGTCGAGCGAGCACGCCTACGGCGATTACCGCCAGTTGCTGGAGAACAAGGATGTGGACGCGGTCTGCGTCTCGGTACCGGACCACTGGCACGTGCCCGTCTCGATCGCGGCGATCCGGGCCGGCAAGGACGTCTATTGCGAAAAGCCGCTGACCTTGACGATCGCCGAGGGCCGGGCCCTGGCGGATGCCAGCCGGCGCTACGGCCGGATCGTGCAGACCGGTTCGCAGCAGCGGTCGGCGGGCAATTTCCGCTTCGCCTGCGAGCTGGTCCGCAACGGCCGGATCGGCCGGGTGGTCCGCGTCGAGGTGGGCATCCCCTCGAACAACCGCCAGTGCGAGCCGACCTGGCGCCCCGAGCCCGTGCCGGCGGGATTCGATTACGATTTCTGGTTGGGACCGGCCCCCTGGGCCCCGTATCATTCCCAGCGCTGCCATTATCAGTTTCGCTTCATCCTGGATTATTCCGGCGGGCAGGTGACCAACTGGGGGGCGCACCATCTGGACATCGCCCAATGGGGCCTGGGGACCGACCACAGCGGTCCCGTGGAGATCGTCGGCCAGGGCGAGTTTCCCCGCACGGGCCTGTTCACCACGGCCACCCGGGTGCATTTCCAATGCCGCTACGCCGGCGGGACGGAGCTGATCTGCCGCACGGGCGGCCGGTCGGGCACCAGGTTTATCGGGACGGACGGCTGGGTGTACGTCGATCGGGGCAAGCTGGAGACCGAGCCGAGATCCCTGCAGTTCTCCTGCATCCGGCCCGGCGAGATCCATCTCTACCAGAGCCGGGATCACAAGCAGAACTTTCTGGACTGCCTGCGGAGCCGGACCGAGACGATCTGCCCGGCCGAGGTGGGCCATCGCTCGGCGACGGTATGCCACCTGGGCAATATCGCCATGCTCTTAAAGAGACCCCTGCGCTGGGATCCCCGGCAGGAGCGGTTTGTCGGCGACGCCGAGGCCGATCGCCTGCTCTCGCGGCCCCGGCGCGCGCCGTGGCACGCCTAGTCAAGTGCTCGCTCGGGGTCTCTGCCAGACGGCGGCGGCATTCTTTTCCCTTGGTTCTTATCGAATAAAATTGATGGGAACATCTCGGCGATAAGGCGTAAGTGCCCTATGGGCAGAAGCTTAGGTTAATTCCCCTATATCATGTACCCCGGAGGCATTGTTTTCGCCGTAGTCCGCTTTCGCCGCCCTCGCCGTTGAGCCCGCCAGGGCCAGAGGGGCGGCGAAAGAAAGGCGTAGGCGAAAACATTTCGCCGGATTCGTAGAGCCGTTCCTACCAACTT
>JAFGFX010000250.1 GCA_016930855.1 Sedimentisphaerales bacterium | reverse complement strand
ATCGTTTTGCGGACGGCGGGGACCAATTGTGACGAGGAGACATGCCATGCCTTCGGCCTGGCCGGCGCCGCGACCGAGCGGGTGCACGTCAATCGCCTGATCGAAGAGCCCCAGCGGCTGGAAACGTACCAGATTCTGGTCCTGCCCGGCGGGTTCAGTTACGGCGACGATATCGCGGCGGGCAAGATCCTGGCCAACCAGCTGGTCCACCATTTTCGCAATAGCGTGCGGGCGTTCATCGACGCCGGCGGGCTGGTGCTGGGCATCTGCAACGGCTTCCAGGTGCTGGTCAAGGCCGGCCTGCTGCCGGCCCTGCCGGACGGCGGCGGCGATAGTGGCGATAAAGGCGACGGTAACGGCTCGCTGCGGCAGGCGACGATCACCTATAACGATTCCGGCCGGTTTGAGGATCGCTGGGTCTATCTGGAGCCGGCCACGGACAAGTGCGTGTTCATCCGGCCCGGCGAGCGGATCTTTCTGCCGGTCGCTCACGGCGAGGGGAAGGTCTGCTTTGCCGACGAGGCGATTCTCGAACGGGTCAAGGCCGGCGGCCAGGTCGCCTTCCGCTACGTCGACAAGGACGGCCACTGCGGCGGCTTCCCGGTCAATCCCAACGGCTCGACGGATCACATCGCCGGCCTCTGCGACCCGACCGGCCGCGTCCTAGGCCTGATGCCCCATCCCGAGCGCCACGTGCACCGCACCCAACATCCCTGCTGGACCCGCGACGAGGCGAAACACGACCGGAACGGCCTGAGCATCTTCACCAACGCCATCCGATATTTTGCCTAGAGGCCGTGTCCTGATTGCGGCCTGGACTGGTGGAAATCGCCGGGACCGATGGATTCGGTATCTATATTATCGATAGTTCCAGGGATTGCCTTGATGCCCCCGCCCATCCTTGTGCGCGTAACCTTGTGACCCGCAATTATTTACGATCTTCCTTGCCTGGGGGATCGCGTCGGGGGAAAAATTTGTCGTTTTTCCTAAACATCCTTTTCCCATGATGTTATAATAAAACGTACTGCGGCACGGCGAAGGCTGGCGGACATCGATAGCGCACGCTTTAGAAGCCAAAGGAGTTCAGGATTAAACTTATCTTTATTATTTCTTGAAGCTGTTTCATGAACGATCGGCTGAGCCGATCCCTGGTTCCGCCGGATTGAAACGCCGGTACAGAAATTTTGTGGGAGTGCATGTTGCGCAGGGCAGAAGTACTATTGCGGAAATTTTGAGTCTCAGCGGCGTGGCGAGGCCGGGGGCCATCTGGGGTAAAAAAGGAGCAGGTGATGAAAATGGGTAGAACAGTGGCTTTGGGAGTGGCGCTGATCGGCATGGTCGCGGGTGCGATTACAGCCCAGGCGGAGGATCTAATTTACCAGACGGATTTCGATGCCCTGGACATCGGTCCCATCCAGCATCATCCGGGCGTGCCGGAGCAGGATTACTGGTATTATATCTCCCAGGATCCCGATTCCGGTTCCATCGGAGAGATCCAGGACGCCGTGGCCAATACCGGACGGGCCTTTCACGAACATGCGGGACACGACTATGGGAGTTGGGCGCAAATAGAGGATTCGAGAGATATTACGCCGGCCGTGGATATTAACCGCCTACTGCTGATTACCTTACAGGTCGATTTTTACGCCCACACCAGCGATCCCAACACCGATGATTTTTATACGGCTCAATTCAGGGTCTGGGGCGGACCGCATCCGGGATATGAGATTGTGGCTTTCGGTGTCGCCAGCGGCAATGGCACCCTGAAAAAAGACCGGAAACTCGACCTCGATTTTGCCGCCTTTAACGGGTCCAATAATAATTATGTCTTCACCCCCTCAAACGGCAGAACCTTGGAGTGGGACGCCTGGCATACCGTTACGGTGGTTATCGATCAGTATAACGACCGATATGTCTCGGTCACCGTGGATGGCGTTACCGAGGATGTGTCGCAGCACCCCCTCCCCCGCAATGAATTGGGCGGCGTCTGGAAAAGAGGACAACTCATTGATTTGATAAATTCCAGAATAATCTGTAATGGCCAATCCGATGACGATATCTATTGGGATAACCTCTCCGTCACCGCCAAATGCATCTTGCGGGCCGACCTCACCGGCGATTGTGCCGTCGATCTGGCGGACTTTGCCATCATGGCAGCCGAATGGCTGATGGGCACCTGATATCCAAAGCAGGGCAAGCAAGAACAGGGCCGGTGTTCCAAGCCGGCCCTTTTTTTATGGAGTCGGGGGCCGGCTCCAGGCGCTCGTTGGGGCATGCACGCTGGGCGACATGCCCGAGTACGCTTGCGCCCGGCAACAAGAATACCTCTTGATTGAGTCGTCGTTCTCGGCTTAAATACCCTCGGCGGATCGAGTGCTGCCTTGGGGATGTTTGGGCGGCAATACAATCTGCAAGGCGTAAACGACAAACTGAAATCCTCTGTGCCCTCTGTGGCTGTCGAATAGGAACGGAGTCCTGTATGCCGGAAAAGACGGCGAAAGAGCAGGCATCCCGGATGCTCTGGCAGGTTCGGCCGGTATGGCCGCAGCGCGACGAACTGGCCCGGGCCCTGGGCGTACCCCCCCTGATCGCCCAGTTACTCGGCAACCGGGGGATCACCCATTTCGAGGCGGCCCAGAAATTCCTGCAGCCGTCCCTGAACGATTTGGTCGAGCCGGGCCGGCTGGTGGGGATCCCGGCCGCCGTCCAGCGGATTCGCCGGGCGATTCGGGACAAGGAACGGATCGTCCTCTACGGTGATTACGACGTGGACGGCATCGCCGGCTTGGCGATCCTGTGGCATTGCCTCCGGCTGGCCGGCCTGGAGGTGGAGTATTACGTGCCGCATCGGATCGAGGAGGGCTACGGCCTCAATGCCGAGGCGGTCCGGCACCTGGCCGACAAGCAGACGGATTTGATCATCACGGTCGATTGCGGCATCTCCGGCTTCGAGGCGGCAGAGCTGGCCGCCGAACGGGGAATCGACCTGATTATTACTGACCATCACCAGGTCGAGGATACCCTGCCGCAGGCTCACTCGATCGTGCATCCGGACCTGCCGGGCCAGGACTATCCCTGCCGGGATCTCTGCGGGGCGGGGGTGGCCTTCAAGCTGGCCTGGGCCCTGGCGCAGGAATGTTCCCAGGCGGACAAGGTCACGCCGGAATTTCGCGAGTTCCTTATCTCGGCCACGGGCCTGGCGGCCCTGGCCACCATCGCCGATGTCGTACCCCTCCAGGGCGAGAACCGGATCCTGGCCCACTATGGCCTGACCGGCCTGGCGGCCAGCGACAATCCCGGCACCCGGGCCCTGATCGAGGCGGCGGGCCTGACCGGGACGGCGCTGAACAGTGCCCACATCGGGTTCCGCCTGGCGCCCCGCCTGAACGCCGCCGGCCGCCTGGGCCACGCCCGCCTGGCGGTGGAGTTGTTCACCCGCAGCACGCCCGCCCGGGCCCGCCAGATCGCCGCCTATCTGGAGGCCCAGAATCAGCAGCGCCGCAAGATTGAGAAGCAGATCGCCGAGGAGGCCGCCGGACAGGTCCGGGCCCTGGGCATGCACAAGGACGACTGGCGGGGCATCGTCGTCGCCGGGCAGGACTGGCACGGCGGCGTCATCGGCATCGTCGCCAGCCGGCTGGTGGACGGCTTCCATAAGCCGGCGGTGGTGATCTCCCTGACGGATGACAAGGCGATGGGCTCCTGTCGCAGCGTCAACGGCTTTGATATCTGCCAGGCGCTGACGGCCTGTGCCGGGCATCTGGTCAGTTTCGGCGGGCACGCCATGGCCGCCGGCCTGCATCTCAAGCCAAACGAGTTGGAGCCGTTCCGGGAGGCCTTCAACCGGTACGCCTGCGCGAATCTGAGTAGCGCCGACCTGCGGGGCAAACTGGCGATCGATGCCGAGGTCAAACTGGCGGACCTGTCCGTCAAGGTCCTTGAGAGGATCGAGCGGCTGGGTCCCTTCGGGGCGGGCAATCCCGAGGTCCTGCTGGCGGCGACCGGCTTGAAACTGGCCGGTCCGCCCCGGCGGATGGGGCCCCGGGGCGATCACCTCCAATGGCTGGTGGCCGACGGCGACGATCCCGACGCCGCCCGGCGGCCGGGCGGCCTGGTGCGGGCCGTCGCCTTCGGCCAGGCCAAATGGGAAAAGAAGCTTATCGACGCGGATCGGGTGGATCTGGCTTTCGAACCGTCTCTGAACCACTTTAACGGCAATACGACGGTGGAGCTGATCGTCCGGGACGTCCGGATACCATAACCGAATCGGCTGCCGGCCGGTCGATCTGGACGCAGCGTCGCCAAACGCCCGAAAAATTTTCGGAATTTGCCTTGACAAAAGAGAACCGGTATGGTTTAATGATAGATTATCGAGGGATTTTCATGAGTATCGAGGCAATCAAAACAAGGCGGCTCTGGTGGTGGCGGCCCTATCCCTGCGCGAGGTGCGGTATCTGAGCGACCACCGATAGAGGACAACAGCAAGCCGCGGCTCGACGCAAGATCGGGTCGCGGTTTTTTTATGGGAGGTCTCTAATCATGCAAACCGAATTTATCACCAAGGGCGGCATCAAGGTCCTGCGGGACCGGCGCGAGGTGCCGATGGAAGAGGTGCTCGCCGGCGTCTATGCCGAAATCGACCGGGCCAAGGGCTGCATCCTGGCCAGCGATTATGAGTATCCGGGTCGCTATTCCCGCTGGGACATCGGCTTTATCGATCCGCCGCTGGAGATGATCAGCCAGGGCCGCGACGTCCGCCTCCAGGCGTTGAACGAGCGGGGCCGGGTGCTGCTGGCCCTGCTGGCGCCGGCAATAACGGCCAACAACCATGTGGCCGAGTACGAGGTCGCCGAGGACGTAATTCGCGGCCGGGTGCTCCCCTTGCCGGCGGATTTCACCGAGGAACAGCGCAGCAAGCAGCCCAGCGTGTTTTCGGTGCTGCGGGGCCTGTGCGATCTGATGGCCTGTGAGGACGAGTTTTTGACGGTATTCGGGGCGTTCGGCTACGATCTGGTCTTCCAGTTCGAGCCGATCACGTTCCGGCACGATCGCAGTGGAAGCGGGCCGGACTGCCACCTGTTTTTCGCCGACCGGGTGGGGGCCATCGATCATCAAAAGCAGCAGGCGTTCCAGTTGGCCTACGAGTTCATCGGCCCGACGGGCGCCAGTACGCAGGGATTGCCGATAACCGGCGCGCGCAAGGCGGTCCGCCGCGGGACGACGTCCGCCGACATCCACTGCGATCATCGGCCGGGTGAATACGCCGAAAAGGTCGAAACGATCCGTCAGGGCTGCCGACGGGGCGATTTCTTCGAGGTGGTCCTCTCGCAGTTGTTCAGCGTGCCGTGCGGGTATCTGCCCAGCGAGATCTTCGCCCGCCTGCGCCGCAGCAACCCCAGTCCCTACGATTTCCTGATCAACCTGGGCGACGAGCAGTTGATCGGGGCGTCCCCGGAGATGTTCGTCAAGGTCAAGGACGACGAGGTCGAGACCTGCCCCATCAGCGGGACTGTGCGGCGGGGCAGCGGGCCCATGGAGGACGCCCGGCAGATCGGCATCCTGCTCGGCTCGAAGAAGGACGAGTCGGAATTGACCATGTGCACCGACGTGGACCGCAACGACAAGTCGCGGATCTGCGAGCCCGGCTCGGTGCAGTTGGTGGGCCGGCGGCTGGTGGAGAGCTATTCTAGACTGTTCCATACCGTCGATCACGTCAAGGGCCGCCTGCGCCCGGACTGCGACATGTTCGACGCCTTCCTCTCGCACATGTGGGCCTGCACCCTGACCGGGGCGCCCAAGCCGATCGCCATGCAGACCATCGAGAATCTGGAAAACAGCGCCCGCGGCTGGTACGGCGGCTGCGTGGGACTGTTCACCTTCGACCAGCAGCTCAACACCGGCATCACGATCCGCACCGTCCATTTGAAGGACGGCGTGGCGGGCGTGCGGGCCGGGGCCACGCTGCTGTACGATTCCGTGCCGGACGAGGAGGAGACCGAGACCCGCATCAAGGCCTCGGCGTTCCTGCAGGCCGTCATGGCCGAGCCGGCCGAGCCGGCTGGTCCTACCGTGTTTCTCAAGCGGTACAAGGGCCGGCGGATCCTGTTCGTGGATAACCAGGACAGCTTCGTCCATACGCTGGCCAACTACGTCCGGCAGACGGGCGTGGAGGTGATCACCCTGCGGGCGGGATTCGACCCGGCCCGGCTGGACGCCTACCGGCCCGATCTGCTGTTCATCTCGCCGGGGCCGGGCCTGCCGGAGGCGTTCGGGGTGCCGGACCTGGTCGGCCAGGCGGTCCGGCGCCATATTCCGGTGTTCGGCGTCTGCCTGGGCCATCAGGGCATCGCCCAGCATTTCGGCGCCGAGTTGGGGATCATGCCGGCCCCGATGCACGGCAAGGAATCGCTGGTCCATCACGACGAGCAGGGGATATTTTACAACATCCCCAATCCCTTTTCCGGCGGCCGCTATCACAGCATTTTCGTCAAGCGGGACAGCGTGCCCGAATGCCTGCAGGTGACGGCCTGGACCGAGGATGGCTATATCATGGGCCT
>JAFGFX010000249.1 GCA_016930855.1 Sedimentisphaerales bacterium | reverse complement strand
GGGCTCTACTACGGCGAGAAGGGCACGCTGCTCTACCCGCACATGGGCGCGCCGCGCCTGATTCCCGAGGAGCGGATGAAGGGCTTCAAACCGCCCGAACCCAGTCTGCCCCGCGGTCTCGATCATTACCAGGAGTGGATCCACGCCTGCAAGGGCGGCTCCAAGCCGCTGAGCAACTTCGACTACGCCGGTCCGCTCTCGGAGGCCGTCCTGCTCGGCAACGTGGCCGTGCGGGCCGGAGGGAAACTGCTCTGGGACGCCAAGAATCTCCGGTGCACCAATCTGGAGCGGGCCAACGACTTCCTGCAGCGCGAGTACCGCCAGGGCTGGTCACTCTAGGCGACGTCCGACAATCCGAGCCGGCCGGCTGAACAACCGTCTGTATCGACAGGGGCCGGCGATGGCGGTTAGGGTGCAGGCAAACCATGGGAGGCTCATGTCATGATTGAAGCGGTATCACCTCGCACACGGTCTGTCCGGCAGGCGACGGCAGGGATCCGGATCGCTGCCGTGATTTGTTCGCTGGCACTGCCGGCCGCGGCGGCGGACGAGCCGCCGGCGGATGCCGCCGCCGAGGTGCAGCACTTTGTGCCGCCGGAAAAGCAATTGACGGCCTCCTGGAAGGCCAGCCTGTATGACCGGGCAGGCCGGCAGTTGTACCAGGGCGCCCAGCTCGATGCGATCGGCATGCCGATCGGCGGGATTGCCGCCGGACAACTGTATCTCTGCGGCGACGGGACGCTGGGCCATTGGGAGATCTTCAACCGGCATGAGTTTTCCGGATACGGCGCCCATAATTACCAAAAGAAGGCCCCCGCCAAACCGGTGGATCAGGGATTTGCCGTTTTGATTCAACAGGACGGCCGGATGGGCGTTTACCCCCTGCGCCGCTCGGATTGGGCCCAGGTGCAGTGGACCGGGGAGTATCCCATCGCCTGGATCAGCTATCGGGACGGCCGCCGGCCGGTCTCGGCCCGGATGGAGGCCTTTTCCCCGTTCATCCCCCTGAACGCCCCGGACTCCGCCCTGCCGGCCACGCTCTTCCAGATCACCCTGAAGAATGAATCCGACGCGCCGATCCAGGTCGGCCTGCTGGGCTGGCTGGAAAACGCGGTGGGGATCTATTCCGCCGCGCAGGGCCTGGATGCCCGGCGCCGCAGCCGGATCCTGTCCGGATCGCCCGACCGATCGAGCCGGCGGCGGTACCTGATCCACTGCCTGGAGGAGAATCCCCAGGCCCGCGCCGCCGCCAGGCCGCCGGTCGTGTTCGAGGACTTCGAGGGCCCGGACTACGGCGACTGGCAGGCGCAAGGGTCCGCCTTCGGCCGCGGCCCGGCCCAGGGCACGCTGGCCAACCAGCAGGCCGTCAGCGGCTTTCTGGGTAAGCGGCTGGTCAATACCTATCTCGGCGGCGACGGGACCCAGGGCACCTTGACCTCGCCGCTCTTTACGATCGAACGGCGGTACTCCAATTTCCTCATCGGCGGCGGCGGCCATGCCGGCCAGACCTGCATGAACCTGCTGGTGGACGGCAAGGTGGTCCGCACGGCCAGCGGCGCCAATAACGAGAAGCTCGAATGGCGCAGCTGGGACGTGCAGGAGTACCTCGGCCAAAAGGCCCGCTTCCAGATCGTGGACGCGAACACCGGCGGCTGGGGCCATGTCAATATCGATCAGATCGAGTTCGCCGACGAATCCCGGCCGATGGTCCGCCTGGCCGATCATCCGCTCGACGACGGCACGATGGTCCTGATGGCGGCCGATGCGGTGAGTGAATCCCTGCCGGGTCCGCTGGTCGAGACGATCAAGCAGACGATCGGAGAGTTGAACTTCCAGGAGGATATCGCCTACGACGTGCGGGCCAAAAAGAGCACGGTGCTCGCGGCCAACTTCCAGACGCTGGAGCCGCAGGGGACGCATACCTTCAGCTTCGTGTTGGGCTGGCATTTCCCTTATCATCCCCACGGCCACGAGTACCTCAATCGGTTTGCCGACGCCGCCGCGGTGGCCCATTATATCCTGGATAACCGTCAAAAATTGTCCGACCAGACGCATCTCTGGCATGACACCTATTATGACAGCACCCTGCCGTACTGGCTGCTGGACCGCCTGCATTCGACGGTCGCCAACCTGGCCACCGGCACCTGCCAGTGGTGGCAAAGCGGGCGCTTCTGGGCCTGGGAGGGCGTCGAATGCTGCCCCGGGACCTGCACGCATGTCTGGAATTACGAGCACGCCCTGGCGCGTCTGTTTCCCGAACTGGAGCGCTCGGTCCGCGAGATGCAGGATTTCGGCGCCGGCTTCGAGGAGGGCAGCGGCCTGGTCGGGTTCCGCAGCAATCGCACCTACGCCGCCGACGGCCAGTGCGGGACGGTCCTGAAGGCCTATCGCGAGCATCTGCTCTCGGCGGACGACGCCTTTCTGCGGCGCAACTGGCCCAAGATCAAGAAAACGCTGGAGTTTTCCATCCGACAGGACCAGAACGAGGACGGGCTTATCGAGAATTCCCAGCACAACACCTTCGACATCAACTTTTTCGGGGCCAACACGTTTGTCGGCTCGCTGTATCTGGCCGCCTTGCGGGCCGCCGAGGAGATGGCCCGCGAGGTGGGGGACCTGCCCTTTGCCGAGCGGTGCCGCACCATCTTTGCCAGCGGCAGCCGTCTGTCCAGCCAGAAGCTCTGGAACGGCGAATACTTCATCCAGGACGTGGACCTGGCCGAGCATCCCAAGGACCAGTACGACGGGGGGTGTCTATCCGACCAGATGTTCGGTCAGGGCTGGGCCTGTCAGCTCGCC
>JAFGFX010000248.1 GCA_016930855.1 Sedimentisphaerales bacterium | reverse complement strand
GACGATCTGCGGCAAGCACAAGCTGAATATCGGCACGATGGGCGTCGGCCGCGTGAAGGCGGAGGATCGGGCGGTGCTGGCGATCAGTCTGGACGAACCCCCCCAGGCCAAGGCGATCGAGGAGTTTCAGCAGCAGGATTACGTCAAGAGCGTGTATGTCTGCGTGCTGCCGGGTAATCCCGAGTAACACCTTTGGCCCGACCGGCGGCAAACGAGCGGCGCGGATCGTGCGGCGGCGGCGTGAGAGGGCA
Organism: Sedimentisphaerales bacterium; assembly: GCA_016930855.1. Classification (GTDB taxonomy): domain Bacteria; phylum Planctomycetota; class Phycisphaerae; order Sedimentisphaerales; family SM23-30; genus JAFGFX01. Next base: position 28,323 of record JAFGFX010000248.1, on the reverse strand, counting down.
AAAACACATCATGCGGCGATGGCGGGCAATCGTCCTGGGCACCCTGTGGGTGTTTTTGGCCCGGTCGGCGGCAGGCGATTCGCTTCGGACGCCGGGCTACTCAGCCGGGGCGGCGATCTGTTTATCCAGGACGACGGGCGATTCGCTTAGGGCGTCGGGCCACTCAGCCGGGGGGGCAATCTGTTTATCCCGGATGGCGGCCTGTTTGTTGAGCACGGCGGGCGATTCGTCCGCGGCTTCGACATCAGCGGCCACCGAGCCGGCTCCGGCGGCCGGCGCCGCCTACAAGGCTGAAGCGGGCCCGTTCGAGATCCAGACGATCGAATCCATCGAGTACCGCGACACCCGGCGTCAGAAAACCCTGTCGTTGCGTCTGCAATATCCGAAATATCCGGCTTCGCCGCCGACGGCAAACGTGGGGGGAAACACGACGTCGCGGTCAACGGGGCAACTTCCCCTGATTATCTTTTCACACGGGGCTGGCGGATCGTCTAACGGGGCCCTGTCCCTGACGCGGCACTGGGTTTCGCACGGGTATATCACCATCCAACCGACGCATGAGGACTCGATCGCGCTGCGCCGCGGGCGATCCGAGCGCTACACGATCCTGGACGCCCTGCGGACCGTCGAGCAGGATCCGCAGGCCTGGGTGGATCGGGCGCGGGACATTGGCTTTCTGCTGGATCGTTTGGAGCAGATCGAGGAGCACCTGCCGTCGCCGGCGGCCCGTATCGATCCCGGCCGCATCGGCATGGCCGGCCATTCCTTCGGGGCGATGACGACGATGTACCTGGCCGGCGCGACCATCGAACTGCCGGGCGCACCAAAGGCGCAGACCTTCGGCGACGGGCGCATCCGGACGTTTTTGGCGCTAAGTCCGGCGGGGCCGGGGCGCATGGGCTTTACCCAGACGTCGGCCATCTCGATCAGCCGGCCTTTGATGCTGATGACCGGATCGAGGGACGGCGGCGGCCGCAGCGAATTCACCCCGCAGTGGCGGCTGAGCTCCTTCGAGAGTCTCCCGCCCAACGACAAGTACGCTATCTGGATCGAGGGGGCCGGCCATATGACCTTCGCTGGGGACGCGCGGCGGGCGGCGGCGGGTCGCCTGCGGCCGTTTGCCCGGCCGGATCCCCGGAACCTCGACCAACAGGAACAATTCATCCGCTATATCCGGATCGCCAGCACCGCCTTTTGGGACGCCTATCTCAAGGACGATCCTTTGGCCAGAGGCTATCTGTGCTCCGAGGCGCTAGAACAATACAGCCAGCAAGTCGTCGACCTGCGGGTTAAGTGACAAAGCCGTGCGGCACTTACGGCGGCGGGCAGGGCAAAAGGAACGGTAGAAGATCACGGCGGGAAAAAAGGGTATCGGATTCCGCTTCGACGGCGCAACGTGTCCGTCCAGGAGCGGTGATCGGAAAGGAGGCAATGTGATGTACACGGTAAAACGCGTTTGGACGGTTTGCCTGGTTCTGCTGGCGACGTCGGCCTCTGTCAGCACGGTCCAGGCCGAGGGATTCCTGCGCACCCAAGGTCAGGACATGGTCGATCAGACCGGCAGCAAGATCCTCCTGCAGGGGGTCGGCCTGGGAAACTGGATGTTGCCGGAGGGGTACATGTGGAAATTCGGGCCGGCGGGCGACCGGCCGCGGAAGATCGAGAAGCTCGTCAGCGACCTGATCGGGCCGCAGGCCGCCGACCGCTTCTGGCGCCAGTTCCGCCAGCACTACATCACCGAAGCCGACATCCGCCGCATCGCCGAACTGGGATTCAACTCGGTGCGGCCGGCCCTGAACGCCCGGCTCTTTTTGACCGAGGGCGAAAACCCGGAGTATATCGAGGAGGGATTCGCGCTGCTGGACAACCTGGTTGGCTGGTGCAGACAGTCCGGCATCTACGTGATCATCGACATGCACGGCGCCCCGGGCGGCCAAACGGGCTCCAACATCGACGACAGCGCCAATGACTGGCCGGACCTCTTCAAGGACAAAGCCAATCAGGACCGGCTGGTGGAGCTCTGGGTGAAGATCGCCGAGCGCTACCAGGACGAGCCGGCCGTGGCCGCCTACGACCTGCTGAACGAGCCGCTGCCCCAGCGCACGGGCGCCGCCGAGGCCTACCGGGACCAGCTCGAGCCGCTCTACCGGCGGATCACCCAGGCGATACGCCGGGTCGACGCCAAACACATGATCACCCTGGAAGGCGCCGACTGGGCCAACGACTGGTCGGTCTTCACCCGGCCGTTCGACGACAACCTATTCTACCAGTTCCACTACTACTGCTGGGACCGGCCGGACAAGCTCAACGACATCAGCCGGTTTCTCGCCCGCCGGGCCGAGCTCAACTGCCCGGTCTGGGTCGGCGAGACCGGGGAAAAGGGCAACGCCATCTATTGGGCGACGACCCAGTACTTCGAGGCCCACAACATCGGCTGGTCCTTCTGGCCCTGGAAGAAGATGGACGCCAACAACGCCCCGTATTCGATCAAGAATCCCCAGGACTGGGACCTCATCCGCGCCTATTCGCGCGGCCGGGACAAGCCCGACGGCGAAACGGCGCAGAAGGCCTTCGACGAACTGATCCACAATATCCGCCTGGAACACTGCGCCTACTTTCCCGACGTCGTCAACGCCATCTTCCGCCGCGCGCCGGGCCGGGTGGAGGCGGAAAACTACGGCCACGACGGGCCGAACCAATCCTATGTCGTCAAGGACGCCGGCCAAACGTCAGAGTATTATCGCATCACCGAACCGGTGCCCGTCGAGCGGATCGACTCGACGGGCAATCGCTGGACCAGCCGGCAGGCCATCCGGCTGGTCCAGGCGGAATGGACCACCTACCGCATCGGGAGCCTCGCGGCGCGACCCTATCGCGCGGTCGTCCGGGCCAATCCGCAAACCGTTCCGGCCGCGCTGACGATCACCCTGAACGGCCAGGCCAAGACGCTGCCGCTGGCCGAGACCGGCTGGCAGGAAATCGCCCTGGGCGAGATGCCCTTCGCCGCGGGCGAGAACCTCCTCAAGCTCACCGTCGATCGGGGCGTCATCCTTTTCGACTGGTTCGGATTCGAGTAGGCATCGGCGGGCCGAACCGGATGACCCGGACAGGGCATATTTTTGTTTGCCCCACCAAGGGCCGGGGGCTATGATGGCCGAAATTCGAACCTGTCTTCCGGAGAAGGGGGCTTATTCACTCTCCCTCCGGACGGGGCCGTCGGGCCCAGGCGGCCAGAGGACCCTGTGCCGCAGCGACAGAGGATTTCGACCAGACGTTTCCTTCAGACGATACCGAAACGAGCAAGGAGCAAACCGTGAGTCAAGCAAGTGAACAACCGAACGTGATGAACCGGTGGCTGGTCGTGCTGGGCGCGATCCTGATCCAGTTGTGCCTGGGCGCGATCTACGCCTGGAAGGCGTTTACGGGCAAACTGACGGCCGAGCCGTTTCACTTCAGCAAGTTGCAGACCCAGATCCCGTTCTTTGCCGGCCTGCTGACCTTCGCCGTGGTCATGGCGTTTATCGCCGGTCCCTGGCAGAAGAAAGTGGGCCCCAAGAAGGTCGCCATGGCCGGCGGGCTGGTCCTGGGGGCCGGCTATGTCCTGGCCGGCCTGTGCGGCACCAGTTTCATCGGGATCCTGATCGGCGTGGGCATCCTGGGCGGCGCCGGGATCGGCCTGGGCTACGTGGTCCCCATCGCGGTGTGCGTCAAGTGGTTCCCCGACAAGAAGGGTCTAATTACCGGCCTGGCGGTGGCCGGCTTCGGCTTCGGGGCGCTGATTTGGATCAAGCTGACCAGCGGCTTCGTGTTCGGCCCGGTCAACCTGACCCCGGGCTGGGCGGGCCTCTACGGCATGGGCATGGAGGTCAGCAAGGTGTTCATGCTGTACGGCGCGATATTTGCAGGCCTGGTGATCCTGGGTTCGTTCCTGATGATCAATCCGCCGGAAGGCTGGAGTCCTCCCGGTTGGTCGCCGGATACGTCCAAAGCGGCCGTCAGCGGCGGTGTGAATTTTTCCGAGAAGCAGATGGTCGCCACGCCGCAGTTCTGGATGCTGTTCTTCATCTTCACGGCCGGCGCCATGGCGGGCCTGATGGTCATCGGCATCATCGGACTGTTCGGCAAGGACGCCCTGACCGCCAACGGCCTGGAACTGGCCAAGGCGGATATCATCGCGGGCACGGCGATGGGGCTGTTCTTCGCCTTCATGAACGGCATCGGCCGGATCGCCTGGGGCTCGATCTCGGAAAAGACCGGCCGGAAAAACGCGATTATCCTGATGACGGGCCTGCAGGGCGTCATGATGATCGTGTTCTACTTCATCGGCGGGATCGAATGGGGATTGTACATCGGCGCGGCGATCATCGGGTTCAACTTCGGCGGGAACTTCGCCCTGTTCCCGGCGGCGACGGCGGACTACTTCGGCAACAAGAACGTGGGCACCAACTATCCCTGGGTCTTCATGGCCTACGGCCTGGGCGGCACGCTGGGTCCGATTCTCGGCGGCGCCATGGGCGACGCCAAGCTGTGGGGCTGGGCGTTCATCCCCGCGGGAATCGCCTGCCTGGCGGCCGCCGGCGTGGGGACGCTCCTGAAACCGCCGAAGGCACACGCGGTCTAGTGCGGTTAAACGGTCCGTGCGGCGATGCCGGGCGGATACACCCCACGTACAATTATACACCCAGGCGATATGGGATAATGAATCGCCGCGGGCAAAACGAAGCCGCTTGGGCCGCCATAGGGCATCCTGTCGGCCAAGAATTGTCATTCCGTCTGCGCCATGGATTCGGGATATTTTTGGGGGCGTTTCCTTCCAAGGCGCTGCGCCGCGAGCAGGATGATCTGACCGGCGATGACCGCCGCCAGCAGAACGGCGCCAAATTGGTAGGGCGCCTGGCGATGATAACGATCGCTCAAGAGCCCCCCCACCCAGGCGCCTGCGACAAATCCTGTCGACAGAACGAACTCGTGGATCGCCATCAACCGGAAACGGCGCAGGCCGCCGGCCGCCCCGTAATACAGATGGGAGCTGTAGCAAAACGCCGTACCGGCCCCCAACAGCGCCGCCGAAAGAAACAGCGGCGCCAGGCTCGTCGCATACAGGGCGACCACCAGAAACGCCAGCACCATCCCCGGCGCCGCCAAAAGCAATCCGGGACGATACTGCCACCGATCCGTCCGGCCAACCAGCCCGTACACCAGGAACATCGTCAACGACAAGATCGTCACAAAGAGCCCGTATCCGGACTCGCTGTACCCCAGCCCCCTCTTGAAATAGACGGCGAACTGCGTCCGGGCCAGCCCGAACCCGACAAACGCCCCAAACAGCGCCAGCCGGGCGAGCCAGACCATAGCCGGCCGATGCCCGGTGACGGCGGTTTGACCTTCCGGGGAGCTGGAGGATCCCGCCGGCTCCGCCGGGCGCGGCGGACGGCTGACCGCCAGAAAGCACAGGCTCAACATCCCCGCCGACGCCGCAATCGGCAGGATCGGGCTCCATTCCGTCAGGCAGCCGCTGACATAGGGGCTCAGCAGCGAGCCCAACGACCAGGAGACGCTAAAACGGCTCAGCCGCCGATTGAGCAGCGGGCTACCACAGCCGGCCGAGAGCCAACTCATCAATGGCGGCCAGAATGCCGCCATGGATACCCCGAACAGTGCCGACGTCCCGATCAGCAGCCCCACGGAACTGCCCAGCGCCACCTGCCGGACCGTCAGCACCACGATCAGGCACATTACCGCCGTGATCGCCGTGGTCGAGCCCGCCCCAAACTGCAGGATTCGCTTGGGATCAAACCGCTCCAGCAGCCGGGCCGCCGCCAGCACGCTCAGGGCATACACCCCCATGTTCGCCGCCAGGCAGAGGCCCACCTGGGAGTCGCTGCCGCCGAAGAGGTTGACGATAAACGGCAGCGCCAGCCACCATTGGCCACTCCCGAAGGCCATAAAAAAGGCCGCCGCGTACAAAAAGAGGACATCCGGCCCCGATACGAGCAGACCGGATGACTGGGTGGGACCCGCGGTCGTCATCGATTCCGTCTCCTGTCGAAGAAATCGGCATGCTAGCTGCTTTGGGTGCCCTTGTTAAGCAAAAGTTTTCCTTGAGAGACCACCCGCCAGTCGATACCATAAGCAAGCGAACCGCACGATACCGCCGCGATGGATACACGATGAGTCTCAAACGCACGGATGTGACCGGCCAGATGGCCTTCGCCTTCAGGGATGAGGAGTCCAAACCGGAGATGGCACGCCCAGCAAAAAAAACGGCCGCTAAAACCGCCAAGGCCAAAAGGAAAACCACCGTTCGCAAGGCCGCCGCCCGGAAAACCGCCACCCGCAAAACTGCCATCCGCAAGGCCACCGCCCGCAAGGCCGCCGGCCGGCGAACCGCGACCGGCAAACCGCCCGCCCGCCGCCAGGCGCAACAGGTCGAACAGATCCTGGACGATTCCATCGCCGCGACGGCCCGGGCCATGGCGGCCAAGCAGCGGGAGATCAGCGTCAGCGAATTCTTCGCCAAGAACCGCCATCTTCTCGGCTTCGATAATCCCCGAAAGGCCCTGCTCACCGCCGTCAAGGAGGCCGTCGACAACTCCCTGGACGCCTGCGAGGAGGCCCAGATCCTGCCCGAGATCGAGGTGGGCGTCAAGGCCACTGGCGAGGATCGCTTCCGGGTCTGGATCCAGGATAACGGCCCCGGCATCGTCAAGAACCAGATCCCCAACATCTTCGGGCGGCTGTTGTACGGCAGCAAGTTCCATTCCCTCCGCATGGCCCGCGGCCAGCAGGGCATCGGCATCTCCGCCGCCGGCATGTACGGCCTGCTGACCACCGGAAAGAACATCAAGATCATCAGCCGCACCGGCCCCAGCGCCAAGGCCCATTACTACGAACTGCGGATCGACACCAAGACCAACCGGCCCGACATCCTCAAGGACGAGGTCATCGACTGGGAGTGCCAAAACGGCACCCGGGTGGAGATCGAACTGGAGGCCCGCTATCAGCGCGGCCGCCAGAGCGTCGATGAATACCTCGCCCAGACCGCCATCACCAATCCCCACGCCCACCTGCGCTACCTCATGCCCGACGGCCAGGTCCTGGAGTATCCCCGCACCGTCGAGCAGACCGTCCCGGTCCCCCGCGCCGTCAAGCCCCATCCCTACGGCATGGAGGTGGGCGTCCTGATGCGGATGGCCAAGGACACCAAGAACCGATCAATGACCGCCTTTTTATGCCAGGATTTTTCCCGCGTCAGCGCCCGGGTCAGCCAGGAGATCCTGGCCAAGGCCAAACTGCCCGCCCGCCGCCGGCCCGGGAGCCTGTCCCATACGGAGGCGGAAAAACTCCATCGGGCCATCCTGGAAACCAAGATCATGGCCCCCGCCACCAGCTGCATTGTGCCCATCGAGGAGGACTCCCTCCTGAAAGGGCTCCGGCAGGTGGTCGAGGGCGAGTTCTATACCGCCTGCAGCCGGCCTCCCGCGGTGTACCGGGGCAATCCCTTCTTGATCGAGGCGGCCCTGGCCTACGGCGGCAAGAATCGAAACGGCGAGGACTACGATCCGGAGGACGTCCCGGAGACCTCCAACGACGATGCCCAGCAGATGATGCGGGTCCTGCGATTCGCCAATCGCGTACCCCTGTTGTACCAGCAGTCCGCCTGCGCGGTGTTCAAGGCCATCATGCAGACCCACTGGCGGCTCTATGGCCTATCCCAGAGCCGCGGGGCCCTGCCTTCCGGACCGGTCACGGTGATGGTCCATATCGCCTCGGTCTGGGTGCCCTTCACCTCGGAGAGCAAGGAGGCCGTCGCCCACTATCCGGAGATCATCAAGGAGATCAAGCTGGCCCTGGCCGAATGCGGCCGGGCTCTGGGCCGCTACCTCAAGCGCGAACGGCGGCGGCGGGAAGAGGCCCTCAAGCGCAACTATATCGAGAAATACCTGCCGGCCATCGGCGAGGCCCTGCGGGACATCCTGGCCCTGAAGGATCCGCAGGTGAAAAAGATCATGGTCCGGCTGGAGCACGTCCTGGAATGCTCACGCACCATGGGGGAAAAGGACGTCGAGGTCTGATGGGCGCCCCCGCGCGGCGGGTGCGATTCCCGGCGGCGGCGCGAAGTTCTAATCCGTTGGGGAATCCGATGCACCGACTCTGGCTGACCGTATTCGGAACCGGTTATTCGCCCGTCATGCCCGGCACCTGCGCCTCGCTGGCGGTGGCGCTGGTTTTTCTCCTGTCGGCCCGGTGGGCCAAGAGTCCCTGGCTGGTCGGACTGATCATGCTGCTGATCGCCCTGCACGGATTCTGGGTCACCGTCCGCTACGGCGACCGGTTCATCGCCCGCTACGGCGAGGATCCCGGCAGGATCGTCAGCGACGAGCAGTGCGGCCAGGCCCTCACCTTTTCCTGCTTTCTCTGGATGGGTTCGCACGTGGCCGGCGCCGGCCAGGTCGCGGCCTTCGCCGCCGTCGGATTCGTGCTGTTTCGGGCGTTCGACATCATCAAGCCGCCGCCCGCCAGACACTTCGACCGGATGAAGGGCCCCTGGGGCGTCGCCCTCGACGACGTCATGGCGGGATTGTACGCCAATCTGCTTCTCCAGTTAATCTGGCTGGGTCACCTGCCGAAATACATTAAGCAATGGCTGTAAGCGTCGCGAAACCGGCCCCGGGGGCCGATAACCAAAATTCATCTGCTTGCGGGCGTGTCGGCTGCGGGCGCGGTGCCGTGCGCCGCGGCGCGTATTCGCGCCCGGCCGCCCAATTGCCTTCTGGCAGGACTGGCTAATGGCATCTGAACCCTATTCGGTCGAAGTGATCCGCCAGCTGCGCACAATCGCCGAGCAGGCCGATCTGCGGCGGCCCGTGCGGATCAGCCGCTACGAGCCGGCGGACGAGCTGGACTATCAGGTGACCGGCGTGATCCCGGCCGTCAGCGGCCGCATCCGGCTGCAAGTGGAAAAAATCGTCGGCGGCGGCTTTGCCGGCCAGGTCTATCGCGTCCGGGTCCTGGCCGTCGAGCCCGAGGACCTGCCTATTGAAGGCCTGACGGTTGATAAGACGCTGGCCCTGAAGATCCTGGTCCCGCCGACTGCCTTCGCCCTGGCCTTCCGCAATCTGGTCTATGGGATCGGCTTTCAGGGTCCCTTCCAGCTCCAGGTCAATCCGGCCGCCGCCCGCTCGGGGGCACTATGGCAGAAATTCATCCGCCGGGCCGCCCGGATCCGCTTCGGCAGCGAGCAGGCCGTCGTCGACGTCCTGGCCACGCTGGTCGATGAGAATCTCGGCAGTTGCGGGGAGCTGAGCGAATGGGTCGAGGGACGCACCTGGCACCTGGAGGTCGACGATCACCTGGACGAGTTGCAGCGCTGGAAGAAGGGGAAAACCACCCGGCCGGACAAGCTCGGCTCACCGGAATATCGGGCCAAACGGGAATTCATGCGCAGGTTCGTCACCCTGCTGCACGAGCTGGGGGCCCCGGAATTCGCCCGGCAGTACGAATGGTCCACCTGCAAAAGCCAGCCGAACTGCCTGAAACGCCTCGCCGCCGACGCCGATCCCGCCGGGGGGCTCACCGCGGTGGATTTTCGGGCCGGCCTGGCCCTGTTGTGCTTTCTGCCCATGAGCCCGGGCGATGTCCTCCTGATCGGCAAGGGCCTGGCCCGCGGCCGCCTGGTCCAATTCGACCGCGGCAACCTCAACCAACTGCAGCGCTATATCGACGCCCACTCCGATGCCTTCGCCGATATGCGGGAGGCCCTGGAGGAGCTCAAGCAGACCGAACGCGTCTACCGCGACTCGCTGCCGGATATCACCCACCATCATCTGGGCCTGCTCATCCGCCCGCGGATCTGGTCCACCATGTATGACAGCACCGTGACCGGCTGGAAGACACGCAACCTCGTGGATGATGGCCAGGAACGGCGCCTGCGGCGCTCGAAGGTCTGTTTCCTGCTGTTCTGGCTGCTGGGCCTGACGGCTAGGCTGTCAAAACTGACGGCCCTGGCGGGTCTGCTGGGCGGAATAGGGATGGGTCTTCTGGCCCTTCTGGGTCGATCCGGCGGTCTGGGCGCGGGATATGCGGTCGCGGCCGCCGTCGCCTTCCTCGGCGGGATGATTCTGTCACTACTGGCGGATCTTGGCCGGACGATCTGGGGCCGCGGCGACTATCGCCGCCATTACGGCCGCCTGCTGACCAGCCGGGGGTATTTCCAGCGGGCCCTGCGGGCCCATATCGCCGAGAAACTGATCGACTGGCACCGGGCCGGCCGGGTCGGTGCCCAAAAGGCACTGGACCTGGCCCGCCGGCCTCTACGCTACTTCGGGCATTTGCCGCTGTGCCCGCTGCCGGCCCGGCTGCATCGCCTGCTCACCGACGGTCACTATACACGGCAGGTCCTGGCCTACCTGTTTGTGCGACCCGTGCTGCTGTATTTCAACGCCGAGCTGCGCCGGCAATGGCTCTGCGACATGGTCGCCGAGGGTCAAAAAAACCACCTGCTGAGCCCCCAGGACGCCCGCACCATCCTGGGCCAAGTCGACGAACCGTTCATCCAGAAGTACCTCAAGAGCCTGGCCGTCCACATCTGCACCCTGCCGGTCACTCAAATCGTCTCGGTATTCGTGGCCCTCGCGTACTACTTTACCCATCGGGAGCAAGCCAACGCCTGGGCAATCGGGATGGGGATTATCGCGGCGTTCCAGGTGATCCCCATATCCCCCGGATCGATCTGCCGCGGCCTGTACGTGGTGTACCTGGTGGTGCGGGAACGGAACTTCAAGGATTACCACATCGCCGTGTTCCTGGGCTTTTTCAAGTACGTCGGCTACCTGGCCTTTCCCATCCAGATGGCCTACCGATTCCCCGTTCTGGCCCGGTTCATGGCCGCCCACTGGGCCACCGGGGCGGTCCATGCCATCCCGGTCTTCGGCGAGCGCGGGGCACTGCTGGAGCACGCCGTGTTTTGCGCCTTTTACAACTGGCCGCTGACCGTGCGGCGGCGGATGCAGCGCCGGGCCGAGCTCCGCCGGACGCAGGCCCCCCGGAGTTGGCATCTCTGGCCGCTGGTTGCCGCCGGAATCGCCCTGTTCAGCCTGGCCGACATGCTCCACCTGCAGCGGCAGGATCAACTGCCCCATCTTTTATATGATCTCTGGTGGCTGGCGATCCCGGTACCCCTGCTGATCGGCGTTGCCGGGACGCTGGGGGCCGGGGGGATGGTGCTGGGCCGGCGGATCGCCCTGGCGGGCCTGGCCGGGATCGGAACCGGGATAGGCTACGCCATCGTCCACGCCGTCATCGATACCTGGCAGGGCTGGTCCGGCCTGGGGACCTTCATTCTCTGGCGTCTGTTTGCCTTTGGCCTGCTGGCGGCGATGGGCGCCCTGCTGGCGGAGCTGAAGCTCCCCGAACCGCGGCCGAACCGCGGCCGCGACAATACCGCCAAGCCAGAAGGCTGCCTACAATCAGCATCAGATGCGCCGTAGTCTCGACCACCTCTTCCCAGGGCACATGCAGCGCCTTTTCCATCGGCAGGTGCAGATCCCGAAATGCCCGTCGGGCAATGAATTGCGATAAAAAATAGGTCGCCAGGACCGCCAGGATCCAGATCCGCAGGGCCGTATCCCTCCAAGCGGGCCGGAATGTATCCCGCCAACGATAGGCCCAGAATCCCAGCAGAACCAGGGCGATATAGATCCCCTTGCTGGTCCCGGGAAAATGCCACTCGCGGCAGAAAAGGGCTGCTGTCAAGACCGCCAGCAGGATCACCGGTTTTTGGCGATAGCGGACGCTGCAGGCGGCGAAACTGACCAGCGCCAGCGGCAGCAAAACCATGGCCAGGTTTTCATGAAGCCGCTTGGCGTAGAATTGGGGGAAATCGGCTTTATAGGCCAGGTAGACCAGCAGCATCGCCCCCGGTCCCAGCAGCAGCGGCCACCAGGCCAGCGGTCGCCGACCGCGAGAGCCGGGGCTGGAATCGGCCGAATTCGTTTTGGTTGTGGTTTCCGTAATGGGCCTACCCTTCATGGTGTATATATACCCCAGCCGGGGCTTCCTGGACAAGCGAATTTTGGCCGTTCGCCGGACGACGGCAAAAGGCCGCCCTCCCCCAGGTCCCGGCGTCAAGGAGCCTGATGTTTCCAGGCCGCCGGGCGAAGGCGAAAAATCCTCTTGCCGTTTTCGGCGGCCTGCTATTATAATTTAAGGGATTGTATACCAGACAAAACCCGTAAAACCCAAACGCGAAAACACAGGGACAGCCGATTATGACCACCTCGTATGGTTCGCTTTGTGATGACTTTTATGTCAACATGAACCTGAACACCCAGATGGATTTATCCCGCGAGCGGGACACGCTTCTGCACTTTTTTGAGCGGATTCAGCGGCAGTACCCCACCATGAACACGCTGTATCCGCGGGAAAGCGGGGACTACTGCCTGGAGGAAGACCGGGAGAACGGCAGCTATCGCTGGATCGCCGTCGAGCGGGACCGGGTCTGCAGCGGATACGTGAATCCGCCGAGCCTGGACGCCATCGACGAGCAGAACCGGCTTGTTTTGCAGCTGGTTCCCTTCAACCTGGGGATCAGCAACCTGGACATCGATTCGCTGGATGTGCTGTTCGGGATGGATTTCGACTTTCAGGGCAACCATGACGAGATCCTGGCGGAGGCCCTGTTCAGCGAGACGCCGTTCGCCACCCTGCTGGATGTGCCGCAGGCCCGGCCGCTGGGATTCGATCCATCGATCCTGATCAGCCTGTCGCCCGATTGCCGCCTGCAGGCCAAGATCGCCCTGGAATCGCGGACCGGCGCCTACCAGGTCCGCACCGGCAAATACAAGGAAGAGGACCAGTTGAGCCTCTACCTGTCGGTGCGCCAATATCCCGATCCGGCGGAACCGTTTTCCTGCCTCGAGTCGTATGACAACCAGCGGCGTTTATGTGAAGAGTTGATGAACGACCGACTGATCCCGAATTTCGTCCATCCCATCACCGGGGCGATCGCCCAACGATCCTGACCGTTGGGCGGACGGGCTGCTTGGATGTGATATTCCCCCACGGCAACCAGCAGGAATTCCACAGTCAAGAAGCGGCCAAGCGGCCGGTCAAGGAATCCGAGGGGCGTACCAGAACCAGTCGGGCGCGAAGGAATCAAGCGAGTGTGAAGGGGCCCAAGCGGGCGCAAAAAAACAAGCTCGAGCGCAATACGGTCGAGCTTGTTGTCTTGGATTGGGCCGTTACTGCTTTACTTTACCGTAGTGTTTGTAGGCAACGGCCAGTCCCGACTGTTCGGGACGTGCATTCGGCTGTTCCGTTAAGAACAGTCTGTGTGATGGAACCGTTAGAAATCACGGCTCCGCTAAAATATGTCTCGTGTAATCATTCTCCTATCGGATTGATCGAACCGGAGAATATATTTCAATACGTCATTATCCCTTCGGATTGGATAGTTACAGGCCTCGTTGGGCCATTGCCCTTTCGGGCCGGTCAAAAAGAACCGCGATACGTCATTACTCGTTCACGCCAGACGGATACGGCCCTCTTGCTTATGGCGGCCCTGCAACTTCCGTCCCGATCTGTTTTAATATCCCGGTACGTTGCTGTCCTTTGGGGACCAGACAGAAACGGCCCCTTCTCCCTTGCCCCTGCCCTGAAACTTCTGTCTCGATCTGATGTAAAGAGTTTCTTTATTTGTACACCCGTATTGTAACACAGAAGCTTGATAAAAGCAAGCCTGTATACTATTTTTTTATCCAAATACCGGTCAATCCGCCTTGTCTTCAGGACGGATAATTCCTCTGGTTTATCAGGACGGCGGATTGGCCGAGGCCGATAATCATCCGGAGCGGGCCGATGTGCAGGTCACCCGGCATCATCGGGCAAAACGGCCGGACCAGGGCGGTTTTACGCAGGGACCGGCAGGTATGTCCTCCGGCGACCCGGCGCCGGGCCGACAGATTATGGGCCCCGGCCCGCCGGGCGGCCGCCAGAAAAGGCCGCAGAGGTCTTCTTGTTTGGCTTGCATTTTGCTGGGGGGCATGGCATGATGAGGGCATCTCGGTGGTCCGCGAGGCGGCCGGTTGCAGGCGGGTCCAAACAAGGCTAATACACTCTAACATAACTACCGGCCGGTGGGGAAGACCGCCCTGGTTTAGTCGATCGCGCCGGTTTTGTTAGACGCCCTAAAAGAACATGATGGGAGGTACAGATCATGGCTGTTGTAGCCCCGGGAAGCAGGCACACCCGAAATACCAATCTGATGATCGTCATCGCCTGCGTGATTTTCGCCGGCTGGTTCCTGTACGACGGGTGGTTCAATGAATCGTTCAAGCAAAAGCACCTGCGGGACGACGGAACGCCGGACGCCACCCTGGAGTCGAACCGGCTCTGGGTGCCGCTGGGCTGCGCGGCGGTGGCGGTATTTTTCCTGTACTCGACGATCCGGCTGAAACGCCGGTCGATCACCGCCGACGAGCAGGCCGTGGCCTCTTCGGAGGGACTGCGGATCGCCTATTCCTCCATCCAGCGGATCGACAAGCGACTCTTCGACAAAGAGGGTCACTTCACCCTGTTCTATACCGCCGACGGCGTCGAGAAAAAATGGAAACTGACCGATCGCATGTACGATCAACTGGGTTTGTTGCTGGATGAGATCGTCCGGCGCACCGGAGCGGTCCCGGCCGAGCAGGCCGAATCCGCCGCCGGACCGCAGACGCCGCCGCCGGACAAGGCAACGTCCGAATAACGTCCGGTGCGGTCGCTTTCTATCGGGAGAAAAGTCCCCTAAACACCGATGAGCAGCGCAGCGAAACCTTCATTGGGCCGCGAGACCCAGATACGCTTCCTCAAAGGGGTGGGGCCCCGCCGGGCGGCGCTGCTGGAGCAGTTGGGGCTGTGCCGGGCGCGGGACCTGTTGGAGTATTACCCGCGCGGCTATGAATTCATCCCACCGGTGCGCGATCTGGCGGACCTGCTGGCCGACCAGCCGGCAACGGTCGTGGGCGAGGTGGCCGATCTGCGGTATATCGGACGGTCCCGGCCGCCCCGGCTGGAGGTCCGCCTGCGGGACGAGACCGGCGACTGCCGGCTGGTGTGGTTTCACGGGGGGTTCCTGCGGAATGCCTTTCTGCCGGGCGACCGGATCGCCGCCTGGGGCAAGACCAGCCGGTATCAGGAGACCGTCCAGCTGGTCAATCCCCAATGGCGCCGGGTCGAAGACCGCCGGGAGATGATCGATCAGCAGGCGGCGGGCCGGGCGATCTATCCGGCGATGGGCCAACTGCGCAGCGGCGAGATCGCCCGGATCCTGCACGACAATCTGGACGCCCTACTGGACCTGACCCAAGAGCGTTTCGACGCCGAATACCGCCGGCAGCGCCAGATCCCGGCCCGGCAAGAGGCGCTGCGCTGGATCCACTGTCCGGCCGACGACGAACAGCTGGCCCGGGCCCGCCGGCGGCTCAAATACGACGAACTGTTCCTGATGGAACTGGGCATCGCCCTGCGGCGGGAGAAACTGCAGCGCGGCCGCACGGCCTACCGCCTGGAGATGGACGCCAAGCTGGATGAACGGATCCGCCGGCGGTTTCCCTTTAGCCTCACGCCGGACCAAGACAAGGTGATCGCCGAGATCTGCGGTGACCTGGCCCGCGAGAGGCCGATGAACCGGCTGTGCCAGGGCGACGTCGGCTCGGGCAAAACGGTCGTGGCCCTGTACGCCGCCCTGGCGGCGATCGGGCGTGGATTGCAGGTCGCCATCATGGCGCCGACCGAGATCCTGGCCGAGCAGCACTTTCTCGGGATCGAACGGTATCTCCAGTACAGCCGGGTCCGCCGCTGCCTGCTGGTCGGCGGCCTGACCGGCGGCCGGCGGCGGCGGCAACTGGAGGAGATCCGGACCGGCCAAATCGATATCGTGGTCGGCACCCAGGCCCTGCTCCAGCAGGACGTGGAGTTCCAGCAATTGGCCCTGGTCGTGGTGGACGAGCAGCATAAATTCGGCGTGCGGCAGCGCCAGCGGATCCGCAGCAAGGGCCGCAGCGCCGACGGCGGGCAACTGGACCCGCATTGTCTGGTCATGACCGCCACGCCCATCCCGCGGACGCTGGCCCTGACGGTCTTCGGAGACCTGGAGATCTCGACCATCGAGCATCTGCCGCCCGGCCGCAGGCAGATCACCACCCGCTGGGTCCCGCCGGAGGCGCGGGACTCGGCGTATGCCTTTATCCGCGACAAGGTCCGTCAGGGCGAGCAGGCGTATTTCGTGTATCCCCGCCTGGAGGAATCCTGCCCGAACCCGGCCGACGGAGAGGTCCTCAAGTCCGCCGTCACCGAGCAGCGGCATCTGCAAAACGAGGTGTTTTCGGAGCTCCGCGTGGCCCTGCTGCACGGGCAGATGCCCCGCCCGGACAAACAACAAATCATGGAGGACTTCCGCCGCCGCCGGATCGACATCCTGGTCGCCACGGTGGTCATCGAGGTGGGCATCGACGTGCCCAACGCCACGATCATGGTGATCGAACACGCCGACCGCTTCGGCCTGGCGCAACTGCATCAGCTGCGGGGGCGGATCGGCCGGGGCCAGCGGCCGAGTTATTGCCTGTTGTTCGCCGGGGACGCCAGCGAAATCGCCCGCCAGCGGCTGGAGATCATGACCGAGACCCAAAACGGTTTCCGCATCGCCGAAGAGGACCTGCGGCTGCGGGGACCGGGCGAATTCTTCGGGACCGCCCAGCACGGGCTGCCGAACCTGAAGATCGCCAACCTGATCGAGGACATGGATCTGCTGCAGATGGCCCGGCGGGACGCCTTCGGCCTGGCCAAAAAGGATCACGACTTGCAGGCGCCGGAGCATCAGCCGCTGCGCCGGGCCCTGCAGGAGCAGTTCGGCGACGATCTGATCCTGGGCGACGTGGGCTAGAACGCGCCGGCGGCCCGGGCGGCAGACAAAAGAAACGGGACTTGTCATGGCTGGTAGAGGTGAGAAAAAAGTCGTAGACGGGATAACCGGATTGACCGGTACCGGGAAGAAGGCAGGTTGATCGTGCCGCTATCGCTTTGGCAGGAAAAAACGCGGGCGCTGATCGGGACCGCCCTGTGGACCGGCGGGGTCGTGCTCGGTCTGGGGACGCTGGCGCTGGAGTACGGTTTTACCCGCCGGACCGAGACGTCGGCGGTGATCTGCTGCCTGGCGGTATCGGCCGCGGCGCTGCTCTGGGCGGGCAAGCTCGCCGGCTGGCTGTGGGTGCGGCGGGACTTTCACTGGACCCAGGCCATCCTGGATGGATTTCTGCTGCTGGGCCTGGCCGCGGCGCTGATCCTGGTTCCGCTGATCGCGCCGGCGGGCCTATCGGGCGGGCGGCTGCGCTGGGCGTGCTTTCACCTCTACCTGCTGACGATCTGCCTGCTGCAGGTCGGCCGGTTCACCGTGCGGGCGGCGGCGGCGGGCCGAACACCCACGCAGGTCCTGCTGATCAGCTTCGCCCTGATCATCTGTACCGGGGCGATCCTGCTGATGCTGCCGGCGGCCTATCGCGGGCAGGACCTGTCGTTCACCGACGCGGTCTTCACGGCCACCAGCGCCACCTGCGTGACCGGCCTGACGGTCCAGGATACCGGCGGGGCGTTCACGCGGCTGGGCCAGATGATCATCCTGGCGTTGATCCAGGTCGGCGGCCTGGGTATCATGATCTACGGATCGCTGTTCGCGCTGCTGCTGGGCAGCCGGCTGACGCTCAAGGAAACCGTGGCCATGCGGGACATCATGAACGAGCAGAGCCCGGGCCGGGTCGGGCGGATGGTGGTGTTCATCTGCCTGCTGACGTTCCTGGTCGAGGCGATCGGCGTGGCCGGCCTGTACGGGATGTGGCAGACGGATTCCCAGCGGGGCGGCCAGATATTTAAGAGCGTTTTTCACGCCGTCAGCGCGTTTTGCAACGCCGGCTTTTCGCTGCAGGCCGACAGCCTGGAGTCGTACCGGTTTGCCGTGCCGGTGTACCTCGTGATCGTGCCGCTGATCATCCTGGGCGGATTGGGATTTCCGGTCCTGGAGAATCTCTGGCACCTGCTGCTGGCCCGGCGCCGGCGGCGGCGTTCGCCGGCAGGGTCCGGTGCGGCCGTTCCGACCGCCGTCCGCCTGAGTCTGCACAGCAAGGTGGTGCTGGCGACCAGCCTGATCCTGCTGCTGAGCGGGTGGATTGGCCTGTGGGTGCTGGACCTGACCCGGCCGGACCAGAAGGGCGCCGGATTCAATGTCATGGCGATCGTGGATGGCTGGTTCAATTCGGTCACCGCCCGGACGGCCGGCTTCAACACGGTCTCCATCGCCGAACGCAGCGCCGCCGGCAAGCTGGTGCTGATCTTTCTGATGAGCGTGGGCGGCTCGCCGAGCTCCACGGCCGGCGGCATCAAGACCGTCACCCTGGCGGTGATGGTCCTGGCGATGTACGCGACCATCAAGCGGCGGCGCCAGGTGCAGGTCTTTCACCGGACGATCCCCGTCATGGTGGTGCGGCGGGCGGCCACTATGATATTGTTGTATGGGCTGCTGCTCTGGCTGCTGACGCTGCTGCTGACCATTACCGAGCACAGCCTGGGCGCGGACCTGATGGACTTGCTGTTCGAGGTGGCCTCCGCCCTGGGCACGGTGGGGCTCTCGACGGGGGTGACGGGCCATTTGACTTTGGCGGGCAAATGGGTGATTATCGGGGCGATGTTCGTCGGGCGCCTGGGGCCCCTGAGCCTGCTGGCGGCCCTGACGTTCAACGCGCGGCCGGTGCGGTACGAGTATCCGGCCGAACCGCTGGTGGTGGGTTAGCCGGCAGGCTGACCCCACGGAGCACTGACGATGCAGAAATTTGCCGTGATCGGGCTGGGACGGTTCGGATCGCAACTGGCGCGGGCCCTGACCCGGGCCGGGGCGGAGGTGATCGCCATCGACAAGGATCCCCGGCTGGTGGACCTGCTCAGCAGCGACGTCGACGTCGCCGTCCGCCTGGACAGCACCGACGAGCACGCCCTGCGCGAACAGGGGATCGACAAGGTGGACGTGGCGGTCGTCGGGATCGGCAACGACTTCGAGGCCAACGTCCTGACGACCGTAACGCTCAAATCGATGGGCGTGAAACATCTCTGCGCCCGCGCCGAGCAGGAAACCCACGGCCGGATCCTCAAGCGGATCGGGGCGGACGAGGTGATCTTTCCCGAGGACGAATCCGCCCAGCGCTGGTCGTTTCGGCTGATGGCGCCGCAGATCGGCGAAAAGATCGAGTTTGCGCCGGGCTTCAGCCTGGGCCAATACACCGCGCCGGCCAGCTTCCACGGAAAGACCCTGCTGGATTTGCAGCTGCGAAAAAAATACCGGGTCAACCTGATCGGCGTCCGGTCACTGGCGGCCAAGGGGCCCGAGGCCGACAAGGACAAAAAACACATGCTGAAAATCCCCCAGCCGGACACGGTCATTCAGGAAGGGGACATCCTCTGGCTGGTGGGCCGGGATGACGACCTGACCCAACTGCCGGTGGAATAGGATCGTGTAAGTCCTGAAATTTCACTTGGTCTTGTGCTGCGCGGTCAAGTCCTGCTGGACCCGCTTCATTTCGTCCAGGAAAACGGAGGGGTGATTGGCCCATTTCTCCGCCTCCAGGGGCGAGACCTTGCCCTGCTGGACCAGGATCGCCAGGGAGCGCTCCAGGGTGATCATCCGTTCCTCGGGGATGTCCTTGGTGCGGGTCTGCAGGAAGGAATACACCTGCTCGAGCTTGCGCAGGCGGATGAGGTTGGCCAGGGCGTAGGAATTGGTCAGCACCTCCATGGCCACGACCCGGCCTTCGCCGTCGGAGCGGGGGATTAGCTTCTGGCTGATGATGTGGCTCAGGCCCAACGACAGCTGGTTGGAGACCTCGTCCTGCTGGTTGGCCGGGAACATGTCCAACAGACGGCTGATGGAGCCCCGCGCGTCGCGGGTGTGCAGGGTGGAAAAGACCAGGTGGCCCGTCTCCGCGGCGGTCAGCGTCCAGGAGGCGGACTCGCGGTCCCGCATCTCGCCGACGAAAATCACGTCGGGATCCTCGCGCAGGCAGTCGCGCAGCCCCCGGGCGAAGCCGGGCACGTCGCGCCCCACCTCCCGCTGGGAGATGATCGCCTTCTTGCTGGTCAGGTGATACTCGACCGGATCCTCCAGCGTAATGATCCGGCAGGCGTGGACCTCGGCAATGCGCATGATCAGCGAGGCGATGGTGGTGCTTTTGCCGGCGCCGGTGATGCCGGTGATCAGGACGAGGCCCCACTGCTTGTTGATGATGTCGTGCCAGACGCGGTTGGGAAAGCCGATCTGCTCGAGCGGGATGGGATCGGGATCCAGGGCCCGGACCGCGACCGTCAGACCGTCGGTGTCGTAGAAGCAGTTCAGCCGAAACTGCATGGTCTCGGTCAGCAGCGAGCTGTCCACCGAGCGCTTCTCCAGCAAGTGGGCCCATTCGGTATCGGACAGCAGGCTATGGGCCAGGGCCTCGACGGTCTGGCGATCCAGGGGAGGGCCCTTCATCGGCTGGAGCCAGCCGTCGATCCGGTAGTTGGGCGGGCAGTTGACCTTCAGATGCAGATCGGATACCCGCAGCGACCCGTGCTGGTGAAAGAAATTCAGCAGGTCGCGCATGCTGATCTGGCGGTTCTCGCTGACCTGGTAGACCTTGACGTTCAGGGCGTCGGCATGGTTCATAACGGCGGCTCCCTTGGAAAACGATTGCCCGCTCGGGGTTTGATCCCGGCTCGGCAGGTCCTCTGCTCAGGAAGGAATCCGGCGGTTCGGTTCGGACGGTTCGCTCGGCGCCGGCGGCAGGCTCTCCAGATAACAGTGGCGGCAGACCCGCTCGCCGGACGGCAAAAAAAACACCATTTCATAGGCGCCTTGACAGCGGTTGCAGATCCCCCGACCGTAGGGCAGGTCCCGATGGCCCGCAGGCAGGCCCAGCCGCTTGCGCTCGATCCGGGCCGCGTTGACCACCTGCAGCCGCTGGATGACGATCCGGGCCAGGGCGATCGCCGACGCGATCAGCGCTGCGACCAGCAACAAAAATACGATAAAGAGAATCCCTCGAATCAGGCCGGAGAAGCCGCGAAGCCCGACCTCTTCCGGGCCAGTGGACTGAAGCACCACGCTGCCAAGGATATTCGCCATCGATCCTGAGTATAACGCAAAAAGGCCGTCAGGTAAAGCGATGCCTAGGGCGTCTGGCCCTCGGCCGGCCGGTCGGATTCGTTGCCCATATCGGCCGGGGGAATTTTGAGCCCGGGTCGAATCCGCCAGCCGGGATTGACCGGGCGGCCGTTTGCCTGATAGGCGCCCGCATCGAAGGGGGCGCGGCGGGTGAGCCCGTTGAAATCCCGCCCGGCGGCGTAGCGTGGATCGGCCCCGCCGAGCAGGACCGAACCGGCCTTCGGCCAGAAGTCGTTTGCCGACGGCCCCACGAAGGCGTCGGAGGGATGTCCTCCGTCAAGCAAGGCCGCACCGTCCAGCGAAACGCCGACCAGGCGGCCGCGGACGTAATTGGCGCCGCCGGCGGCGGCGGCGAGGCCCGCGGCGTCGAGGGCGACGTCGTTGGGGCAATAGACCGCGTTGTTGGCGAACACCATGTTGCTCGCCCGCTCCCAGCGGATCCGCAGGCCGCAGGGATGGTCCATGATCGTGTTGTGCACGATCGTCGTGTTCTGCAAAACCTCCACCGCGGCGTGACCGGCGGCGGTGATGCCGCTGACCGAGCAGTGAAATATGATGTTGTTGCAAACCACGGCGTCGGAGACCACCTGGATCCCCTCGCCGGCGTTCCAGATGACGTTGGACTCGACCCGGTTGACGCCCCTGCCCCCGGAACCGTACACGAAGATGCCGGGATAGCGCCGGCCGATGTTGGTGTCGTGAATGACGTTGTTCCGCACGGTATTGTTGCAGGAGCCGTACTTGATCTCGATGCCGTCGTTGCCGCCGTCGCTGGTGCCGCGGGTGTGATGGATGTAATTGCCCTCGAAGAGGGAGTCGGTCGTCACGCAGGAGCCGTCATGGCAGCCGATGTACATCCCTTCGCCCTCGGTCGGTCCGCGCGCGCTCAGGCCGGTATGGTGGATGTGGTTGCGCCGCACGATGAAATGATCGCAATCGCCGCTGTTCATCGTCAGGGCGTTGTTGCCCGTGTGCGAGATGGTGCAATCTTCCAGCGTCACATGATGGCCGCGGATGAACCGCACGCCGCTGCTGCCGCCGCGGAACGTCAGGCCCCGAACCACCAGGTAGGCGCAATCCACGAATTCCACGTTGTTGTGCGTGTCGAGGTTGTCCGCCGGCCGCGTCAGCAGGACCGTGGCGCCGGCGGCCGCCCGGATCCGAATCGGCCGGTCGGCCGTGCCCCGGGCCGTCACCGCCCGCCGGCCGGTCTGCGAATACGTCCCGGCCTCCAGGATCAACTCGTCGCCGGCCTGCAGGCGGTTGGCCAGGATCTCGAATTCCTCCTGTTGATCCACTACGGCGGGCCGGATGGTGTAGACCGCCGCCGGAGAATCGGCGTTGAATAGCAAACCCACCACGCCATAAACAAGTGCCGTTATCACCTGAATCGTTCGCCACGTTTTCATGTTGGACTCCCGTTCGTGTCGCGGGCCCATAACGGAGGCTACTGGCTGCCGGTGTATTCTCCGGTCATGATGGGCGCCCATCTAGCCGGCGTCAAATGATAAAACAACTACAATCCGAGGGTGTACGGCGAGGGGGATTGCCGGGGAGGCGCCTTTGATGGCCGGCGGCAAGCAGGCAAGTTGCCGCTTGTTTGGCGTTGCCGGTTCCGGTACCATCCATATTTTACGGAATATCCGTAACCTTCACCGCGCATGGCGCGTATCTGGGGGTAACGGACCGGTAGGGATTTCCCAGGCCGTTTTCGGCCTCGATCGAAGGATTCGCCGCCACTCGACGGCCGAGGGCGTCCTGGAGGAGGGATACTGTCTGGGGCCGGGGCAGAGATCAACACGAGAAAGGACCAGGACATCATGATCCAGGGCAGGACGCATGCGGCTAACGATTCACGGGCGGATTTGGGAGGAAACCTCATGATGCGCATTTTGGGACGAACGCTGCCGGCGATGATGGCTCTGGCAGGCACTCTTAATTTGGATCCGGCGGCGCTGCCGGCGGCCGAGCCGACACCGGCCCAGGCCGTTTCGGGTCCGTACTGCAAGATCCAGGTCGTCGATCGCCAGACCGGCCGCGGTGTGCCGCTGGTGGAGTTGCGGACGGTCAATCAGCTGCGCTATGTCACGGACAGCAACGGCATTGTCGCCTTTTACGAACCGGGCCTGATGGATCGGGAGGTCTTCTTCTTCGTGTCCAGCCACGGATACGAGATCCGCAAGGACGGCTTCGGCTTCGCGGGCACCCGGTTGCAGACTACGACGGGAGGCAGCGCCGTCATCCGCGTCGACCGGATCAACATCGCCGAGCGGCTCTACCGCAATACCGGCCAGGGCATCTACCGCGACAGCGTCCTGACGGGCCAGCCGGTTCCCCTGCGAGAGCCGGTCCTCAACGGCCAGGTCCTCGGCCAGGATTCCGTATTCTCCTGCATCTACCACGGCCGGCTGTTTTGGATGTGGGGCGACACCGCCCGGCCGTCCTACCCGTTGGGGCACTTCCGCATGGCCGGGGCGCTGTCGGATCTGCCCGGCCAAGGGGGGCTCGACCCGGCCGTGGGCGTCAACCTGGAATACTACGTCGATGAGCACGGATTCAGCCGGCCGCTGTGCCTCATGGAGGAACCCGGCATGATCTGGCTGGACGGGCTCGTCCGGGTGAACGATCCGGAGGGCAACGAACGCATGGTCGCCCGCTTCGCGCGCCTCAAGAATATGTCCACCATCCTCGGACGAGGCCTGATGGCCTTCAACGACCAAAACGAGTCGTTCGAGCCGATCTATCGCGGCGAGTCGCCGTTATTGGCCTGCATGAATTTCGGCCATGCCGCCCGCGTGAAGGTGCAGGGGCGCGACTATTACTACTTCGCCACGGTATTCCCCCTGGCGGTGAGCCTGCGGATGCCGGCCGAATGGGACAGCGTAATCGATCCGAACCGCTACGAGGTGCTCACCGGCCTGGCGCCGCAGCGGTCCGACGGCTCCGCCACGCCGCAGCCGGTCTGGGCAGCCAAGCAGACACCCTACCGCTGGGTCCGTTTCGCCGATCTGATCGGCGAGCAGGCGGCCAACCAGGCATCGGTCGTCGAGGGCCTGGAACGCGAGAAACGGCAGATCCTCTATGTTGACATCCAATCGGGCAAGGCCGTCACGCCGCATGGCGGAACCATCTACTACAACGCCTACCGCCGAAAATGGATCGCGATCTTCAACCAGCAAGGGGGCAAGTCATCCTACCTGGGGGAGCTTTGGTACGCCGAGGCGGACAGCCCCGTCGGCCCCTGGGCCTACGCCCGGCAGATCGCCACGCACGAGAAGTATTCCTTTTACAACCCGGCGCATCACCCCTATTTCGACCAGGACGGCGGCCGGACGATCTTCTTCGAGGGGACCTACAGCTTTACCTTCTCCGGCACGGAGGACATCGCCACGCCGCGCTACGATTACAACCAAATCATGTATCGCCTGCGCCTGGACGACCCGCGGCTGACCCTGCCGGCGGCCATCTACCAGGTCACGGACGGGCAAAACAGCTGCGCCTACCTGCCGGCCGGCGAGGTCGAAAAGGCCAACCGCTGGGACGACATCGAATCCGTGGCCTTCTTTGCCGTCGAGCCGCAGCGGGCGGCGGCGAACCACATCGGCATCTACGCCCAGATGACAGCCGCCGTGAACGGGCAGACCCAGGCCTTGTCCTGCCAGCGGACCGCGCCCGATGCCGAGCCGCTGTTCTACGCCCTGCCGGCGGCCGATACGGCGGCCGATACGACAACGAATACCCCCGAGGAACCCGACTGTATCGTGCCCCTCTACGAATACCGCCACGCCGCCACGGGCCGGCGGTTATACAGGACTGAAGCGCAGTGGCAAGAAGCAGGCTGGGTCCGCCAAAAGGAGCCCCTCTGCCGGGTGTGGCTCAATGTCTCCAAGCGGCAGGTCCTGGATCACGCCGCCAAACCGGTCCCCGCCGAGCAAGGATAGATTTCACCCACCGAACGGATGCGATTTCCAGTCTAAAGTCGCTATTACCTCCCGGGCATCATGACCTTGAGAGGGTTAATCCCTATTGGTTCTTATCGGAAAAAGTTGATGGTAAGATTGTGTCGATAAATCATATGTGCTCTGTTGGCAGAGGTTTATGTTATTTCAGACACCTGATGTATCCCGGTGGCATTGTTTTCGCCGTAGTCCGCTTTCGCCATTTCGCCAATTAGGCAGGCTCAGTATCAGCCGTCAATTTGCCCACTTGAGCCCGCGTCGATCTATCGGTGCGAAGCACCTCGACGGATTCGCGGAGCCGTTCCTTACCAACTTTTTCCGAGTTGATCTTCCTTATTAATTATCGTCCGCCCCACGCCCCAGAAAGGGATTTCTCTTCGGGCGGGTTCGTCGCCGGGCGCCGTTTTGCCTCGAAATCGCCCCGGAATCCCTCTACAATATGACTCCATGCCCAAGACATTCGATTCATCCTGGTTTCTGGGTCCCGACGGACCCATCGCCGAGCACCTGAGCGGCTATGAACGCCGGCCGCAGCAGCTCCGGATGGCCGGCGCCATCGCCGAGGCCTTCGCCCGCCATCGGCACTTGATCGTGGAGGCCGGCACCGGCGTCGGCAAAAGCTTCGCCTACCTAGTCCCCGCCATCCACCACGCCGCCGAACACCACCAGAAAATCGCCGTCAGCACCTACACCATCGCCCTGCAGGAACAGCTCGTCCGGCGGGACATCCCCCTGCTCCAGCAGGTCTGCGACGTGGAGTTCACCGCCGTCCTGGCCAAGGGGCGCAACAACTATTTCTGCTGGCGGCGCTTCGAGCAGGCCCGCAAACGCCAGGCCACCCTGTTTGATGAACAGGCGCATTACGAGGCCCTGGCCGAGCTCGGCCGCTGGGCCCTCTCGACCCGCGACGGCTCCCTGAGCGACTTGCCGTTTACGCCGCCGTCGGCCGTCTGGGACATGGTCGGCTCCGAGCAGGCCACCTGCCGCGGCAAGAAATGCCCAACCTACAGCTCCTGTTTCTACCAAAAGGCCCGCCGCCGGATGTACGCGGCGGACCTGATCGTGGTCAACCACGCGCTGCTGTTCTGCGATCTGGCGGTCCGCCTGGAAGGCGGCGCCATCCTGCCCAAGTGCCCGAACGTCATCCTCGACGAGGCGCACAACATCGAGTCCGTCGCCGGCAGGCACTTCGGCCTGCGCCTGACCAACAGCCAGGTGCGCTTCCTTCTGCAGCGCCTCTTCAATCCGAAAACCGAGAAGGGACTGCTCGCCGGCCGTTCGGACCGGCAACTCGACACCCTCCTGCATACCACCGAGCAGCAGGCCGACGTGTTCTTCGATGCGGCGCTGAGCCTTGGCGACCAGGCGGAATGTGCCGGCGCCAACGGCCGCATCCGGCAACGCCATCCGTTCGCCAACACCCTGTCCCTGCCGCTGCACAGTCTGGCTGACTATCTCAAGCAAATCGCCGCCCACGAATCCGACGATGAGCAAGCCCTCGAGATCCAGGCCTACGCCCAGCGCTGCCAGGACATGGCCAGGAACCTTGAAACGTTCATCGATCAAGCCCTGCCCGACTACGTGTACTGGATGGAAACCCACCGCCGGCGCTACGGGCCCGTGATCGCCCTGCAGGCCTGCCCCCTGCACGTCGGCGGCCTGCTGGCCGAGGCCCTCTTCGAGCCGGCCGAATCCGTCATCCTCACCAGTGCCACCCTCAGCACCGTCGGATTCGCATCCACCGGGCGGCCAAGCGGCGAGCCGGCCGAAGGCGGCGGGTTCGCGTTCTTTGCCTCCCGGCTGGGACTGGAATCCCTGCCCACCCTGCAATTGGATGGCCCGTTCGATTACCAGCGCCAGGTCGAGGTCTTTATTGAATCATACCTTCCCGAACCGAATATCCGTCAGGAGGAGTTTCTGGACGCCGCCGTCGAATCCGTCAAGACATACCTGCGGCGAACGGAAGGACACGCCTTTGTCCTCTGCACCAGCTTCAAGCAGCTCGAGCGCCTGGGCCGGGCCCTGCAGCCGTTTTGCGACGAATGGGGCTATCCGCTGCTGAGCCAGGGCCGGGGAAAAAACCGCTTCCTGCTGCTGGACGAATTCCGCCGCCGGCCGCACAGCGTCCTGCTGGGCACGGACAGCTTCTGGCAGGGCGTGGACGTGCCGGGCGCGACGCTGTCCAACGTCATCATCGTCAAGCTGCCCTTTGCCGTGCCCGATCAGCCCCTGCTGGAGGCCCGGCTCGAACGGATCAAGGCCGCCGGCGGCAGCCCCTTCTTCGACTTCCAGCTGCCCGAGGCCATTCTCAAGCTGAAACAGGGCTTCGGCCGCCTCATCCGCCGGCAAAGCGACAGCGGCATCGTCGTGATTCTCGATCCCCGCATCGTCACCAAATCCTACGGCCGCCGATTCCTGGCCGCCCTGCCGACGTGCCCCATCCACATCATCACCGCGCCCGGGGAATAAGAGCCCCTCCCGGAAGATCTCGCGGTTGGCAGCACGATCGGGACGTCTGATAAAATCCTTGGCCCGCATCCGCCCCGCCGGTATAATGGCGCAAATAGCGAGTGTGACGGGGGAAAATGCGGCGCAGGCCCGGGGCCACACGCCCGCCCTGCCGCCGGTATTTTTTCCCGTACCTGGATTACTACGCCATACCGGTACTGTTACCATGGAGGTTCCCAAGATGAGTCGTCATCCCATCCATCGTCGAGATTTCCTGAAGAAGACCGCCGCCGCCGCGGGGGCCGTCGTACTGCCCTATTACGTACCCGCCTCGGTGCGGGGCCAAAACCGCGTCAGCCCTTCCAACAAGATTGTCATGGGCTTCATCGGCACCGGCAATCAGGGCTCCGGCCACGTCGGGGGCTTCACCGGCATGTCGGATGTCCAGTCCATCGCCGTCTGCGACATCAACCCGGAGGGGACCAACTACGGCAACAAGGACCCTCGGGGCCGCAAACCGAGCATCCGAACCATCGAAAGGATGTACGCCGACCAGAAGGGAAAAAGCTCCTACCGGGGCGTGAAGGAGTTCAGCGATTTCCGCGAGTTCCTGCAGCTGGACGGATTGGATGCCGTCTGCATCGCCGTGCCAGACCACTGGCACGCCCTGATTGCCAACGCCGCCGCCCAGGCGGG
>JAFGFX010000247.1 GCA_016930855.1 Sedimentisphaerales bacterium | reverse complement strand
GGGTTAAGATTCAGCCCGCTTTGCGGGCTGGGATTTATCGCTTTTGCCTCAGAGCATGATAAAAGATGGCATAAGGCGGTGGCTTTCGCCGCCCTCACCCGAAGAGCCCGCCAGGGCGGCGGGGCGGCGAAAGAAAGGCGTAGGCGAAAACATTTCGCCGGATTCGCGGAGCCGTTCCTTACCAACTTTTTCCGAGTTGATCCATATCTTTCAGGATCGTTACGGGGCCTAGCAGGCCGGAATCGAGCAGTTTCCAGTTTGGCTGGATGCGGATATTGGTCCGGGTGATCCGCCGCTCGGCCGGCAGGTCACGGTCGCCCACCAGGCGGTTCAGCCAGGAATTGACCGCCTCGATCTTCAGTTGGTTTTCGCCCGGACGCAGCGGCCGGCTGATCTCGACGCCAAACGGCTTGGTCCAGACCACGCCCAGGTCCTCGCCGTTGAGGTGCACCCGGGCGATGCCGATATCGCCCAGCTCGCCCAGGTCCAGTACGTACCGCCGGTCCGGTTGGACCTCCGGCAGCGAAAAGGTGTTCGTATAGACGGCGGTCCCGGAATAGCAGGCGATTTGCGGATTCGGATGCCTGGTCCAGCTCGCCAGCTCGTCGAATTGGACCGCCAGGGATTGACGCGGCGAACCGGCCGAATTCCAGGTCTCCAGCGGCCCGGCCGGCAGGGAAAAAACGACCTGCCAGGGGCCTTCCACGTTTGTGACCGTTTGATAGGCGGGGTAATTGGATGGCGCCGGGCCCTGCCGGTCCGGCGGGATCGGTCGGCGAAAGACCACAAAGAGAGAGCCGTAGGGACCGAATTCCAGGGGGACGGTCGTTCGACCGTCCTGCTGGCCAAAGGCTGACGCCGCTCGAATGTCTCCGGTAACCGCGTCCCAGAGTTCCGGCTGCCTGCCGCTGATGCGGAAGGTCGCTTGCGCCTGAACCGGTCGCTCGGTCTGATTGCAGACGAAATACAGGTCCGCCGCCGGATCGATTGTATAGTGAATCACGTCGAACTGGGCGTCGGCCGTCGGCGCGGTGATCTGCCAATCGGCCGGGATGCCGAGCTCGCCGAGGACCTGGCGGGCGGATTTGCCCCAAACGACGCGGCCCTTGCCGTAGGGCCTCTGTCCGGTAGGCTCAATGGCTTCACCCCAGAGGGCGTCGGCCAACTGTTTCAACTCCGTTTCGCTGGCCGGGAACTCGACCAGGCTGACGGTTTGTTCCGGCTTGGGACCGATCACGATCGCACCATCGCGGACCAAGTCGGCGACCTTGCGGAGGACCGCCAGCGAGAGGACCCGGTGATCGGGCAGGACCAGGACACGATAGCGCATCCGGCCATTTAGAACGAGATCGCCGTCCTGGACGGCCAGCTCGTCGAGCAGGACTTCCTCGTTGATGACGTCGTAATCGTAGCCGGGCAGCGCCCCGGCGGGATCGTCCTCCTTGAGTCGAACCAGGTTGGGCACGTGATCGCCATAATAGCTCAGCACATCCGCCTGGAAGCGGCCCTGCTGGAAGAGGTACTGGCAGCGGTGCAGATAGGAAAAAAAGCCGTCGGATTGATCCCACCAGGTGACGTTGGGATTGCAGTGGGTGCCGGCGAAATATTCCTGGCCGGGCAGTCCCATTTGACTCGGCGAGCAGGTGAAGGTGTGCAGGAACACCAGGTTCAGACCGGAACAGGCCTCGTGGTCGAAACTGGGTTTTTGGGCCCGCCAGAGGACGTCGTCCCAATGCGGGCCGATGGAGGTGAAGGCCTCCGCCCCGACCAGCCGTCTGCCGTAGGTGTGGGCGACGCTGGCGGACTGTTTTACGTAGAAGCGGTTGACCGGCTGGGGCCGATGGGCCGAGGGCACCCAGAACTCGCCCATGACGATGTCGTTGCGCCCCAGGCACTTCATGGCGTCGAAGGGGCCGGCGTGCGGGCCGCCCGACTCCGGGTGGATGCCCAGGTTGTGCCGGCGGGCCAGTTCGGCGAACACCCGGTAGTGGTTGTCCGCGATGCAGTCGGCGATGGTCTTGCGAAAGTCCGCCAGGAAGCGGTTGCTGACGTTGCGGCTGTCCACGATCACCCCGGCGATCACCGGCAAAAAGACCGTCGGATCGTAGCCGCGGCGTTTCTGGAACTCGTCGACGAACCGGCTGGTCCAGTTGGCCCCGCCGCATTCCCAGCTGTCGGTGGCCAGGTATTTTAGGGTGGTTCCCGCCAGCGGTCCGATCTCGGCGAGTATCGGTTCGACCACCTGGTCCCAATGGATTTGCAGGCAGTCGCTGTCCAGGTAGTCCAGCACCCGGCCCTGCCAGTTGGCGCTGGAGGTGGAGACGTGAACGCCGTTGAGGGTATAGCCAAATCGAAAAACGACCCACGCGCCCGGCGGGACCTGCCAGCGCAGGGTGCCGTCGGCGTCCAGCCGGTCGGTCAGGTTGACGATGTGGTCCCGGGTGGTGTCTTCTTCACCGGGGACCGCGGGAACGTCGGTCAGTAGAAACCGGCAGTCCGGCGCCGACATGCCCAGCTCGCGGAAGGCCGCCTTGGCCTCCAGGTCCCGGATCGGCCGGGCCCCGGCTGCGGATACGAGGGATTTTTGCTCCGCGTCGAGCAGTTGAAGGTTGGCCACCTGGACGTTGCGGGGCGCCGAGGGCGAATTCACGTCGTAGGCCCCTCTAATTACCAGCCGGAAGGCCAGTCCCGTTACCGGCTGGAAGCGGGCCGAATAGATCTTACCGTCGGCGGGATCGAACACCTGGATCGTCGAGAAGCTGCCGCCGTCTTGCTGAGCGACCTCGAGCCGGCAGCGGCGCGGGCCGTATCCGGTTCGGCCGAGCACCTGCAGGCCGGCCACGGCGGTCGGCCGGGCGAAGCGGATCTCCAGCCATTCCGGGTGATCTTCCCGAGGGCCCTGGCCCGGCCGGTCGGAATCCGAAACCCAGAAGGTCCGGTCATTCCCGTCGACGGCCTTGGGCGCGGGGTAATCTGGCTGGGCCGTGCTGGCCTTGACGGTAAAGTCCGCGGCGGCGGTCTCCTTGACCGGATAGGCCAGGACCGCGACATCCCGGTAAAATCCCTCCTGGCTCTTGGGCGGGGGCAGTTTCTCTCGATGGTTGGCCGGTCCTTGCAGTTGGATCCGCGACCAGGTCAGGGTCTTGGCCGCCATCTCGGGCGTCACCAGCGGCCCGCCCAGGTTCCAGCCGCTCTGGATGTTCAGACTCAGTTCCAGGCCCAGCCGGTCGGCCTCCCGCACGGCGTGGGCGAAGAGCTTCCGCCAGGGGGGGCTGGCGAAGAGGGGGCCGGCCGGGACCTGGCGGTTGCCCCGTTGCTCGGCGCCGCCGGCGTCGAAGATCAAGGCCCCGCTGAAGCCCTTGGCGTGCATCGCCTCCAAGTCCCGGCTAATCGCCTCTTCGGTCACGTTGCCGTTGAGCCACCACCAGAAACAGCGGACCCCGGCACTGCGGGGCGGATGGACGAATCCCTGGTCCAGGGAATTGTCCGGCTCAGCCGCCCGGGCGGTCAATGCCAGGCAAAAGAGCATCCACACCACGGTCAAACGAAACGCCAAGCGGCCATGTTCTCTCAAGATCAACATGGTTTCCTCCGTCTGATGAGCGAGGCCCATACCATTATTATTGCCGGGATGTTATTCTAGGATAAAATCGAGAATCCGCAAGGGTGTGGCCTGTGAGGCCGTCGCGGGGCTTTCCTGCACGAAGATGGAGAGGATCTCCTCCTGGGCGAAGCGATGGGCGTCGCCGAGCATCTCGTTGAGAAACGGGCCCGGCTCGACGTGGATGATCTGCCAGTCGGTCCATTGCGACGAGGCCGTCGCGGCGCAGATCGTCAAATCGCCGTCAATGAAATACAGCCCGTAGCCCAGGGCGAGCGGATCGCGCACGGACTGGTAGATCAAAAAGGCGTCGCCGTTTGGCCGGATGAACAGCTTGGGGCGGCTGCCGGCGACCCAGGGCATTTCGTGATGATGCCACTGCCCGCCGGCGTCCCGCCAGTAGTGGTGATATCGCCGCGCCAGGGCATGGCCCCAGGTCCCCGTCGCCGTATAGCCCTGCAGGGCGGCATAGGCGTAGGAATCGTCGCTGCAATGCCACATCACGATATGCATCCGCCCCTGGGGATCCACCGCCTGGGTCTGCTGGTTCATCAGGCCGTAATAGCGGCCGAGCGGGACGATCGTCACGCCGTCGGAATCCAGTCTGATAAGCTCCTCGCTGGCCGGATCGCCCGTGGCCCGGCCCACCACGTTGTCCTGGTCGGTCCCCAACCTCAACGCCAGCAGGGTCTGCGGCGCCCCCCCCTCGGCCCGCGCCGAGATGGTGATCCGGCCGCCTGCGTCCCGATCGTTCAGCCATACGTAGCCTGCGTCCCCGCTCAGGGCGTACACGATATCGTGGTTGGCCCCACCGGTGGTTTCCCGCCAGCACCAGGAGGCGTGCAGGGTGCCGTTCGGTCCGTAGTCCAGGCGATTCAGGTAGGCATTGCGGCTGGTGCTGGTGCCGTATGGATCGGTAAAGGTTCCCGTCCGGGATATCACCCGGCGGGTGTGGTGCCATTGCCCGGTCAGGCCGTTGTAATCGGCCAGAACGATATCGCCGTTGCCCGAGCCGCCGATGCGGTAGCTCATCTGCAGATTCCCGTCGGGGCTCTGCCAGAACCGCGGATAGGTCAGGCCGCTGACCGTCAGCCCCGGCTCCAGGTGGTTTAGCACCGGTCCGAACAGGGCCTCGCTCCAGACGGCGGCCGCCGGGTTCGTCGCCGCCTGGGCGGCCGAGACGCGGTAGTGCAGCGTGCTGCCGTGATGATCGAACGACAGGTGGATCGTGCCGTCGTTGGGACAGATCCCCAGGGAGATCACGTTGTGGGCGTCGTTGGTGCAGGTGGTGTAATCCGTCAGTTCGAGGATGTGCCAGGGGTCGCCGGCTAGTTCCCGCCGCGCGACGCACACGTGACAGTCGTCGTTGTAGTAGGTCACGTACTGGTAGCCGTTGTGGGTGACGATGGCGTCCTGCTGGAACGAGACGCCGTTGATCGCCTGCCCAAAGCTGCCGGCTATCGTTCGGGCCTGGGCGTCCACCAGGGTGTCCTGGATCTTGACGGCCTGGGGGGCCGCCGCCAGCAGCAGTGCCAGGAGGAAGGGAACCAGCAGGAGAGGTCCCCTCCGTATTCGTAAATTTTTCATTTTGAATTTATTCATCTATTTGATAATCGGATCAACTCGGAAAAAGTTGGTAAGGAACGGCTCCGCGAATCCGGCGAAATGTTTTCGCCTTCGCCTTTCTTTCGCCGCCGGCCGG
>JAFGFX010000246.1 GCA_016930855.1 Sedimentisphaerales bacterium | reverse complement strand
TCTAATGCGGCATGAATTTCTTCCGGCGGCCTATCGCATTCATTCTGCGAGTCTCTGGGGACTCATGAGACGTCTCGCGCTTAGGCTATCGTAGGTGAAAACGACTTCCAGAGAGGATCCTGATAGTCTTCCTTTCGAGTCATACTGAGACTGCTCGTTTGGCAAGGTGCGATTCGTACCGCGCCCAAAGTGCAGCGACCAACGGGAGCGTCGTAACTTCCGGTAGCCCGCGGCGATCTGAAAAAACGCCGCAGGCGATACCGCAATTTTACATTTTGATATTTGCGTCGTCATTCCATCGTCATATATCCGGTTACTTTTCGCTCAAACCGATACTGCCGTCGAAGGAATCGGGCGTGCCCTGCCGGAGGTGCTGAGTGGCGATCCGCAGGTAGAGCCGGGCTGCCTTGTCGTCGGGGCGCTCTTGGAGGAACGCCTCCAACTGGGCGACGGCCCGCTCGAACTGTCCCTGCTGGAACGTCCGGATCGCCTGCTCGAACCGCTCGATGGCCGCCTCCCCGCCGGCCGCCGGTTCGCCGGCGTTGTCGGCCGGCCCGCGGACCTCGTACAACTCCACCGCCTGGGTCTTTCCCACCACGCGAACCCGCCCCAGGCAGCGGACCCGGATCACCTCGGCGGCCTGCCGGAAGGTTTCCTGGCAGATGAGGATCCGGCTGCCGAACTGCTTGTTGGCGCTTTCCAGCCGGGCGGCGAAGTTGACCGTGTCCCCGATCGCCGTGTAGTCGAAGCGCCGCTGCGAGCCGCAGTCGCCGACCACCGCCGGGCCGGTGCTGATCCCGACGCGCTTGCGCAGCTCGGGGAATTCCGGATCGACGCGCCGCTGATCGCCCACGAGCCGGTCCAGTTCCCGCTGGGCGTCCAGGGCCGCCAGGCAGGCCAGCCGGGCGTGGTCCGGCAGATCAACCGGGGCGCCGAAGAAGGCGAAGATCCCGTCGCCCTCGAACTTGTTGATCGTGGCGTAATAGCGGTCCAGCACCTCGGTCATCCGGTCCAGGTAGCGGTTCAGTACCGAGACGGTCTTCTCCGGGCCGAGCTGCTCGCTGATGCGGGTGAATCCCTCCAGATCGGAGAAGAAGCAGCTCAGCTCCCGCGTCTCCCCGGCCAGACTGACGGTGCGGTGCTGGCTGACGATGCGATCGACCACCGTCGGCGGGGCGTACTGCTTGAACCGGGCGGTGATCCGCCGCTTGGCCCGGCCCTCGGTGACCTGCCGGTAGAAGGTGACCGCCGTGAAGCTGGCCAGGATCGCCGCCGCCGGCGAGACCGCCGCCGCCCAGATATGCATCTGACCGAACAGCACGGCGAAATTCACGCCCAGCCACAGCGGCGTCAGGATGCCCACGGCCAGGCCGCTGGCCAGCGGCCGCAGTCCGGCGGCCACCACCGTCATCGCACCGCCCAGCAGCAGGACCAGGCCCAACTCCGCCCAGCGGGGCATCCGCCGGAGGAATGCGCCCTGCAGGATGGTGTTCAGGACGTTGCGATGCACCACGATCCCCGGCGTCAGGTCGCTGTGCGGCGTGACCACGAAGTCCGGCGCTCCGGTCGCCACCGAGCCGACCAGGACGATCTTGCCTGCCAGCAGTTGCTGGAGGTCCTGGCGGACCCGCTGCAAATTCTGGCTTAACTGCTCGTTGGCCTGCTCGAGCTCGACCAGGTCCGCCAGTTGGATGCGGCGCAGCTCGATTAACTTTCGGGTCTGCTCGTCCAGGTCGGAGATATCCGCCGGGACCTGTTCCAACTGCCAGAGAAGCGTCTGGCGATCGATGCCGATCGCCTCGATCGCGCGGCGGTTTTTCGCCAGCGCCTGCTGGAGGTCCGCCGCCTGCAGGAGTCGGGTAATGGGGATGTAGCTGCTGCCGAGCCGGTGGCGCCAATCGCTGCCCGTCCAGGCGATGATCATCTGGCCCTGCTCGTCGAGGGGAATCTGCCGCGGTTGGCCGGCCAATATGATCCAGCCGGGTCGATTCAGGTCGATGTCCTCGGCGGCGATCCCCAGGGCCCGGCAGGCGCCGGCGAAGGCCAGTTGGCGGTATAGCTTGCCCTGGTATTCGGCCAGCAGCGGCATCCGCCGCACCACGCCGTCGGGATCCTTGAGGCTGCTGACGAATCCGACGTCCAGCAGGCGTCCGGTCAGCAGGCGGGCGAAGGGGGGGGTCGGCTCGCCCAGATGGTACAGCGTGCCCTTGCCGGGCGCCTGGTCGGGCCGGTCCAGGCCCAAGCCCGCCAGCCGCTGCATCCCAACGGACCAGCCATACGCCTGCAGGATCTGCTGGAATTCCGGGTCGCGGACCCGCGGGTCCGCCTGGGGGCGCAGCTGCCGATAGACCTGCGGGAAGGGGGCCGCCGGCTGTTGCCGCAGGATCGCCTCCACGGCCCGGCACCAGCTTTCCGTCGGACGGGGATAATCCTGGCTAGGCGTATCCGGCGGCTGCAAGTGGGCATAGAACGGCAGGATCACGTTGCCGGCCCGTTCGATCGAGCGGACCAGCTGGCCGTCGTTGTCGATCAGCTCGCCCGCGGCGCTGCCCGGCGCGGGCGGGCGGTTCGGTTCGTAATATCGTTGGTCCGTCAGGCCGCTCTGATGGATCTCGGGCAGCTGCTCATCCGGCAGGGTGATATCCAGGAGGACTTGCCGGGCCTGGGCCTGGTGGCAGGTCTCGACCAGGCGGGCCAGATGCCGCCGGGGCCAGGGCCAGCGGCCGATCTGCTCCAGGCTGTTGTCGTTGATGACCACCGTGACCAGATCGGGATGATCCTGGGCGGCGGGGAACCAGCGATGCCGGACGTCCAGGAGCTTTAGTTCCAGGTAATTCGGCCAGGTGAGCTGGGCCGCCAGGGTCACCAGCAGCGTCGCCGCCAGTCCGATGAGGATCCCCCAGCCGGCCTTGCCGGCGGCGCGGCGCCGGGAAAGGGAGGGGATTTGGCAAAGGTATCGCGAACGCCCGGGGGAGCAGATGCCGTCTTGTGCTGCCCGACTCGCTGGATTCATCATCGTTCGCCCGCATTCCCTGCGAAGATACGGCATTTTCGTGCGGCGTATGGTTAATCCGGTCCGGCCGGCTCATGGCGACGGTTGACGGGAACGTCCCCTTTGCTGCCAAGATGCAATCATCCCTTGCGGCGTAGTGTCTGTCCGCTCCGGCCGACTAGTCGCGCCGGCCGATGGGGATGTCTCCTTCGGGGAAATCGACCTCGTCGATGCGGACCTTCTGGGATTCCACGCTCTTGTCGTCGTTGAACTGGGTGGCGCCCCCGGTCGGCTCGACGACGCCGCGCTGGCGGACGTAGGCCTCGGACTCGGCGGCGCTGACGGCCCCGGCGGTGTAATCCCCCGTGACGAACACCGCCCGGTCGAAGATGGCCAGCCGCAGGTCCCGGCTCAGGGTACAATCCGTGCGCATCCCCTCGTACAGCTCGTAGAGGTTCCCGCCGGCCATCAGGATCTCGTTGGGATCCCGGCCTTCGCCCAGCTGCCCGCCGCTCCAATCGACCGTGGGCCCATCGCCGCAGCAGCCGTCAGAGAAGACCTGGGCCATGGCGGGCCCGTCTTTATCGACGCCGAGCATGCAGCTACGAACGCCCGCGTCGTACGAGACGTACACCATCGTGCCGCGGATGCTCAGGGTCGAGACCGGCGTGCTGATCCGGGTGTCGGCCTGGATGCTGCCTTTCTCCACGCCGCAGCGCAGGGCCCCGTATTGCAGGTTCGCCCGGACGATCTCCTTGCCCTGGATGCCCAGGTAGTCGGCGACTCGCACCGAGGAGAGCGCCTGGATGATCAGCACCGAATGACTGCCGAAGCTGAGTTCACAGCCGCCGCCGAATCCGGTGCGGACGAGAGCCCCCCTGCCCAGTTCGGTCCCCTG
Organism: Sedimentisphaerales bacterium; assembly: GCA_016930855.1. Lineage (GTDB taxonomy): Bacteria > Planctomycetota > Phycisphaerae > Sedimentisphaerales > SM23-30 > JAFGFX01. The sequence goes on along the minus strand of JAFGFX010000246.1, from coordinate 19,300 downwards.
TTGGGCCGGCTTCCAGTTCTTGCCGCCGTCCGGGCTGTATTGGACGGTTTTGCCGGTCACCTTGGTGATGATCGCCTTGAGGGCGACCGCATTGGCCGTCGCCGATTGAGCTGCCGGCTGAGCTACCGGCTGAGCTACCGGCTGGGTTGCCCGCTCATTCGCCGGCGGATCCTGGGCCGGTACGCCGGACGGCAGGACCAGGATGGCCCCGCAGACCACCAAGAGACCCACGGCCGGGGACAGCCGCCGCCATTTCGCATTTCCTGTTCTCGTATCATTCGCCATCATCCGGCTCTCCTTGCATACACTGTACTGTCGTCCTGTCGCATATCGTCTCAGCGATACACCAGGATCTGTTCGCCTTCCTTCATGCGGGCCGCCCGGCCCATGATTCCGATGGCCTCCGGGCCGGTGAGCGGTTCGTATTCCGAGCCCCGCTCCATCAGTCCGTGATAGACCGCTTCGCGATAGGCGTAGCGCCGGCCGGGCAGGACGTGCATCATCACGCCGCCGGGCAGATCGACGATGCGGTAGAGCATATAAGCGAGGGTTCCCTTGGTGCAGGCCTGTTGGGCCTGGAGGTTCCAGCTCGTCTTGGCGAGCCCCTTGGTCTCCAGGGCGCTGATCCGGTCGCCGAAGCTTTCGTGGGTGTCCTGGCCCTCGACCATCATCAGGATCATGGAGCAGGCGTCGTCGTTGGTGCACCAGGTCTGCTCGGCTAGTTGGTAGGCCAGCGTCGCGCTGTCCCGCGGGCCCGAAGGCGGCGCCTGGCCGGGCGGATTTTGCGTGGTGTCCCGGACGCCCTGGCAGGAGAGAAGTCCCAGCATGATCAGCCCGGCAAGCACACCTGTAACCCTGGATCGCATCGCACACCTCTGCTTTAGGATAAGCCTGTTACTTTATTATAGTCCCGCGGCCGGCCGGACGTAGCGAATTTCGCCCGCCCGGAGGGTAACGGATATCGAGTTTTCCCGCCCAGAGCCGTCCGGACCTGCCCACCGCCAGAGGCTGACCGTGGTATTCAGTCGCCCGGACCGCCCCATTAAAAGCGGATTACTGTAAGATATTTAAGCCCGCCGACAATCTCGTTGGGCATAACACATGTCCAACTATTTCACCCGTCGGCGGATGATTTTGTAATTGCCCCAGGGGCTAGAAATTCAGGGAGATCGCCGAGTAGAGCATCTGCCGATCCTTTTGGCAGGCAAAGGCGTCTCCCGGCAGATATACGCCGTAATTGATCGTCCAGGCCAGATCCGAGGTGATCCGCCAGTCGGCGTAGATGTCGAACTCGCTGCCCAGAAAGATGTTCGGCTTGCTGGAGAGGGTGTCCGAGGCCGCCCCTTCCGACTGCTGCTTGTGGTAAATGAAGCAGTTGGCCCCGATCCGCAGCTCCCGCAGGGCCTGGATCTGCTTGACCGGGAAGGTCGAGGCCCCGGCCCGGACCATGCCCAGGTTGCTCAGGCGGGGCGCCAACACCAGGCCGGTATTGCGGTAGCCCCAGGCGGAGAAGCTGCGGTCGTCGGTATGCGGCCGGTTGCCCCCGACCGTGTTGGTGGGGGTGAAGATCCGGTCCGGATCGCCCGAGGCCAGCAGGTATTCCACCGACACCTCCGACTGGCGGCTGTCCCGCGGGATGTAGCGCAGCTCCGTATCGAATATCCAGGTCTGGATGTTCTGGCGGTTTTCCTGCTCCTGCAGGCTCCCGACCGGCGGCAGCAGCCAGGGCTCGTAGGCATAGCTCTTGCCCCACTGGCCGGCGACCTCGACGACGTACTGCAGGTCGCGGTGGAAGAACTTGCCGGTGCTGCCCAGGCCGACGTACTGCGAATCGTAGCCGAATTTCTGGTTGTAAAACTCCAGGTCCCGGTTCGGCACGGGCAGGACGTACTCGTCGCCGCCGTCCTTGTCGGTCTGGGCGAAGTAGTAGGCGAAGGGCTCGTGATCCGCCCAGCCGTTGTAGCGCAGCTGCACCCCCCAGTAGCAGCGGTCCTCCTTGGTGTTGCCGGGGATGGACCGGTCGACATTGTTCGTGCTGGAGATCGATTGGGCCAGCATGCCGGTCAACTGCCAGTCCTGGTAGAACACGCTGGCGATGACCGCGTCCAGCGGGACCGACAGGGCCAGGCCCGAGCCGAACTCGACGTACTGGCGGCCGATCCGCAGGGCCAGATCGAGATCGCCGGCCGGCTCACCGTAGGCCGCCTGGTAGCGTGACAGGCGGAAATCGTACCAGCCCCGGTCCAGGTTCGCGCCGTCCCAGTCGCTGTCGTTGTGGTCGTAGCTGGTGGCGTGGTTCCAGTCCCAGTAATCCAGCTTGCCCCGGGCGTAAAAGCGGTGCACATCGTCCAAATTCAGATAGCCCCACAGCCGCAGCTGCTGCCAGCGGGCGGCGTGATAGCCGTCGTCACGGTTCGGCAGGCCGCGATCGACGTCCTCGTCCAGGGCCCAGTAGCTGCTGCGGAACCAGCCGCCCCAGTCGAAGATCACCCGCTTGTCGGTGGGCACCTGCTCGTCCATCTGCAGCCGGAAGGGCTCGTCCAGGATCCGCTGGCGCTGGGAGGTCGGCCCCTGGCCGGCGAGCCGGCCGACCGGCCCCAGCAGGACGCCCAATGCGCACAGCAATCCGAAACCCGCGGCCTGGCCGTATAGTCCTGTCGGGCCTCGGCGGCGGCCCTGCTTTTTGGTACTCATGGAATTGGCTCCATCGGGAGTTACTATGTTTTGCCAGCGTGACTATGGAACGGTTTTTCGAGATTCATGGGCGGCAACGTTATGCCCCCGAGTAGGGAACTTGTATCGCCACCGGCCCCAAAAGGCAAGCAAAAATTCGCCGATCCGACTTTTTGAGCCGTCCGATAATCCCCCGCAAAGGCCCCTATCAGTACTATCAGGCGTTTACCCCGCGACCATGCCGGCTCCGGCCTCTGGCAGAGCCAAGCGGCGATCCGGCGGGATCGGCGGCCTTTTTATCCATCGGGCCGGACAGGCGCCGCCGGCTGAATTTTCGTGCTTTTTGCGGGTCCGGCGGGCATAATGACCGCAGTCTCGACCGGGTAAACAAGATCAGGGCGGCCGGGCGTGCCGGATTTTTCGGTATTTATCCGGTGTTGTTGCCGCCGTCCGAGGCCACAGGAGTTCGTCCGATAATGTCTGTCGAATCCAAAACCCCCCGCCAGAGTGCCGTCGAGTCGCGATACATCCTGATGCCGCACCAGGCGAACCAGTACGGCACGGCCTTCGGCGGCGTCATCGTCGCCTGGATCGACATGGTCGCCGCCATGAGCGCCCAGCGGCACTGCGGCCTGGAGGTCGTCACCGCCAGCATCGACTCGCTCCATTTCAAGGAGCCGGTCTATGTCGGCGAGCACGTGATCCTGAAGGCCAGCGTCAACTACGTCGGCCGCACCTCAATGGAGGTCGGCGTCCGCGTCCTGCGGGAGAACCCGCTGACCGGCCAGCAGTCGGTCGCCACCACCGCCCATCTGACCTTTGTCGCCCTCGATCGGGACAAGAGACCCGCCGAGGTGCCGGCCCTGCGGCCGGAGACCGAGGACGAGAAACGCCGTCACGAGAACGCCAAATGCCGCACCCAGGCCCGCAAGGATCTGCGGAAACGATTGAAGCCGTCATTGGAGTAGAGGCCTTGAATCCCGCGGCGTGGGTCGATGGTGCCATTTTGGCCAGATCGGCCGCATCGGCCGCCCTTGCCGTGCCAGAGGAGGGATTGCTCTGTGAATGACAAGCGGATCGCCTGTTTGTTTGTTTTGCTGGGTTTTGCGGCGACGTGCGGGGCCTTCAACGGCCATATGGTCAGCGAGGGTCCCCTTAAGATCACCATTGGGGACATCCAGATCCCCGGCGAATATGACAAACCCGTAGCGGTCCCCGTCACGGTGCAGAACCAGGGCGATGTGACCTGCCGGGTCCGGCTCCGCCTGGTGGGCCTGGTTGACGAATGGTACGCCGTCGGCCCGGCGGAGATCCCGCTCGAGCTGCCGGCGGGCCAGACGCAGAACGCCGAGTTCCGGATCGCCGCCGGCCGCGGGGCGTTCTCGGCGTTGTATCCGGTTCACGTCTACGCCGATTTTTCCGACCGGACCGGTGACCGCACCGCCCATGCCGTTCAGATATTCGCCAGCGATTTTGGCCAGGCGGCGTCCTCGGCGGATCAGGCCGGCGGGGAACTGCCCGTACTGATCGTGCCCGCCGGGGGGGCTTTGTCCCTGACCGGCCCAAAGGGCTATCGCGTCGCCTGGTGTTACTTCGACAAACCCTGGCAGGTGATGGGCGTCGGCTGGCAGGGCAGCGACTCGCTGTCGGCGGCCAACTTCAACCGCCAGAACATCACCCGCGGCGACACGAGATATTCCCTCCAGATGCATCCGCCCTGGAGGGGCGGTGCCGGGACGATGTATGCCGAATATCACCTTCGCCTGCCCGAGACCGGCCCGGTCCGGCTGACCTTCGCCAACGCCATCCGCGATCACAGTGCCAGCGAGCCGCCCAGCGACGGGGTGACCTTCCGCGTCTGGGTCCTCGACGGACAGCGTCAGGAGGCGATTTTCGAGCGCCACACGGACAGCAAGACCTGGCTGGCCGGCCAGGCGGACCTGAGCCGCTTCGCCGGCCGGGAGATTTTTCTGCGCCTGGAGTGCCATCCCGGCCCGCGGCGCGACACCACCTGCGATTCGGCCTACTGGGCCGAACCGACCGTTACCGCGGGCGAACCGCCACCGCAACTGACTCCCACTCAACGCGAAAACCTCCGCCAACGCGCTCGACAACTCATCGCCAACAATCAGTCCCCCGCGGTAACCGGGGATTTCATCTCCGACGATGTAACTGGTAAGGAATGCTTTTTCCCCCTCGACGACGGATACACTGCCGTACTAATTATGGGGCCGAATGGCTTAGCCGACTCAACTCTTGCCCTCGGAACTGGGAATAAAACCGTTGTATTTGACGGTCTGAATATTTCCATTATGAATCAGAAAGTCGGCGGCGGCTCTTCCCTTATTACGATTCAAAAAATCCATACGGAGAAAATGGAATCATATCACGGAATTAAAATAACCTATCGCCTTCGTATGTCCGGGGAAGAATTCGATCTTGATGTTTTTATCTCCAAATATCTTACCGGACTTCACCTCATGCTCCAATGTCCAAAGCGAATTACGGATTTCTCTCTCGCCCCGGCTGACCAGAAGGCCCCGCGAGTCTATTACGGCCATGGCTATTGCATTGAAGAGCCTCAGGTCTTTCGCGCCGGATTCGGCGGACACAACCTCTCCACCAGCCACGTGGGATTTGATTTTGAAAAGGGAATTTCTCTACTGATGGCTACGACCAATACACCGGATTATTTGGCGGTAAATCCCAATGAACAAATATATACGCTTCATACGCATATGGATGGGAGAATGACATTAGTACCGAGTGTCAAAGGCGCCTTCGACTGTGCCGTCCGCTATCGGCCGCTCTACGACAAGCAGGCCGCGCCGGATTTCACCAGGAAGGCCGGCCGCTTCGTCTTCGATATCTGGGGCGGCCGCTACGCTGAGAACGCCGCGATAATCAAACGCATGATCGCCTACGGCCTGACCGACACGATGGTGACCCTGCACGTCTGGCAGCGCTGGGGCTACGACTATCGCCTGCCCGATATCTACCCGCCCAATCCCGAGCTGGGCACGCTGGAGGATCTCCTCGCGCTCGGGGCGGTCTGCGACGCCCAGGATATCCCCTGGGGCCTGCACGACAACTACATCGACTTCTACCCCGACGCGGCGGACTACAGCTACGACCACATCTGCTTTACCGCCGAGGGCGAGCCCGTCAAGGCCTGGTACAACCAGGGCCGAAAGGCCCAGAGCTACCGCTGGCGGCCGGATCACATAATGCCCTTCGTCCAGCGCAATCTCAAACTCATCAAGCCGGACCTGGATCCCAGCCATTATTTCATCGACGTCTTTACGTCCATCGACATCTTCGACTATTACGACCGCGAGGGACGGTACCACAGTTTCCTGGAGACCCGCTGGCGCTGGGGCGAGGCCTTCGCCTGGATCCGCGACTATCTGGGCGACAACGCCGTGATGACCTCGGAGGCCGGCCACGACCAGTTGACCGGCTATCTGGCCGGGGCCGACTGCCAGCACCTGCGGATCACCGAGCGGGGCGGCTCGTTCTGCCTGGCCGTCCCCTGCGGCGACTGGCAGCGGGTCTGCTGGTTCGACGCCGTCCTGCACGACCGGTTCAGCCTGCACGGCGTGGGCTATTCCGGCCGCTACCAGGGCGGCCGCGACCGGCTGGGCCACGGCATCATCAGCGACGATTATCTCAGCGACGAGATCCTGACCGGCCACGCCCTGATGACCGACCGGGCCGCTCTCGTCGAGCACGGCGGCCGCGACGCCGTCCGCAAGTACTACCTCGCCCAGGACTTCATCCGCAGCATCGCCGCCGACACGATCCGCGAGGTCCGGTTCGTCGGGGACGACATCCATCGCCAGAGGATCGCCTGGAGCAGCGGGGCCGTCGTCCAGGTCAACCGCGGCGGCGACGATTGGCAGCTAGCGGACCGGGTCCTGCCGCCTTGCGGCTATTACGCCCGGAACGGCCCGCTCGAATCGAGCATCGAGCGCCGCAGCGGCCTGATCGTCGAGCAGGCCCGCGGGCCCGGCCGCTGGTATGTCAACGCCCGCGGCTACCACCCCGACGCCGCCCTGCAGGTCAGGCCCTCGGCCCAAGAGGTCGAGTATCTCGGCGGCAACCGCTTCCGGCTGCTGATCGACTGGCAGCTCGGTCAGACCATACCCAAGGATCTGCCGGTGTTCGTGCACTTTACCAGCGAGCGATCCGACCGGCCCGACCGGATCGCCTTCCAGGGCGATTTCCGACCGAGCCCGCCCACCAGCCGCTGGCAGGGCGAGCGGGTCACCACGGGTAGCGAGCGTACCTACCAGGTGGACCCGGATTACCCAGCCGATGACTACGAGATCAAGGTCGGTTTTTGGGATCCCGCCGACGGCCGCCGCTATCGGCTGCTGGGCGACGACGACGGCGGCCGGGCCTATCGGCTGGGCCGCCTGATCGTGCGGAAAAGCGGCCGCGAGATCACCGGCATCGAGCTGGAGCGGTATCCCGAAACGCCCCTGCCGCCGCCGCGCTGGAACCCGCGGGCCGAGCCGGTCGACTTCGGCGCCGTAAAGACCAGCGGCGCCTGCCGCGTCCTGGTGCAAGGCGATTCGATCTGGGTCCATCCCCTGCCCCAGCTGGAGCCGTTTGCCGTCACGCTGCGGCTGGACGTCATCCGGCCCGGCGACCGGCGGGCCATCCAGTCGGTCACGGCCGTCGATGCCGCCGGCGAGTCGATCCGCCGGCTTGACTTCGAGCAGGCAAACCGTCAGATAACCTTTACAACGGCCGCGGACGAGTTCGCCTACCGCCTGCAATGACAAGGAAACGTTGATGAGGGCTCCAGGCAGCGCCGTGGTTCTGACCCGCGGATTTGATCGGCGGGCCGGATCACCTTGTCTTGGCACCGCGAGCGTATGGAACCATGCGGACCAAACCTAAACCAGCGGACATGACCGAGCGGCCCGAGACAGCGGGACCGGCCCGCGCCGCGGGCGCGGCGGACGCGGCGCTCGACAAGCGGCTTTCCGTGCGGCGGGTGACGTTGTGGGGGATGCTGGTCAACGTGGCGCTCAGCGGGCTGAAGTTCGTCTTCGGCGTCCTGGGTCACAGCCAGGCCCTGGTGGCCGATGCCGTCCACAGCCTCTCGGACCTGGCCACCGACGTCGCCGTACTGGTGGGCGTTCGCTACTGGTCGGCGCCGCCCGATTCGGATCATCCCTACGGCCACGGGCGGATCGAGACGCTGGTCAGTTTCTTTATCGGCGTGGCCCTGGCGGCCGTCGGCGTCGGATTGGCCGGCAAGGCGGTCCTGAGCCTGCACGAACGGCATACCTCCCTGCCGGGCTGGACGGCGTTCGCCGCCGCCTGCGCCTCGATCCTGGCCAAGGAGGCCCTCTACCAATGGACCATCCGGGTCGGCCGGCGCCTGCGCTCGACCGCCGTGGTCGCCAACGCCTGGCATCACCGCTCGGACGCCCTGAGCTCCCTGCCGGTCGCCCTGGCCGTCCTGGCCACGCGGATCCATCCCGGCTGGGTCTATCTCGACCATATCGCCACGGTGATCGTCTCGGTGATGATCCTGCACGCCTCCGCCAAGATCGCCCGGACGGCCTTGCGCCAGTTGATCGACACGGGCGCCGACCGCAAGGCCTGCCAGGCCATCGAGCGTCTGGTGTTGGCCACGCCCGGCGTCCGCGCCACCCACGCCCTGCGGACCCGCCAGGTGGGAGAGGCCCTCCAGGTCGATTTGCATATCCAGGTCGATCCGGAGCTGACCGTCCGTGCCGGCCACGACATCGCCAGGGCCGTCAAGCGGACCCTGCTCGCCTCCGACGGCCAGATCCTCGACGTCATCGTCCACATCGAGCCCTACGACCAGCCCGAAGGAACATGATCCGCGCGGACAGGCCACTCGTTCCGGTGTTGGAATTGCCGGACAATGAATGGAGTGTCCCGGACGAAGTTCGTCCCCGCGCTGCCGCGCCGCGATAGGGTGGTCCGGCCGCCCGTCAGCGGGGCTGCTTGCGGACCTGCTCCTTGATTCGCTGGATGTGGCCGCGGCCGAGGGCCTTGACCTCGCAGCCCAGCTCGAAGTAGCGCCGAATCGTCTCGTCGGAGAGGATGCCGTAGCAGTCGACCACCGCCAGCGGCCCGCCGGCCCAGCGGACGACGTCCTCGGGTTTCAGCTCCAGGTACGGCGCGTGCGGCACCGCCAGGATCATCGCCTCCATGTCCGCCAGCGCCGCGGGCAGATCCTGGCTGGGATGCACGCCGACCAGCTCGTCCTGGTTGCGGAAGAAGCGGCTCAGCGAGTGGCCCGGCGCCGGATAGGTGTCCTGGCTTTCCAGCTCGTACCAGTGCTTGACGTAGGGGTCGTGCACGTGGATGTCCGCGCCCATCTCCTTGAGTTTGCGGGCGACGATCTCCGAGCCGCTGTAGCGGGTGTCGCCGACGTCCTGGCGGTAGCTGGCCCCGCAGATCAAAATCTGCGAGCCGGCGATGTACCTGCCCATGTTCCGCAGGGCGTCCCGGGTCAGTTCGGCGGCGTGCAGGCCGCGGGTGTCGTTGATGTCGATGGCGATCGGCGTCAGGCGGAACACCTCGTCGCCGTCCTCGAAGCCGAGGATGTGCTTGTAGGCCCAGTAGCCCAGCCCGCCGTCCTTGGGCAGGCAGTAGCCGCCGATGCCCGGGCCGGGAAAGATGATGTTGCTGTGCGTGGGCCGCACCTTGATGGCCTGGATCACCTTGATGAGGTCCACCCCGTTGCGTTCGGCGAACAGGCTCCACTCGTGCAGGTAGGCCAGCATGGTCGCCCGGTAGGAGTTCTCGACGATCTTGGTGGTTTCCGACTCGATGGGCCGGTCCATCACCGTCAGCGGGAACTGCTCGGTGTTGAGCACCTCGTGCAGGAATTTCTCCACCCGCCGGCGGGCCGCCGGATTGCAGCCGGCGCAGACCCGCCAGAAGTCCCGGATGCTCGAGACGTATTCCCTACCCGGCATCACCCGCTCGAAGCTGTGGGCCAGCAGCGGCTCGGCCTGAAGGCCGCGCTGCTTGAACGCCTTCTTCATGATCGGGTAGGCCACGAACTCCGTCGTGCCCGGCGCCACCGTGGTCTCGATCAGCACCAGGCAGCCCGGCGGCACCTTTTGGCCGATGGTCCGCATCGTCGCCTCCAGGGCGCTCATCTCCGTTTCCCCGGTCCGCATATCGCCCAGGCTGCCCTTGGCGTAATCGCACTGCACGTCCACCACCACGCAGTCGGCCAGGGCCAGGCAATCCGAATTGTAGGTCGCGATCAGCGTCTTCTTTTCCTTGACGCAGCGGGCGATCATCGGTTCGACCTCGGGGTCCTCGGCCTTGACCGGCGCGATGCCCTGGTTGAGCAGGGGGATCTTCCAGTAGCTGCGGGGGCTGGGCCGCTGGCAGCCGATGACGAACTTGCTGGGCTTGCCGGTGGCCTTGTCCACCGTGTCGGCGACGATCGCGCCCATCACGGCGCCGACGAATCCCACGCCCATCACCACGACCACCTCCTTGCCCTCGCCGCGGGCCGCCTCGGCCAGGGCCCGGACCCGTTCAAACTCCGCGGCGTATTCCGAGGCCTGGGGTATCGGATACTGCTTGCCGTCGGGACTGATCGATACGTCTGCCATTTCGGATTCCTTTCTGCGTCAATATCCCCTGGATTTTTACTTCACCGGTCGATACGGCGTATCAGAATAGCTATCGGCCAAAAAGGCAACGGAATTTACCCGCTTTGGGCGCCGCCGGGGAACATCCCGGCAAACCCGCCGGAAGGGGCCTTGCCTTTCCCGGCCGGCCGGATGTATAATGGGTCTGTAATGTCATGCCCTGGCAACGGTCCGGTCCGCCGTGCGGCGGTCATGCCCGGGCCCGCAGCCGAGAGTGATCCCATGGATATATTGGAATCGATCGGCAATACGCCGCTGGTGGAGCTTACGCGGATGAATCCCCACCGGCAGGTCCGCGTCCTGGCCAAGCTGGAGGGCAACAATCCCGGCGGCTCGATCAAGGACCGGCCGGCCCTGGCCATGATTCAGAAGGCCCGCCAGGAGGGCCTCCTGGGCAACGGCCGGATCATCCTGGAGCCGACCAGCGGCAACACCGGCATCGCCCTGGCCATGATCGGGGCGGCCATGGGCTACCCGGTCACGCTCACCCTGCCGGCCTGCGTCAGCAGCGAGCGGCAGCACGTGCTGGAGGCCTTCGGGGCCCGCGTCGTTCTGACGCCCGCCCGCGAGGGCACCGACGGCGCCATCCGCCAGGCGCACCGGATGCTCTCGGAGCAGCCGGACCGGTATTTCATGCCCAACCAGTTCGCCAATCCGCACAACTGGCTGGCGCATTACGAGACGACCGGGCCGGAGATCTACGCCCAGACCGGCGGGGCCGTCGACGTCTTCGTCACGGGCATGGGCACCACCGGCACGCTGATGGGCATGTCGCGTTACCTCAAGGAGAAGGTCCCCGGCGTCTGGATCGCCGGCGTCGAGCCGGAGGCCGGCCACGCCATTCAGGGCCTCAAGAACATGCGCGAGGCCATCGTGCCGGCGATCTACGAGCCGGGGCGGCTGGACGAGATCATCTCCATGACGGACGGCGTCGCCTTCGAGACCGCCCGCCGCCTGGCCGTCGAGGAGGGCATCTTCGCCGGCATCTCCAGCGGCGCCAACGTCGCCGCCGCCCTGCAGATCGCCGGCCGCCTGGAGCGCGGCACGGTCGTCACCATCATCTGCGACCGCGGCGACCGCTACCTGAGCACCACCCTGTTCCGTTCGATCTGCGCCAAATGCCCGCCCTAGGGGCGCCATGGGCGGCGGCGGCACCCAAGAAAGACATATCGTCCCGGCGTGGCAACGTACGGATCTGCGCCGGCCGTGACGGTTTGGTGCGACGCCCCACCATGAGTATCGCAATCACGGAGGCCACCGACAAACCGGTCCGGGGGATGTTGCCCCTGATGATCCGTGGGTCTCGACGTCGGCGGCGGGGAGCGTCCCAGGCGAGGGGGACCTTGGCCGGAGCGACCATTCCCGGTCCGGTCTCGGCGCTGCATTCGCCGGGCAATCCTCGGCCGGTAATTCCGTTGAATTTTTGGTCCTGTTATATTTATAATGAACGCCTTGTGTAGATCATGGGGCGACAAGAAATATAACATCTTGTCGCAAAATGATTTGCAGTAAATATCCGGGCTAGAGACAGGTGGACTGGTGAATTTACAGCTGGGTACGCAGATCGGTTTCGGCGTCGTGGGGGGCCTGGGCATATTCCTGCTGGGCATGAAGAACATGTCCGAGGGGATGCAGGCGGTCGCCGGGGAGAAGATCCGCAAGCTCATCAAGGCCGTCACCGACAACCGGCTGATCGGCTGCGGCGTCGGCACCGCGATCACCTGCCTGATCCAGTCCAGTTCCGTCACCACCGTCATGGTGGTCGGCATGGTCAACGCCAGCCTGATGACGCTGCAGCAGGCCATCGGGGTCATTCTGGGCGCCAATATCGGCACCACCATCACCGGCTGGATCCTGGTGCTCAAGATCGGTCATTACGGGCTGCCCCTGCTGGGAATTTCCGCCTTTTTCTTTTTGTTTTCCAAGCGGGAGCGCGTCCGGTATATCGCCACGATGTTTCTGGGTCTGGGGATGGTCTTTTTCGGCCTGGAGTTGATGAAGACCGGATTCGCCCCGCTCAAGGAGATCCCGGAATTCGAGAGATGGTTCAGCCGCTTCACGCCCGACGGATACTTTGGCGTGATGAAGTGCTGCCTGGTGGGGGCGGCCCTGACCGCCATCGTGCAGTCCTCCTCGGCCACGATCGGGATTACCATGGGCCTGGCGGCCACCGGCGTGATCCAGTTCCCCACGGCGGCGGCCCTGGTCCTGGGCGAGAACATCGGCACGACCGTCACGGCCCTGCTGGCCTCGATCGGCGCCTCGACCAACGCCAAGCGGGCCGCCTACGCCCACACCGTGATCAACATCCTGGGGGTGTTGTGGATCACCACCATCTTTCATCTGTACCTGTCCTTCATCCAATGGATTGTCGGGGTCGACCCGGCCACTCCGGTGGTCCAGGACGGCGTCGAGTCGTTTCCCTACGCCATGAGAGCCATCGCCGCCACCCACAGCGGCTTCAACATCACCAATGCCATCATCTTTATGCCCCTGGTGACCGTTCTGGCCAGGCTGCTGGTCTTTCTGGCCCCGGAAAAGAAGTACGTGGAAGTGCCCCACCTGAAGTTTCTGGACGTCCGCATGTTGGACGCCCCCGTGATCGGGATTCAGCAGTCCCAAAAGGAGATCCTGCGCATGGGCGAGGAGGTCGAGCAGATGCTCTCGCTGCTGAAGCTGTCCCAGAACGGCCAGGACGTCGACAAGAGGAACGAGGAGCGGATCTTCGAGCTGGAAAAGCATCACGATCTGGCCCAAAAGGAGATCGTCGAGTTTTTGGGCAATCTGATGACCGGCACCGTTCCCCACGACGTCATGGAGCGGGGTCGCAAGCAGCTGCGGATGGCGGACGAGTACGAGTCCATCAGCGACTACATCACCAATATCTTGAAGCTGATATTGAAGACCCGCAACACGAACCAGCAGATGACGGTGGATGGTCTCCGGGAGGTTCTCGATCTGCACGGCAAGGTCGCCGAGTACATCCACTTCGTCAACCTTGCCGTCCAGGCCGAGAACAAGGAGATCCTGCCCGCCGGCCTGACCCAGGCCAAGGCGATCACCCACCTGATGAAGAAGTACCGCTCGGCCCACCTGGACCGGGTGGAGTCCGGCCTGGCCACGCCGCTGCTGAGCCTGATCTATACCGACATGCTCAACGCCTACCGCCGCATCAAGGACCACGCCTTCAATATCGTGGAGATCCTGGCAGGCGAAAAGTAACCCCCGTCGGGTGGCATCGCCACCTCTTGTTCGCCGCGATCTGCCGTCACTTTCGACGCTCCCGCTGGTCGCTTCGTTTTGGCGAGGTGCGAATCGCACCTATAGATCGACGCGGGCTAAAATGTGTTTTATTGACGGTTCATTCTGAACCTGCTCATTTGGCGAGATTCAGGGTGGCAGCCACAAGCACAGCTTGTGGATGGGGTGCGAATTGCATTGACAGATTGCCGCGGGCGCTTGTCGCGACGGGCAAATGACTCACGCCAAGGCGCGAAGACGCAAAGATTTTTAGACAGGATAACAGGATTGACAAGATAACAGCGGGCATGGCACATCCTTACCTTCGGTTGTGCTACGCGTACCGTCTTGTTTCATTGATTACCTTTACGTCGGGTGGCACCGCCAAGCGACCAACGGGAGCTTGGGGGTGGTCTTCGCAAGCACACATCAATATAATGTCATTTTGAACACCAAACGTGGACATTATAAAAAACCTGCCGGCGCGTCGGCAAAGTCGGCGACGCACACGAATTGACTTTCTGCTGCTATCGCAATCAATCTCGCCAAAACGAAGCAACCAGCGGGAGCGTCGTAACTTCCTAGCGCCCGCGGCGATTTGCCGGTCGCGGCAAGCGACCGCGTCGAACAAAGGGTGGCCGTGCCACCTCGACAAGAAAATGAAACCACGGATTTCACGGATTACACGGATTAATATATTCGCGGACTTATGCTGCCATCTTGCTATGTTCGTACCTTGCTCCGAAATGGATGCTGCTCGTCTCGCAGCCAGGCAGGTTCAGAATGAACCGTCGAATCACCAACCGCGCCCGCGGCGAATTGCCCGTCGCGGCGAGCGACCCGCGGCGATCAATGGGTGGCTATGCCACCTCGCGGCGATCTATGGGTGCGATACGCACCGTCGCCAACCCATTGTCTTTTATCCAGTTACTTTGTATTCCCCATGGAAGTCGAATCCGCGATTGACAATCTCTTGCCTGGGGCTAAAATGGGCTCCGTCGAGGCGCGTGTCGTTTTGCGGGTATCTTTACTGTCAGGCATCCGGTTTCGCCCGTGCGGCTAACTGACCGTAGCGCCGGCGGGATAACGGATTATAAGGCAAGGAGCGGAATCCGGTGATTATTCCCTACCAGGTCGATGTCCCGCTGGCCCGGACGCCCTACATGAACTGGCTGGTCCTGGCGGCCACCATCGCCGTCTTTATCGTCCAGCTCGCCGTCATGGACCGCCAATCGGAGGACGAGGAGCCCGGCCAGCCGGACTATTATCAGACCGAACCGATGGCGCCGGAGGCATTCGAGCCGGATTCCGGGCAATCGGATCCGCGGGAGCCGTATCTTCCGGCCGATCCGGACGGCGGGCCCGCCGCTATTCCGTCGTCGTCGCCGACTGAACCGGAACCGGCCGGTCCGCTGGATCGATTCGTCCTGGAGGGTTGGAACCCCGTCGGCCTGGTCGGCTACATGTGGCTGCACGGCGGGATCCTGCACCTGGCCGGCAACATGATCTTTCTTTGGGTCTTCGGCAACGCCGTGTGCGCCAAGGTCGGCAACCTTCGTTTCCTGCTGATCTACATCGTCCTGGGCGTCCTGGCCGGGGCGGCCCACGTGTTCTTCGTCGGCGACGACGTGTCGGTCGTGGGCGCCAGCGGCGCCATCAACGGCATCGTCGGGATGTACCTGGTGTGGTATCCGATCAATTCCATCAGCTGCGTCTGGTTCTTTTTCTTTCCCTTCGGCCGGACCTTTCACGTCGACAGCTACTGGATGATCCTGTTCTGGCTGGCGTTCGACATCTGGGGGGCGTTCTCCGACGGCATCGGCGTGGCCTACTTTGCCCACCTGGGCGGCTTTGCCGCCGGCGTCGGCCTGGCGATTTTGCTGCTGAAGGTCAAGTGGGTCAGGATGGACGAGTTGGAAAAATCGCTGCTGGAGGTGCTGGGCTGGCAGATCCCTCAGGAAGACAAGGTCAGCGCCTTTGTGCCGGCCTCGGGATCGGCAGGTGGAGCGGAGGCGGCCGATGATTCCGGCGGCTGGATGGCGATCCAGCCGGTGGGGGCCAAGCCGAAGCCCCTGGCTCAGAGACCTCCGGCCCGTCCGTCGTCTGGTTCAGCGGCCCGTCCGGAATCAGGACCATCGGCCCATCCTGCCGGCCGATCCGATCTGGCCTTTCCCGCCCTGCACGAGCAGAGCCGTTCGCCGTCCGCCTCAGGCCCCAGCGACCAGCCGCCCGCGGCCGGCGATGCCACCCGCGCGGGCTCATCCGCCCAACGGCCGCCGCGGCCACAGCGGCCCCAGACACCCCAGACACCCCAGACACCGCCGCAGTCGGACCGGGTGGTCTCTTATTACATCCGGTTTGCCTGTCCGGCCTGCGGCCACCAGATCAAGGCCCCGCGGAAGATCGCCGGAGGCACGGGGCGATGTCCCCGCTGTAAACAGACCGTCCAAGTGCCCGCCGACGACAGACCTCCGTCCAGCTCGCAATAGGGCGTCTGTCTGGTCAGGTTGTCAATTGGCCCTGCCCGGAATCGTTGGGGCAGGTCCTGGATAACATCACCTTCGCCGGCGGCCAAGTGCCCCTGCCCGAAGGCGATGGGGACGTGGCCTTTCCTTTTGGCACGACGGCGATGAATCCGATCCGGTCGGGACTGCTCTTGGCCCGCCAATACACCGGCTGGGCCGCTCGCCTGTGGTCAATCCGCCGGATCGCTTGACACAGAGGGGCCAGAGTAGAATCAGTATGCCACTGCGCCGGCCCGCCGGATCGTTTGAGGTAGGGTGGCTTGAGTAAAATCCACTTGGCGGACCACCACGGCGTCGGTCTGGCGGAACACCTCGTCGGATCGATCTATCGACTGCGGCTGGCGTGGTCAGGCGGGGGAGGCCGGTGCTCGCACGATGGGGGGAATCGGACGTTTATTTCCGCGGAAAATAACAATGTGGATGTGAATTGCCCTGCCCGCCGTCGAGGTGGAATGCCCTTTTTGCCGGTCGATAGGACCATTCCGCTGGTTTTACCGGCTTCGACCGCCGCTTGGGCGGTGCGGGTAAACCGCTGGGAGCAAGGTTCCAACCGGCCTGGTTGGTCAGATTGTCGTTTCAACCGTCCTGGGCCGATTTGGCATTTTGGCAAATGACCTTTGGGCGGCAGGGGGCTGGATCGTCTCCAACCGGCGCAAAAAAAGCGGCCGCAACCCTTTGCGGGTATACGTCCGCTTGCGAATACTTTCCTTTCGCGGCGAAAGTATACATTCCGTCCACCCTGCCGCCCGCCCTATCAGCCTCTTGCGGCCGGGTCACGGCGGCGGTGGCCCCCTACTCGATTTCCATTACATCCCGCCCAGGACACAGTCACGGCCGTATCATATGACCAATCACCGCTCTTGCGATATCCTGGATCCTGGTGAAACTTAGAGGTCATGGGGCTTGACGGTGCTGCGGCGATTCGCCTTGGCCCGGCCCATGGCCGCATCCAGGGCGCAGTAGATCATGTCGGACGCCGAGCCGATCGCATCGGCGCTGCACATCATCCCTTTCGAGCGAACGTATGCCTTGACCTTGCTCGCTACCACCAGGACATCCTTTTTCGAGGCCTTCTTGGCGGTGACTTTCTTGGCTTTCTTTTTCTTGGCCATGTGCAAACCTCCCTGTTACCTAAAAACTGCAGTGTAAAAGAAAGACTCAAACGACGCTTCTGGGGCAATTTTGCTGGGCGGAGGGGGGGAATGCAACAAAAAAATGGGGGAAAATTGCAATATTTTGCCGCGAAACACCCGTTAGGTGGGCTTCTGTTATTGCCGGCCTGCCGATTTGTCGGCCGGCAGCGGTCCGATCAGCGGCAGTTGATCGGTCGTTCAGCGGTCAATGGCAGGCTCATCAGCAGTCGATAGCGGATCGGCCGGCGGCAACTACACGATCGGTTGCCGGCAGTTAGCGGACGGGGTGGCAGTTTGCGGCGGGCCGGTAGGCGGCAGTCTATTAGGCGGTCGATAACAGGCCGATCAGCGGTAAATGTCGTGCCGGTTGACAGTTGGCGGCCGGTCGGCCGGTGATCGGCGGTAAATGCCGTGCCGATTGGCAGTTGGCGGCCGGTCGGCCGGCGGTCGGCGGGCGGTGCCGGGCCGGCCGAAAATTTGTGCCGGTTTCGGGAAAATTTTGCCAAAGTTCTTCTTGCCAATCGGCCCGATATTATCCAAGAATGAGCGCAATAGCCCAGTCGTCGGGCTCCGCCGTCGGGGCCGGCCGAACTGGGAGCTAGAGGAGATCTCCAGTGAGCACGGATAGTCATCAGGAACATGACGAGATGGTGCCGGTCATCTTCGTTCGGGATCTGACCGAGGCCCAGTATTACAAGAACCTGCTGCAGGATCACGATATCCCGGTCGTCATCGACGAGGAGGCGGTCATGGACGACATGGAGGAGACGACCGGGATTGCGGTGCTCGTGGCGGAGGAGAACCTGGCCGAGGCCCAGGACATCCTGGAACTCTCGACCGATGACGATGAGTTCGAGGAGGACCTGGACGACTACGAGGACGAGGTCGAAGGAGCCACGGAGGAGGTTTTCGATGAGTACGAGCAGGAAAACGAGATAGACGATTTCTGAGTCCACCGGCCGACGGTGTCGGCCTGGCCCGCCCGCCGGGGCGTCCAAAGCGATTCCGGCGTCGGCCGGGGCGGATCGAGCCAGCCGGCGCTGGCGGCCCGGTCGAAGAGCGGCGGCGTTTTGCCGCCGGGGCGGGCGAGTGCGGCCAGGAATGTCGCCGACGTTTCGAGAACAGGAAATACCCTTATGGATCAAGAACAGGAACAGACGCCCGAGGAAACCTTGCCGGATCGCCGGTCGGCGCCCGACCGGCGCCGGGGGCTGCCCGATACCCGGCCCCTGAACGAACAGGTCGAGCGCCGCAGCGGCTGGGACCGCCGCCGGGGGCCCGGCCGCCGCCGGACGGACGAGCGCCGGTCCGCCGAGGAAGGCGAGATGACCGACGAGCAGTTCGAGTTCCTCATGGCCATCAAGGAATACAAGACGGCGAACAAGGTGTCGTTTCCCACCTTTACGGAGATCCTGGAGATCGCCAAGGCGCTGGGCTATCGCAAGGTCGCCGAACCGGAGCCGATCCGCACCCTGCGCAAAAAGAATCCCTGAGGGCGTCCAAGGAAATGAGGGGAAAAGGCCACTCCCGGGCGATTGAATGTCCGGGGCGCTCATTATGCCAGAAGGGAAAAGGGGGCGATTCATTGCCCCGCCGAAAGGACGCGGAGATGAAACGGTTTGGCAGCGTCAGCGAGATCCTGGATTTCGCCATCAGGGAGGAAGAGGAGGCGGCGGCATTTTATTATGACCTGGCCCACGCGGTGAACAAGCCCTGGATGAGGGAGATTTTCGAGGACTTCGCCGCCGAGGAGCGGGGCCACAAGCAGAAATTGCTCTCGGTCCGCCTGGGCCAGCATCCGCTGCCGACGCCGGAAGACATCAACGATCTGCAGATGGCCGATTACCTGGTGGACGTCGAGCCGTCGGCCGACATGTCCTACCAGGACGCGCTGATCCTGGCGATGAAAAAGGAGAAGGCGGCCTATAAGCTGTATATCGACCTGGCGGCCGTCTGCCAGGCGGACGAGCTGCGGGGTACCCTGCTGGGCCTGGCCCAGCAGGAGGCCAACCACAAGCTCCGCTTCGAGATCGAATACGACACCCTCCTGAAGGAGGGCTAAATC
>JAFGFX010000031.1 GCA_016930855.1 Sedimentisphaerales bacterium | reverse complement strand
TTAAGGCACTCTAACAAAACCTCACAACCTGACTTCTGGATTACCGCCTTCGCCGGAATGACACAGTTTTGTAAGAGCCCCGAAATAAAAAATGACGTCTCCAATAGGAAGCCCGACGATGAAGAGAATGTTGGCGATTCTATCAGTCGTTCTGGTGAGCGTTCTGGGTTCGACCTCGGTGCGGGCGGATCTGAATTACGAGTACTACGAAGGAACGTGGAATGTTCTACCGGACTTCGATTCCCTGACCCCCGTTAAGACGGGCATCGAAACCGGCTTCATCCTCGATCAGCGGGAGATGGATGAATATATCGGATTCCGCTTCACCGGGTATATCGAGATCTCCACGCCCGGTGACTATACCTTCTATACCCAATCCGATGACGGCAGCGCCTTGTATATCGGTCATTCCCTGGTGGTCAACAACAACGGCACCCATGGCATGGAAGAAAGGTCCGGCACCATAAACCTGTCTGCCGGCAACCATGCCATCATTGTAATGTACTTCAACAAGACCAGCGGTTACGGACTGGAGGTTCAATATGCCGGGCCGGGGATCGCTAAAACGATCATCCCCGCCCAGGTTTTATCCCTCGCTAGCCAGACCGCGAGTTTTCCTCTACCGGCCCATGAGGCCAGGGGGGTTCGCCCGGCGGCCGTGCTCAAATGGCAGGCGCCCCAACTCGTTACCGGTCCCGGTGATCCCAAATATTATGTGTATTTCGGAACCGATCCCAATTTCACCTCCGGATCGGCGGGACCGCGGCAAACGGCGACCTCCTACGATCCCTATGGCGCCGCCGGCATGGAGGAGGGAACGACCTACTACTGGCGGATCGACGTGTATGATCCGAACAACGGCGGGCCCGTCGTGCGCACCGGCAATCGCTGGAGTTTCACCACCGGCGTGGGCCTGGTCGCCTTCTATAAATTCGACGGCGATCCCAACGACAGTTCCCATAATGCGCATCATGGCGTATTCCGGTATGGTGCCGCCGTCGTTGAAGATCCCGATCGGGGCCGCGTCCTGAGACTGGACGGATTGAATGATCTCATGGAACTGGTGAATCCCCAGACGGCCGCCGATCTGGGCATCGACGGGAATAATCCCAAGTCCGTGACCGCCTGGGTTTATACCCGCAGCTTCAACAACGGAGGTCTCTTCGACGTCGGCGCCCACAACAACGGGCAGGAATTCTCTTTACGAACCCTGGATGCGGAGAACCGGTGGCGGATTCAATACCACGGCGGCGATTATGACATCGATTTCGGTTGGGATTCATTGAATCGGTGGACCCATTTCGCGCTCGTTCACGACGGCACCCTGACCCGAATGTACATCAATGGGATTCTCATCAAGGAAACGCGCCGACTCCTGAATACCTCCGGCAGCGATCCCTTCCGGGTCGGCCAGTACGGCAATACCTCTTTCGACGGTTTCATCGACGATTTCACCCTTTGGGACTATGCGCTCGCGCCGGAGGAGGTCCGCCGTCTGATGCCTTTGGGGGACATCGATATGGACGGGGCCGTGGATGTCGCCGATCTGAAGGCCCTGACCGATGACTGGCTTAGGGACAACACCACGCCCGCGTTGGATCCCGCCCTGCTGGACGATCTTGAGTTGGCGGCGTACCAGAGCCCCCTCTTTTCCATCATCTACTGGTTTGTGTACCTTCGGGATAATCCTGCGATACAAGGCGGGGCCAGCCTGTTGACCGGAGAGTCGAACGTGGCGGTGGGCAATCAGGCCCTGCGGATCAACTGGGATTATCCCGTCCTTCCCGATAACGATCAATGGCTGGTGGTGGGGCATCGTCTGTTGGAACCGGGCGGTACGGTGTGTTGTCGGCATGTCGATTTGGCGGAATATGACGAGCTGCGATTCTGGATACGATGCGACGGCGGCAATGACAGGAATTTCGTTTGGTACGTGCAATTAGCCAACGATCCCCCTAACGTAACCGAAGACGAAACCGTGCGGATCGGGCCGTTCTCCACGACGGAGGATCCCAACGAGTGGCGGGAGGTCATCATCGACCTGCGAAACGACGACAACGTGGACTGGCAGGGTTCGTACACCGGCATCGATGAGGTCCACTACGTGCATGCCATTCTCTTCAGTATCGTCAACATCACCACGCAGGCCGGGGCGGGGCACATTGATATTGATCACATCCAGCTTGTGGATAACACGCCCGGTTGCACGGGCAGACCCGTGGCCGACCTCAATGGGGATTGCATCTTGGACCTGGATGATTATGCGATTTTGGGCGCCAACTTCCTCAAGGAGTCCGGTCCCTAATTACGGCGGCGTCAAGAACGTTTCGCACGTCTCCTTTTGCGAAGCAGTCCGAGCCCGCCAAGGCCAATCGTCGGGCATTCCCCAAGAATCAATTCCTGAGGTGGAATTACCGTTGGGCATTAAAGCATCGTGCCGGTTTAAGCCTTCCCGCAAACCGTTGGTCCGTACGGTCTGATTCAGCATTTTTCCTTCGGCCAACGGGATCGAATCCAGAAACGTCTGCATCGGCGTTTCGGCAACGCAGGTTTTGCCGCCGTGGATTCGTTCACCGTAATAATGCCCCACATTGTCAACACGTTAGTTTCCACCCGCCGGCCGCGACGCATGACCGCCTGGGTGTCATGACTGTCACAATGATATTGCCGGCAAGAAGGATAAACCGGCGAGTATCCGAAGCGGAAATCCTTCTGGTGGGCGCGGCGGTTTCACGATACAATCATCCCGTGGCTGAAGGAGTGCCTTCCTATACGATGGGAATCAAGAGCATGAAGCGTCCAACTGTTTTGCGAATCCTGTTTGCCCTGTCCTCTTTACTGCTCTCTCAGGCAACCGCCGATGACGCCGGCGACGCCGCCATGGGCCCCCCAAAGGACCGGCCGTCTTTTTCCTTCCGGTATGCAAATAGCCCCTTCGAGACGATACGAGCCGGCTGGTCCGTCACCCAGGAACAGACGACGCTGGATGACGGGCGCCGGCAACGAATCACTACCTACCACGACCCCCGGGCGGTTCTTTCGGTAAGGTGCGAGGCCATGGATTATCCCCGTCTTTCCGCGCGGGAATGGCTCGTCTGGTTTGAAAATCACGGTGGGGAGGATAGCGACATCATCGAGGAGATTCGAAACCTGGACATCCGCCTGCCCGGTTCGCCGGAGGACTCCTTCCTCCTGCACTATGCGCTGGGCGACCACAACAGCGCCGACAGTTTCGCGCCCCAAAGCAGGAACCTGCCGCCGGGCGAAAAGGCCGTCTTTAGCCCCCGGGCCGGCCGGTCTTCCGATCCGTATCTGCCCTTTTTCAATCTGCAGGGAACGGAGGGCGGCATGATCATCGCCATCGGCTGGTCCGGCCAGTGGCAGGCGGCATTCGAGCGAAATGCCGATGGGTCGCTGGAGATTCGGGCCGGCCTGCAAACCGCCCATTTCAAGCTGCGTCCCGGCGAGAAGGTTCGAACGGCCCGCATCGTGACCATCGAATGGAAA
Source organism: Sedimentisphaerales bacterium (assembly GCA_016930855.1). GTDB lineage: Bacteria > Planctomycetota > Phycisphaerae > Sedimentisphaerales > SM23-30 > JAFGFX01. The sequence goes on along the minus strand of JAFGFX010000031.1, from coordinate 5,280 downwards.
GGCGACGACCCCTTGGCGGGCAATAACCGGCTGCGCCAGTTCATGCTGTCCCGGGTGTTTGCCCGGCGTAACGGCGAGCTGGTCCTGCCGCCGGTCTGCGCCAGTACCGGCGAGGTGGATCCGAACGGCTCGTATGAAGGGCCCCATGTCCGCATCATGCCCTTTTACGCCCGCTGCGGCATCGAGGTGTTCTGGTCGGACATGGACCCGCAGCAGTGGTATCCCAGGGGATTTCCCGTCGGCACCGGCACCTGGGAGCCGGACGTGGCCAAGTATCCACGGGGCCTCAAGCCCATCGGCGACGCCGCTCATGCGGCCGGACTGGGGTATCTGCTCTGGTTCGAGCCGGAGCGGGCCCAGCCGGATACCCGCATCTACAACGAGCATCCGGAATTTCTCCTGGCGCGAAACGGCCAGAAACAGCTTTACGCGCTGCACGACCCGGTGGCCCGGAAATGGCTGACCGATTACATCGACGTGCAGATCCGCGCGGCCCAACTGGACTGGATCCGATGGGACTTCAATATCGAGCCGTTGGAATTCTGGCGGCAAAACGAGCCGCCGGACCGCCGGGGAATCATCGAGATCGGGTACGTCATGGGGTTGTACGCGATGTGGGAGGACCTCCAGAAGCGCCATCCCGGCCTGGTGATCGACAATTGCGCCAGCGGGGGCCGGCGCATCGACATCGAAAGCTGCCGGTACGGCCTGCCGCTCTGGCACAGCGACATGCAGTGTTTCGGCCCCCAACCCGACGCCGAGCAGTTGCAGAACGCCGGCCTGTTCCGCTGGGTGCCGCTGCACGGCTGTGCCGCGTTCGGCCTGGAGCCTTCCTACGCCTTTCGCAGCGCCATGACGGCGGGCAACATTCTCGTTCTCCCGGTCACATCGCGGGATCAGGAGCAGGCGATCAAGCAAACCGTGGCGGTCTACAACAAGGTCCGCCCCTTGATGCTGGGCGATTTCTACCCCCTCTTTGCCCACCAGCCGGACAACGACCTCTGGTTCGGCTACCAGTTCCACCGCCGGGATACGAACCGTGGAATGGCGGTTATCTTTCGCCGGGGAAGGAACCTCGAGCCGGAAAAGGCCGTCCGGCTCCGGGGCCTCAATCCCGATGCCGCCTATGAAGTCGGCTTCGAGGGATCAGAGAACAGACGGCGCGTGAAGGGCAGGGAATTGGCGGATTTCAACGTGCAGATCCCGGAAGCGCCCGGCTCTCTGGTCTTGTACTACCAACAGAAGGATTGACCAAACCGAAACAGGAGGATTCAAGCTGCCCGGCGCATCCTGGCGGCCCCCCCTCAAGGCGAGGCCGCACCATCGGCCATGTGGATCAGAATCGCCCCTCGAAAACATTCCCTGGGGCAAACCGGGGAGGGAATCCAGACGCCATGTTATGCAAGTAACTGCTGTTATTCGACTTATAACCGGACGGCCGTGGATTCCCTCGATATGAAAACCTTGCAGTTTTGAGCCATATGTGATACGATATGAACAAGTCTAGCGGTGTAGCTGGGCCAGGGGATTCATGGCAGATGGGAAACGGCAAGGTACGCGTTCTGGAGGTGTGAAAAATGAGAGGAAAATGGGTAGTCATTTCAATGTTGGTTCTGTTGATGGGGGCCGTCGATGCTAACGCGGCGGTGATGTTCCGCGACAGTTTCGATCGGCCTGACAATACGAATATCGACGCCGATTCGACCGGGATGTCCGGCCCCCTGGCCCCGATGGTGTATCAGGAGGCGTTCGAGGGATCGGGCCAGCCGTCGTCGATCCAGATCCTGTCAAATCAATTGAATGTCGCAGTGGGCGCCGGGATGAGCAGTATGTATCTCGACCACAACTTCACGGACGCCGACATTCTTTTGGCGGGCGGATTTTCGGTGTCATTGGACGTAGTGTCGATCACCAATGCGAATGACCAGGCAAACCGCTTCGGCGGCTTCGGCGTCGGCAATACGCTGGCCGAAGCCCAGGCTGCTGCCGACTGCTTCGATAGCGCATTTCCCTTCCGCGGCGTGGTGGGCCAGGCGGATAAAGGCATCTCCGACCTGTTTGTCGATTTGGCGCTGGATCAAAACGTTCGCATCTGGAACAACGGCCATATCGTCAACACGATCAACGTCGGCGCCGCGTCCGGCACGATCAAGGCGGACTTTCTCCTGACCGATTTCGCCGCCGGCAGTTCGGTGACGGCCCTCGTCTATTTCAACGGCGCTGCGATCGATACCCAGAGCTTCACCTGGGACAACACCGGCGCTAATTATCTCGGCATCAGCGGCCGGACCGCCGGGGCCGGCGTGTTCCTGGACAACCTCCAGATCGCGGCCATCCCGGAACCGGCGACACTGGCACTGCTGGGGCTGGGCACGTTGCTGCTGCGCCGCAGAAAATAGGGAGCCGCCCATCGGAACGATGCGGCAAGAGCACAGGCCCTATTCCCGCGCCACATCGCTGACGTGCGTTCTGAAGGATCGGCAATACTCCTAACGGGATCCCGGTTTCCCGCGGGCGGTCCGTGCAAAACGACAATTCGACGGCAAGAGCCTGTACATGCCGTGTGAGACAGTCATGCGGTATCCGTGCGGATTAAACTCATAGGTTTGGCGGAGGGATTTACCATGAAAAAAGCGGCATTGTTGCTGTCGGTTCTCGGCATGGCGTCCCTGGTCCGGGGCGCCGTTACGGCGGACGTGCTGTTTGGCGACAATTACAACCGTCCCAACAACACGGACGTTGATGCGTCCTCGACCGGGATGTCCGGCAGCCTGGCTCCGATGGTTTATGTGGAATCGTTCGAGGGATCGGGCCAACCATCGTCCATTCAGATCCTGTCCAATCAATTCAATGTCGCGGTGGGCGCCGGCATGAGCAGCCTGTATCTCGATCACAACTTCACGGACGCCGACATCCTCGTCGCGGACGGATTTTCCGTGTCGCTGGAGGTGGTCTCGATCACCAACGCGGACGACCAGGCGAACCGCTTCGGCGGCTTCGGCGTCGGCAACACCCTGGCGGAGGCCCAGGCGGCGCAGGACAGTTTCGACGACGACGAGCCCTACCGCGGCGTGGTGGGCCAGGCGGACAAGGGCATCTCCGACCTGTACGTCGATCTGGCGCTGGACCAAAACGTCCACATCTGGAACAACGGCCATATCGTCAACACGATCAACGTCGGCGCCGCGGCCGGCACGATCAAGGCGGACTTTCTGGTGTCCGATTTCAACGCCGGCAGCCGGGTGACGGCGATCATCTACTTCAACGGCGCCGCGATCGATACCCAGATCTTCACCTGGGACCACACCGGCGCCAACTACATCGGCATCAGCGGCCGGACCGCCGGGGCCGGCGTATTCCTGGACAACCTCCAGATCGCGACGGTCTACGAGGACAAGGCCCATCTGCCCCAGCCGGCCGACGGGGCCAGCTCGGTGGACGCCGAAACCCTGGTGCTGCGCTGGAACAAGGGCAAGGACGCCGGCGGCAATCCGAACGCGGCGATCACGAAACACTATCTGTACATCGCCGAAAACGAACCCAATTTCATCAACGTGCTTCCGATCACCGTCGACGACATGCCCGATCCGGTGACCCACGATCCGGTCTCCATCAATGGCAGCGACGCCGACAAGGTCTTTTATTGGCGGGTCGATGAAAGCCTGAACGGTTCGCCCACCGATCCGAACACCATCGTCGGCTACGTTTGGTCCTTCGACACCTCGACCTTCCCGGTGATTGACGACGATCCCGATCTGGCCCTGGTGCCCGCCGGCCAGACCGTCGTCTTCGAGTGCGCCTTTCACAGCGTGACCGCGCCGACAACCACCTGGTTCAAGGCCGGCAACCCGGACGAGGAGATCGAGGCCGACGGCGACATCTCGATCGCGCTGACGGAACTGGGTGATGAGGCCTATCGTTCCACCCTGACGATTGACAACGTCGAAATAGCGGACCAGGGGGCCTATTATTGCCGGATCGAGAACGCCAGCGGCCCCGACAACGCGGTTTCTTCCGCGGCCGCGAATCTGGGCGTGCGGCGCACCATGGGCCACTGGACCCTGGACCGGGCGGATCTGCAGGGCGGGCTCTACCTGGATTCCAGCGACGAAGGGCATCACGCCGAACCGAACGTCGTGCCCCCGCCGGCCGCCTTCGTCGACGGCGCCGATCCGACGGAAACCCACGAAGGGCTGGATCTGACGGTGGAACCGTTGTCCGGCGCGGACGCCGGTCGGTGGAATCCGTATGAGTTCACCGGGCAGATGACGCTGTCGCTCTGGTGCAAGTGGAACGGCGCCAACAACCTCTATCAGGGCCTGATCACCAAGCGCGATTTCGACAACGGCAATCTGACCAGCTGGTATTGGGAGATGGGCCCGCTCGGCGGCATGACGTTCAACGCCGCCGGCGGTCCGGCGATGTCCCTGCCTTCTCCGGCCCTGGAGACCGGCCGGTGGATCCACCTGGCGGTGACCGTCGGGCCGGACGGCGGGGTCTTGTACATCAACGGCGAGGCGGTGGCGACCAATCCGGCCACGAGCCTGGCCAGTACGGATGCCCCGATATTGATCGGCTCGAACAACCGCCGCTCCGGCGTTCTGGTCGCCCCGTTCGACGGCGTGCTCGATGACGTTCGAATCTACAACTACGCCATGAGCGACACCGAGGTGGTGGATATATACTACGACGTGCTGGAGACGCCGGTGTGCCTGAATCCCGAGGGATTGGATCTGCTGTTCGATGTCGCCGGCGGCGGGGCCAACGGCGACCAGCCGGATTGCCTGGTGAATCTGGCCGACTTCGCCGTGTTTGGCCGGGCCTGGCTCAATTGCGGTCTGTATCCGCCGTCCGAATGCCCGTAAAGGCAGTCTACGGCCACTTGTTGAGTGGAAGGCACAATTCGCCTTCCACTCTTTTTTTCTTCAAAGGACCCTGACAAGATGAAAAGCGTAACGGCCTGTTTCGTGATGGGTATGTTCCTGCTGTGCGCACCGGTTTTACAAGCCGATGTATTTTTCAGTGATAGTTTTGATCGGGCCGACAATACGGACATCGACGCGTCCTCAACCGGAATGGCCGGGACACTGGCCCCGCTGGTGTATCAGGAATCGTTCGAGGGATCGGGCCAACCCACGTCGATCCAGATCCTATCAAATCGGTTGAACATCGCGGTGGGCGCCGGGATGAGCAGCCTGTATCTCGACCACAACTTCACGGACGCCGACATCCTCGGCGCCGACGGATTTTCCGTGTCGCTGGAGGTGGTCTCGATCACCA
>JAFGFX010000245.1 GCA_016930855.1 Sedimentisphaerales bacterium | reverse complement strand
GGCCGGCCGGTCGAGACGCTGGCCGAGCTGCAAGAGGCGGTGGCGGCGTATATGTCGCGGGCGGCCCGGAAGTTGCGGCGGCAACACCTGGCGGCCGGCGTGATCACGGTGTTCGTCATGACGGACCCATTCCGCCAAACCGGACGGCGGCATTTCGGCTTCCAGACGGTGGAACTGCCGGTGGCGACGAACGACACGGGCGAGCTGATCCGCTTCGCCCTGCGGGCCGCAGCGAAGCTCCATCGGCCGGGCTGCCGCTACAAGAAGGCGGGGGTGATGCTGGACGGGCTGGTCAGCCGGGACAAGGTGCAGGGCAATCTCTTCGACGAGGTGGACCGCGACCGCTCGGCGCGGCTGATGCAGGTGCTGGATGCCGTGAACGACCGGATGGCGGCAGATATGCTCCGCTACGCCAGCGCCGGCCTGGCGCGGCCCTGGCAGACCCGCTTCGAGAAACGCTCGCCGCGCTATACCACCCGCTGGGAGGATCTACCCCAAGTCCGATGCGATTAATGGGATTTGGGGCGCGATCGCCTGCGGCCGCGGCGAAAATCGGTGAAATGAAAATTGCGGAATCGCTCCAGATTGGTCACAATATGCTGGACGGCGATAAAGGGGCCGGCGGTGCCTCCGGGCTGCGCAGCGCCTTCGGCCCTCCACCTTTCCGCGTAAGGAGAGCAGGCACATGAAGGGCTATCAGACAATCACGGCGGTTTTGGCACTGGCGGCGCTGACGGGCGGCCTGCTGCGGGTTTTCGCCCAGCCGGCCGAGCAGACCCGCCGGGAATACCGCGAAACGTTCCTCAAGAAATTTCAGCGCGGCCCGCTGAACACCACGCCGGGCGACGCCATGATGCTGCGCATCCTCGTCGAAAGCAGCCGGGCCCAGCGCGGCGTGGAGGTGGGCTCGGCCAACGGCTACGGGGCGATCAACATGGGCATCGCCTTCGAGCGGACCGGGGGGCATCTGTACACGCTGGAGATCAATCCGCAGATGGTGCGGGACTGCCGGGAGAACCTCCGGAAAACGGGCCTCGACAATGTCGTGACCTGCGTCGAGGGCGACGCCCTGCAAACGCTGGCCACGCTGGAAGGCGAATTCGATTTCGTCTTCATCGACGCCGTGAAACGGGACTATATGAAGTATCTCAAGCTTCTGGAGCCGAAACTCAAACCCGGCGCCGTGGTCGTGGCGGACAACGTCATCCGCTCGGCCAAGGCGATGGAGGATTTCCTGGACTACATCCAAAAGAGCCCCAAATACGACACGGTCATCATCCGCGCTTCCATGGAAAAAGACGACGGCATGTCGATCAGCTATAAAATTCCCTGACGGTCCCTCCGCCCGCCAGACAGGCAGAAAGGAGTCGGCGCTATGGTACGGCCGCGGATCAAGGTCAATCACAAGCAGCACATAGCGGTCGTGGAGCTGCTGGACGAGGAAATTCTCGACGAGATCACGATCGGCGAGATCACCGACGATCTGTTTTCCGTAATCGAGGAGAACGCCGGCGGCAGGATCCTGCTGAATTTCGAGCAGGTGGTGCATATGAGCTCCAACATGCTGGGCACGCTGATCCGGCTCAACAAACACTGCGAGGAAGGCGGGGGCACCCTGAAGCTGTGCGGCATCCAGCCGAACCTGCGGGAGATGTTCGTCATTACCAAGGTGAACAAGCTGTTCGAGATGTACGACACGGAAGAGGCCGCCCTGCTGAGCTTTTCGGCGTAAAAACCGGCGCCACCGGGGCCGGATGATCCCGTTGGCCTGGCGACCGAGGCGACGGTGGCAGCCAGGAGAAACCCCTTTGCGGGCGCTGGTTTGCCGGGCCTGCCGATACTCGTCATCACATAAATATTCCCGATGAAGGTGCCTCCATGATAAAAACCAAGATCATCGCCACCGTGGGACCGGCCACCGCCGCCGAGGAAATCCTCCAGTCGCTGATGGACACGGGCGTGGACGTGTTCCGGCTGAATTTTTCCCACGGCGACCTGGCCGAACACGCCCGCCTGCTGGAGGCGATCAACCGGGTGCGGGCCCGGCACCGGCACGCGGCGGCGGTGATGGGCGATCTGTGCGGGCCGAAGATCCGCACCTCCCGGATCGAGCCGGACGGCCAGGAACTCACGATTGGCCAGACGGTGACCATCCAGGCCGCCGACGAAACCGGCACGGCCGAGCGGTTCGGGACCAATTACACCCACCTGGTCCGCGACGTGAAGACGGGCCAGCGGATCCTGATCGACGACGGGCAGATCGAGCTGGAGGTGACCGACAAGGACGAGGACAAACTGCTCTGCCGGGTCCGGATCGGCGGGCCGCTCCACAGTCGCAAGGGCATCAACCTGCCCGATACGCAGATCCAGACGCCGTCCCTGACCGAACGGGACTGGGAATGTGCCGGCTGGGCGGTGCAAAACGAACTGGAATACCTGGCGTTGAGCTTCGTGCGCCAGGCGGACGAGATCCGGCAGTTGAAGGATTATCTGCGGCAGGCCAACTCGGACATCAAGGTCATCGCCAAGATCGAAAAGCCGCAGGCGGTGGAGAACCTGGATGCCATCGTGCAGGCCAGCGACGCCGTCCTGGTGGCGCGGGGCGATCTGGGAGTGGAGATGGACCTGGCCGAGGTGCCGCTCATCCAGAAGCGCATCACCGCCTTATGCCGCCAGCGGGGCAAGCCCGTCGTAGTGGCCACACAGATGCTCCAGTCGATGATTCAGCAGCCCACCCCGACCCGGGCGGAGGTCAATGACGTGGCCAACGCCATTATGGACTATGCCGACGCGGTCATGCTCTCCGGCGAGACGGCAGTGGGAAAATACCCTCAGGCGGCGGTGCGGACCATCCGCCGGATCGCCAAGGTGACCGAGCGGTATATGGACCAGCACGACATCCCCCGGCCCAAGATGAACACCGAGGCGGACCTGGCCCTGACGGCGGCGCTGGCCCGCAGCGTCGCCCAGATCGTCGAGGACACGGGCGCCAAGATGGTGGCGGTATGGTCTCAAACCGGCTCGACCGCCCGGCTGCTGAGCAAGGCCCGCATCGACGTGCCGATCCTGGCGATGAGTTCCCAGCAGCGGGTGTGCGGCCAGATGGCCCTGCATTACGGGGTGATCGCCCGCTACCAGGCGATCCCGGCCGATATCGGCGCTCTGGCCGGCCTGGTCGACCGGCTAGTCCTGGAACGGCACTGGGCGCAGATAGGCGACCAGATCGTCCTGGTCGCCGGCCATCCGCTGGGCGCGGCGGGAACGACGAACGTACTCATGATGCATACCGTTACCCAGACCGCCGCTTCCTAGCCCGGCCGCCCGCCGCCAGGTCCGGCCAATCAGCGGACAATCTCCATAACCTCTCCCCCGTTTAAGTAATCCCCCAGTCGCGATAGGTTGAATCCGGATTTATCAGGTCAGAAAGATCCCCCCGTGAAATCGTAAATCCCCTCAAGGCGCGGCCGCCGGGGCAATCTCCACATCCAGGACCTGATCGGCCCCAAGATGAATTTCCGGATCGAAGACCAAGACGCATCCGCCGGGCGTTTGGCGCAGCGTCGCGGGAATCTCCGCATCCCCCAACCGCACCCTCGCGACGGGCCGGGAAAAGGTCTCGGGAATCGCCAGTGCCCATTCCTTCAGGCGGAGCCTGCCGTAACGCAGATAAATGCGATCTTTCTGGACGCCGCCCCGGCGCTGCTGCTGGAAGCTGCCCCAGCCCTCGGCGGCGGTAAAGGCACTGCGAAAGTCATCCGGCGTGACGCGGGGATCGAAGCCGATCCGGCCGCGGGGACCGTGGTATTCGAATCCGGACAGGGCCGTGAACACCCCCCAGCTCGCCAGGGCGCGGGCGTAGTGATCGCCGCACTCGACCTCGTTGTAGGGATTGCGCTTGTCCGGCTGGTAGCGCTCGTGGATCGCCCGCACGATGGAGAGCCCCTCGTCGGTGAGACCCTCCCAGATCAGGTGGCCGGCGACCTGGTACTCGATGCCGGTCCAGACCTCGTTCTTATAGAGGACGGCGTTGTCGCCCAGGTGCCGGCTCTTCGGCCAGGTGCAGGTGAACAGTCCCGCCTCGCCGGGCACGGCAAAGACCCGCAGGGGCTTGTGCACTTGATTGTGCGGGCCGACGTCCGGGGCCCAGTTGTACTTCCACACCGAGCGCAGGGCGGCCTGCACCTGCTCGGCCGGATAGAGGTACCCCAGGGCGAGCTGACAGGCCCAGCCCTGACCGAACATCTGGTCGGATAGACACCCCCCGTCGTACTGGTCCTTGGGATGCTCGGCCAGGTC
>JAFGFX010000030.1 GCA_016930855.1 Sedimentisphaerales bacterium | reverse complement strand
CGATGAAAATTCCCTCGTCATCGATCCGTTGTTTGTGAATCCCGAACAATATGATTTTCGCCTCAAACCGACCTCCCCCGCCTTGAGGCTTGGCTTCAAACCGTTCGACTACAGCCAGGCCGGCGTCTACGGCGATCCGGCCTGGATCCAGCGGGCCCAGGACGCCCCCATGCCGACCCTCCAGGTCGCTCCCGATCCGCCGCCCGTATCGATCAACGACACCTTTGAATCCGATCCCGTCGGCGGCACGCCCGGCGGCGCCGAGGTCCACGTGGAAAACAAAGGCGATTCGATCCGGATCACCGACGAGACCGCCGCCGGCGACGGCAACCACTCCCTGAAAATCACCGACGCGGCCGGTCTGCAGTACGGCTACAATCCGCACTACGTCTATCGCACCAATTACCGCGACGGCCTGGTGGGCAACTCCTTCGACCTGCGGATCGCCGCCGACAGCCTGATCAACTTCGAATGGCGCGACTGGTACGGCAATCCCTATCACACCGGTCCGGCGTTCGAGATCCGCCAGGGCCGATTGATCCTGCCCGGCCAGGCGCCCCTGGCCATCCCGGCCGACCGCTGGCTGCACTTCGACCTGATGGCCGGCGTCGGCAGGAAAAACAACGGCAGGTGGAACCTCTCGGTAATCCTGCCCGGCCAGGGCCCCCTCCGCTTCGCCGGGTTGGGGCACCGCAGCGACAAATTCCAACATCTCAACTGGGTGGGCTTTACCAGCAACAACACCCAACCGACCAGCTTCTACCTGGACAACCTTCGGCTCGACCTCAAATAATCGGGCCGTCAATAACGAGGCCGCCCCTTTTTCGCGACAGACAGGTTAAGTCGACAGACGCCGCCCGCCGGCCCGGAGGAATCATGAATCGTAAGGGAACGTACCTTTTCGCGGCAGCCGTTGGCGCCCTGGCGTGGCTGGCTGCCCTGGGCAGCGCCGACGACTGGCCGCAATGGGGCGGTAGCAACGACCGCAACATGGTCTCGGACCAGACGGACCTGCCCGCGCGGTTCGCGCCCGGCAGGAAAAGAAGCAGCGGCGGCAGCGGGATCGATCCGGCCACTACCGAAAACGTCCGCTGGACCCGACGGATCGGCACCTTTGTCTACGGCAACCCAAGCGTGGCCGGCGGCAGGGTCTTCGTCGGCACCGACCTGAAAACGCTCGCCGCCGACCAGCGCTTCCGCTACCGCAAGGGCGGCCTGGTCAAGTGCCTGGACGAACAAACCGGCAGGCTCCTCTGGCAGCTGCCGATCCCCGAACGCACCCATCTGCCCAAGGGCGCCCACTACGGGTACCAGCATCTCGGCGTGCTCTCATCGCCCACGGTGGACGGCGAGCGGGTGTATGTCATCTCGCCCGCCGACGAGGTGCTCTGCCTGGACGTCAATGGCCTAAAGGACGGCAACGACGGCGCGTTCCGGGCGGAAGCACAGTATCTACCCGGCGACGGCAATCCCCCAGTGAAGCTTAATCCCGAGATCGACGGCGATATCCTCTGGAGATTCGACCTGATCGACGAGCTGGACGTCTGCCCGCACGACGCTGCCAGCTGCTCGGTGCTGGTCTGCGGCGATTTCGTCTATACCAGCACCTCCAACGGCATGGACGAAGCGCACCAGAAACTGATCCGCCCCGACGCCCCCAGCTTCATCGCCCTGAACAAGTACACCGGCCGACTCGCCGCCAGCGATGACCACGAGATCGCGCCGGGCATGTTCCACTGCCAGTGGTCCTCGCCCTCGGCCGGCACGGTGAACGGCAGGACGCTGATCCTGCTGGGCGGGGGCGACGGCGTCTGCTACGCCTTCGAGGCCCTCTGCGAGATGCCGGCCGAACCGATCCGCCTCAAGAAACTCTGGTCCTACGACTGCAACCCGCCCCATTACAAACGCCCCAATGGGACAGAAATCGGCTACTACGTCGGCGACAAGCGCAAGGGCTACAGCACCAACAAAAACGACGGCCAGTTCATCGGCCCCAGCCAGATCATCGCCACGCCGGTCTGTTACCGCGGGCGGGTGTACGTGGCCATCGGCCAGGACCCCGCCCACGGGCGGGGCAAGGGGATGCTCCACTGCATCGACGCGGCCCAGACCGGCGAGATCACCCGGACCGGCTGCGTCTGGACGTACGACGGCCTGGACCGCTCCCTGGCCACGGTGGCGATCTCCGACGGCCTGGTGTACGCCGGGGACATCGCCGGGAGGCTGCACTGTCTCGACGCCGACACCGGCAGGTGCTACTGGGTCCACGAGACCCAGGCCGAGGCCTGGGGCGGCCCGCTCGTCGCCGACGGCAAGGTCTACTACGGCAGCGACAAAAACTTCACCATCCTGGCCGCCGGCAAGAAAAAGAACGTCCTCTTCGAGATCCGCATGCCCGACGCCATGCAGAGCACCCCCGTGGTGGCCAACGGCACCATCTATTTGACCAGTAAGCGCGATCTCTGGGCCGTCTCGAAACAGAGCGGCACCCCGGTCGCCGGCAAATAAAGGTAGGATCAACTCGGAAAAAGTTGGTAAGGAACGGCTCGGCGAATCCGGCGAAATGTTTTCGCCTTCGCCTTTCTTTCGCCGCCCCTCTGGCCCTGGCGGGCTCAACGGCGAGGGCGGCGAAAGCGGACTACGGCGAAAACAATGCCACCGGGGTACATCAGGTGTCTGAAATAGTGTATAAATGACCGTGCTCTTTTTTTGAGGAGTTGAATCATGTCCGAACCTATGAATCGACGGGAATTCATCGGCAAATCGTCGCTGGCGGCGGCCTTCACGATCCTGCCCCGGCGGGTGCTGGGAGGCGCCGCGTATGTCGCCCCCAGCGAGAAGGTCCGCATCGGGTACGTCGGCTGCGGCACCCAGGGGCTGCGGCAGTTGATCGAGGCGCTGCCAAACCGCGAGATCCAGATCGCGGCGGTGTGCGATCCCAACCGCTCCAGCGCCGACTACGTGGAATGGGGCAAACACGAAATCCGCGACAAGATCCGCAACTTCCTGGGCGACCCGGCCTGGGGCGCGGCCGACCAGGGTTGTCGCTGCGGCCGCGCGGTGGGCCACGAGATCGTCAGTCGCTATTACGCCAAGAACAAACCCTCGGGCTCGTATCAGGGCTGCCAGGCGTATGTCGACTTCCGCGAGATGCTCGCCCAGGAGAACGACCTCGACGCGGTCTATATCATGACGCCCGACCACCTGCACGCCACCATCGCCCTGGCCGCCCTGCGGAAGGGCAAACACGTTATCGTCCACAAGCCGCTGTCCAACGTCCTGGCCGAGGCCCGTCTGGTGGCCCAAACCGCCCAAAAGACGCGACTCGCCACGCACCTGTTCTGCACTGCCGGCAAAGCCACCACGCCCCTGCTGTGCGAATGGATCGGCAGCGGCGCGATCGGCCCGGTCCGCGAGGTGCACAACTGGTCCAGCCGGCCCTTCTGGCCCCAGGGCATGACCGAGCGGCCGCCGGAACGACCGGCCGTACCGGACGGCATGGACTGGGACCTGTGGCTGGGCCCGGTGCCCCCGCGGCCGTATCATCCGGCCTATACCCACGCGGTGTTTCGCGGCTGGTACGATTTCGGCACCGGCGCCCTGGGCGACATGGGCCATTACAGCTTTTACCAGATCTTCCAGATCCTCAAGCTCGGCTGCCCCGTCGCCGTCGAGGCGACCCGCAGCCAATACTGGAAGATCGTCGATTCGACCTGGCAGAAGCAGGAAAACCGCCTGTCCTATCCCCGCGCCGCGACGATCCGGTTCGAGTTTCCCGCCCGCGGGGACATGCCGCCGGTGACCCTGACCTGGTACGACGGGGGCCTGCGGCCCGCCAAGCCGAAGGAACTGGACCAGGACGGTCTCGACATGCCGGCCGAGGGGCTGCTCTTCGTGGGCGACAACGGGAAAATCCTCTGCGGCTTCAGCGGGGATGATCCCCGGCTGATCCCCGAGGCCAGGATGAAGGCCTTCCAGCCGCCGCCTAAGACCCTGCCGCGTCCTATCGGCGAACTGGAGCAGTGGCTGGCCGCCTGCAAGGGCGGTGAATCTTCCGGCGCCGCCTTCGAGAAGATCTATCCCTTCAGCGAGACCATCTGTTTGGGCACCATCGCCCTGCGGGTGGACAAGAAACTCGCCTGGGACACCGAGCGGTTCCGGTTCGCCAATAGCGAGGAGGCCAACGGCCTGATGCACCGCACGTACCGGCCCGGCTGGGAGCTGTCATAGAGAGAACAGTTGCGCGGAAAACAGATCGTCCAGGTCGCCAATGGAAGTAATCGTCTGACCGGCGGTCAGGGGCAAGCCCATACCGACGCGCCCCCGTCCCGTGATTTATTCGGGCAGGCAATTGTTTCGGTAGTAGCGGACGTAATCGTATTCGGCGCGGACCGGCAGGACGGCCGGATCGAAGGGGCCGGCCCAGGAGACGCTGCTGGAGATCCAGATGTTCATCATGATCTTCTGCGCCAGCCAGGGGACGTTCTCGGTGGCCACGTAACAGGCCACGCCGTCCACGCTCCAGCGGACGTAGTGCGGCTGCCATTCAAAACTGTACTCGTGGAACTCCTGGTCGGCCGCGTAGGGCAGGTCCCAGATGGTCGGATCCTGGTTGGGCCACCAGCCCCACCAGTGGTTGCAGTGGATCTCGGTGGTGTCCTTGCCCAGAAACTCGATGTCGATCTCGTTCCAGGTCGGATCGTTGGGCGGATCGCGGTAGGTGAAAAAGGAGGAGATGACACCGCTGCCGGGCGCCGCCTTCATCCGCACCACGAACTTGCCGTACCGATAGGACTCGATGGTGCGATACTCGGCCCCGGAATAACTGCGGCTGCCGGTCGGCTCGTTCGTCAGCAGTAGTTTCATCCTGCCGTCGGCGAAGGTCACGTTGGCGGGGGTGAACTGGGCGAGATTCTCATTCCAGGTATGGCTGGCCCTCTGCCAGCGGGATGGATCGAACCCGTCCATCGGGTCCTCCCAGAGAAGCGACCAGACGTCGTCCGCCTCGACGAAGACCTCCCAGAGGGAAAATCCCCAATCGGTGGCCCGTTCGAGGCAGCGCAGGCGGAGGTAGCGGGCCGGCTGCGGGGCGAAATCGATCCGATCGTAGTCGCCGTCGCCGTCGCCGGTTTGATGGACCGTGATCCAGTCGGACCCGTCCAGCGAAACATCCACGGCATAGTCCCGCGCGTAGGCCGCCTCCCAATACAGTTCCAGCCCGGAGACCGTGCGGGTATGGCCCAGATCCAGCCGCAGCCACTGGTCGTCGGCAAACGCGCTGGACCAGCGGGTGGCGAAGTCGCCGTCGATCGCCCGGCTCGCCGGGTAGGCACTACCCTCGCTGCTTGAGGCGCTCGCGGTGATGAACCGGCTCTGCTGCCAGTTCCGCATCAGGATGGCGTAATCCGCCAGATCCACCCTGCCGCTGCCGTCCAGATCGCCGGGGGCGGCCGGTCCGCTTTCGGTCCAGTTCTGGATAAGCAGCTCCAGGTCCAGGAGGGTGACATAGCCGTCGCCGTCGAGATCACCCCGAAAGGCGGCCCGGGTCAATGGCCGGCCCGCCGCCAGCAGGATCCCGCCGGCCACCAACAGGCAGAATAGGGTTCTCTTGTGCGGCTGCATCGCCTTTCCTCGCGGCGCTAGGGGCACTTGCCCTGGGCCGCAAATATTCATTGTACCACATATTCCGCCGGCACTCCAGAGGTCAAACGCTGCTTGAACCAAGACCATTCGACGTCGGCACAATGATGCCGATAATAACGATCGTTCCGGTCAGGCAGACCTAAAGGTTTATGCCGTTTCCAAGGGATAGCGTGATTGGGCAATGGATTCTTACCGAATAACAAATAGG
>JAFGFX010000029.1 GCA_016930855.1 Sedimentisphaerales bacterium | reverse complement strand
ATCGGCATGAAGTCGATGGCGAAGCGCCGGTTGGTCAGCGGGGCGAACAGCTGGGTGCCGTAGCTGGTCGTCCAGTCCAGCAGGGGATGGCTCAGCAGGGCGAGCCCGGCACAGGCGACCAACAGCAGGAACGGTTTCGGTTTCCCCTGGCTGCGGCGGATCCGCCACCAGGGCCAGGCGAAGATCACCGCCAGGACGGGCACCATCAGCAGGGAATGGCTCAGACCGCGATGGTACACGGTCCGGGTCAGGTCGTCGGTTTCCCGTCCGCTGAGGGTCAAGAACGGCTGGACCAGGATATCCAGATCGGCGGCGATGCCGGCCAGGGCGGCCATCCAGGAGGCGTCCTTGCCGATCCGCTGGCGCAGGCCCAGTTGGGCGGTAACGCTTCCCAGCAATCCCTGGGTGATGGTATCCATCGTGCCGGTTTCCTTCGGTGCTCTGTTGTGTTGTTTAAAATCCTTGGGTTCTTATCGGAAAACGTTGATGGTAAGATCGTGTCGATAAATCATATGTGCTTTGTAGGCAGAGTTTTATGTTATTTCAGACACCTGATGTATTCCGGTGGCATTGTTTTCGCCGTAGTCCGCTTTCGCCGCCCTCACCCGGAGAGCCCGCCAGGGCTGGCCGGCGGCGAAAGAAAGGCGTAGGCGAAAACAGTTCGCCGGATTCGCGGAGCCGTTCCTTACCAACTTTTCCCGAGTTGATCCAATCCTTGATTTCCGCGATGGATTATAGGAGGATGACAGTCATATGAACAGGCATATTGTCCTATTCTGTATCGCGTCGACGCTGCCGTTTTGGATTGCAAGCGCAAATGGCCAGATCGTCGAAACGGATCCGCACGGCCGGATCCAGGCAATGGTCTTCGACGGCGATCCGATTGCGATCAAGACGGATATTCGCATCCCCGATTCGCGCTGGAGCCGGTCGCCGGGACTGGGCAGTGCCCGGGACGTGGAGATTTCCCGTTCGGCGGGCCGCTGCGAGACACGGGGTCGGATCGAACTGGAGCCGGGCAAATCCTGCCGATTCGTGCAGATCGTGCAGGAACAGGATGCGGCGGTGCAGATTTCCCTGGAGATCGCCGCGCTGGCGGATATGGACACGGCCGGCGTGTTTTTCTGGCTGGATGTGCCGATCGAGGAGTTTTCCGGGGGATCGTGTGAATTGACCGATCAGGATGGACCGGTCCGACAGGCGGTTTTGCCGGCGGAACTGCCCGAGGAATATCATTTTCTCTCGGGCCGCACCCGGCAGATGGTTTTACGGGATGCCGCGGGCAATCTCACCCTGTGGGCCCGCTGGGATCAGGCCTTGCCCACGACCATCCAGGATAATCGAAAATGGCAGGCCAATTCCTATTCCGCCTATCCGACATTGCACCGGGGCCCGCTGGTGCGGGACCAGCGGGTATCCTTCCAGGCGACCCTGCAGCTGGACGGACGGCCGGACCGGCGGCCGGCGGTGCTGACCTTGCAGGCCGAAAAGGTCCGTTATCGGCTGGACGGATTCGGGGGCAATTACTGTTTCCAGATCGAATCGCCGGTGACCCAGTACACCCTCGAGAACCTGCGGGTCGCGTGGGCGCGGACCGAGATGACGCTGCGCCAATGGGAGCCGGAAAACGACAACGATTCGCCAACCGAGACCGACTGGGATGCCCTGCGGCGGCGGGACCGGCCGGACAGCGAACTGCGGCGGGAGTTTCTCCTGGCCCAGAAGCTGCAAGAGCGGCGGATCCCCTATTGCATCAGCATCTGGCATCTGCCGGAATGGCTCTACGCGGATCCGAACCGCGACCGCCGGGAGCACGGACGACGCGTCGCGCCCGACCGGTGGCCGGAGTTGCTGGAGTGCATCGGTTCCTACCTGGTGTACGCCCGGGACCAATACGGCGTCGAGCCGAATCTGTTTTCCTTCAACGAGGCCAACATCGGCGTGTACGTGTATTTCAGCGCCGAGGAGCACCGCGACGCCCTCAAGCGAATCGGGGCCCATCTAAGAAAACTGGGACTATCGACGAAGATGCTTCTGGCGGATGCGACCGGGCCGAGGGGGACGCATACCTATGCCCAGCCGGCGGCGGCCGATCCGGAGGCCCTGCAGTACGTCGGGGCGGTGGGATTCCATTCCTGGGGCGGGGCCAATCCCGAGCAGTACGGCGCCTGGGGGGACCTGGCCGAGCGTCTGCGGTTGCCGCTGCTGGTCACCGAGCTGGGCGTCGATGCCCAGGCCTGGCAAACCCGCTCGTACAGCACGTTTTATTATGCCCTGCGGGAGGTGCGCATGTATCAGGAGATCCTCTTGTACGCGCGGCCCCAGGGAACGATGCAGTGGGAGTTCACCGCGGATTATTCCCTCGTGGAGCAGGAGCGGCGTTCCGCGGATTCCAACCGGCTGGTCCCCACCGAGCGGTTCTGGTTTGTCAAGCATTTCTGCAACTTGACCCCGGCCGCCGCCGAGGCGTTGGAGACCCGCTCGGACCACCCCAAGGTGCTTTTCACCGCCTTTGCCGGCCGGCACAATGGCCGCAGGATATTGACCTGCCATATCGCCAACCTGGCCGCCGAACGGGAGGCGACGCTGACGGGATTGCCCGCGGATCTTTCCTGCTTGCAGCAGGTGCGCACCGGCAAGGGCCAGCCCTATCAGATCCTCCCGCCGCTGCCGGTGGATAACGGCGGGATGAAACTCCATTTGCCGGCCCAGTCGCTCTTGACACTGACGAGCCTGCCGGTCGAATCCCCCTGATCCAATCAGCGTGGCAAATATGGCGCCGCGCCGGCCGCTTCCTTCGCCGTCATCCGGCCGGGTGCGGCCAAATCACTTCGGCTTGCAGGTGCATTTTTCGGCCGGTTTTTTGCAACCGGAGCAGACCTTGTTTTCGATCGGCCGGCCGCATTTCTTGCACGGTTGACAACCACATGACTGACACATAACAGATCCTCCCATTTTCAAATCGTTTCGAAATCTAACTTTAACTGTATCACATTT
>JAFGFX010000244.1 GCA_016930855.1 Sedimentisphaerales bacterium | reverse complement strand
TCCCGGTGGCATTGTTTTCGCCGTAGTCCGCTTTCGCCGCCCTCGCCAGTAGGCCCGCCAGGGCGGTGGGGCGGCGAAAGAAAGGCGGAGGCGAAAACATTTCGCCGGATTCGCGGAGCCGTTCCTTACCAACTTTTTCCGAGTTGATCCTTCTTTTGAAGAGGCGAAATCATAAAACACTCGAACAAAATCGGGCATTACAATGCCCTGGTTTGGACGGCTCGGTCGGCTGTGTTAGACGCCCTGCGTTCTTCATCCGGCCGTCGGCGCGGACTCCGTCCCCGTCGGTTATCGACAAGGGCGCTGGCGGCCTGCACGCCGCCGTCTAAACCCCTGACCCCGGCGGAAAAATGCCCTGGGCAGCCTTTTCCCGCCGGTTGGGTCAGAGGTCCGGAGAAACGAGAATCGAGACCGGAGAAATCGGAATCCCTCGGAGCCGCTTGGTGGCCGGCACCAGCGACATCATCACTGCCGACGTCGGCGGATACGGAGGTTATAAAATGGCCTCTACCGGTTCAAGACGGCAACGGCCGTTACTTCCTGCCAAGCCCGTTCTCCACCCTCGACTCTCCCTCTCCAGATTTTTATTCCTTGTTTGTCGTCGTTTCTGCCGGTGTCCTCACCGACAGTTCCTCTATCAGTTTCCGGGCGGCGGCCATCGGCGGCCGCAGCCGCAGGCAGATCCGCGCCTCGTGGATCGCCTCGGGGATCCGGTCCAGTTGGGCGAGGGTCCGCGCCAGGGTCAGATGCCAGTGCACCTGCTCGTAATCGAGGGTTACGGCCCGTTGAAAACAGTCCGCGGCGGCCTGGTAATCTTTTTGCCGCAGATACAAATAGCCCAGGCTGGCGTGCGCCTCGGCCGGGGCGCCCGCCTCGGCGCATTTTTCCCGCAGCAGCCGGGCCACGTCGGCGCGGGCCTTCTCGACCAGCTCGGCGTGCTCGGCGGACTCACCCAGCATGGTGGATACCCGGCTCAAGCGGTGGACATTCTGGCCCGCCAGGTGAACCGCCAGGTCGGGCCGATCGGCCTGGTGGATGAGGATGTCCGCCGCGTCCTCGAAAAAGCGGCCATCCAGCTCGACGGCACGAGCAAGTTTTGCCAGGCAGCGGTCCGGCTCGCCCTGCTCGATATCCAGCAGGGCCGTAGTGACGCAGACCGTCGGATCGCAGGGCGCCAGGCGATAGCCGGAGCGGATCTGGTCGGCCCCGGACGGATCGTCCAGGATGAAATATTCCAACTGGCCCGCCAGGCAATACGCCGGCCCGTAGGTCGGGCACCGCCGGTAGGTCCGCTGCAGTTCCTCGACGATCCGCCGGGTGTACTCGATCGATTCGGGCGTCATGATGATATTGCCGGTGTTCGGGTCGGAGACCCGGCTGATGGCCCGCCAGCGATACACGTTGAGCCAGTAGCGGTATTCCACGCTTTTCGGCTGGTGGGCGACGGCCGCCGCCGCATCGGCCAGGATCGCGGTATATTCATCGTTGTCGCCCAGCCATTGTTTATCCTGGAGACTGTGCTCGAGGAGCAGGGCCTTTTGCCAGGACGTCTCCGCCCGGCGGGCCCGGTCGACGCCGAAAAGGGCCCAGCCGAACGGCCCCGTCAGAACCACCAGCAGGACGAGCCCGCCGAGCCAGCGGCGCGATCGGCTACCGGAAACGCTCGGTCGACCGAGTAGGGGGCGGCCGGGATTGTCTCGAACGGCGGCGGCCCAGCCGGGGTTCATCTTCGCCAGGGTCACCAGCAGGCCGCAGGTGACCGCCGTCAGGCAGGCGTTGGCCGGCAGGTGCTGGCCAAAATCGCTGAGGCTCTGAATCATAATCGCCAGCAGGCCGAAGCCCAGGCCCGCCGCCGCCGCCCGGACGGGCAGGCGGATGTGGCGGATACTGCGGTAAAAGGCGTGCCAGACAATGGCCACAAACACCAGGATCAGAGCCAGTCCGAGGCCGCCGGTCTCCTCGGCCGCCTGGGCGTACTCGTTCTCGGCATGGGAGGCCAAGGAGGCGATACTGGATCGATCGAACATGGGATAGACCACGTCATGGGTGCCCAGGCCAGTGCCCAGCAGCGGGAAACGGGTCCAGGCGATAGAGATATCCTTGACGATGCCCCAGCGGCCGCTTTGGGCCCGGTGGAACTCCCTGAGCGTGGCCAGGCGGTCGTAGACCGCATCGAAGCCGATATAGAGCACGCAGAGAAACGAGCCCAGGGTCATCGCCGTAATGATCCAGCTGCGACCCCGCAGGCCGCGCTTGAAGGTGATGATGACCGAGGTGAAGGCCCCGGCGATCAGCAGGGCGATCATCCCGCCACGGGACAGCGAGATGAAGATGGTCGCCATGCCCAGCACGATGATCCCCAAACAGAGCCAGATCGGACGCATCACCGGCTCGCCCAGCCGGGCCACGACGCCGGTCAGCTCGATCCGCTGGTGCCAGAATCCCTCCAGCAGCTTGACCAGCAGCAGACCCAGGGCGATGCCGATCGACAGATTCATGAACTGGGCAAAATGACTGTGATTGACGAAGGGGCCGGCATTCGCCGTGCCGTAGGTGGGGATCGTCCAGTAGATCTTCGTGCTGGCGGTGAGCGTCTGGGCCAGGGCCAGCAGGGCGATGCCGCCGGCGATGATCGTGACCGCCGCCAGCAGCCGCTTGATCTGCTCGGGGCGGCGGTAGACGTTGACCACCACGATGAAGATCACCGCGACCGAAAGCACCAGCCGCAGGTCGTGCTCCGTTGCCAGCGGATAGAAACTGAGCGTCATGCTATCCGATACGTCGCCCGGGTTCGACAGCGTGCCCAGCAGGCCGGTCCGGGTCTCGGCGGTATGGGGCGAGACCGCCCGGACGGCGGCGGCCGGCAAAGGCACCAACTGCATCGCCGCCAGCGCCACGAACAGGATCAGCGGCACATAGGCCCAGGTCCATACGATCCGGGCCTCCCGGTAGAGCAGGTGCCGCAACGCCAAACAGAGCGCCAGGATCGCGGCCGCGGCGATCACCACCTGTTCGCTCCAGGCGGACACCACGCCCAGGGCCAGCGGCATAAACGCCAGCAGGCCGATCAATACCCCTTCGATAATCGCGTCGATCCTCCAGGTCGGCACATATCGATCGGTAATGACAGGAAAGTCTGTCCTCATCGCCATCGCCGTGGGGCTCCTGAATCGAGTTCCATTTCCGAAAGAATATCCTCGCCGGCAAGTAGGCGCCGGGGATTGTCCACACATACCTGCCGGGCCCGCGCTGCTCCCAACCGCCGGGCGATCGCCGCGTAGGCCTCATGCAGGCGGGGCCGCCGATCGTCGAGGTCATGGGCATCGGTGGCGACCACCAATTCGGCATACGAACCGGCCAGATACCAGGCGGTCCGCTGGGTGACCGGCCCGAACGCACCTAGCAGGCAGGCCGCGGTGATCTGCAGGATCACGCCTTGTTGCCTCCAGGCATCGATGACCCGCGGCCGGCTCGCGAGAAGGTCATTGCGCTCCGGATGGGAGACGACGGGTCTTATCGAACGGGCGGCCAGGGCCTCCCAGAGCATCCGCGGATCGATAAGCACCTCCGGGGGCATCTCCAGCAGGAGATACCGGCCTCCATCGCCCAGCGTCATGATCCGGTCCGCGTCGAGCAGGGCACCGATCCGTTCGTCGATCCGCACCTCCGCTCCGGGATGGATCGAAAGCGGCATTTCCCTCGCTCGAAGGTGGTCGTTCAGATCGGCCACGGCGCCGCGGATGAGCGGCGGTGTGGAGAGGCCCTCGAAGCGGCCCAACTGATGCGGCGTGGCGATTGCGGTGCCCACGCCGTCGGCGAGAAGCCCCCGGCACAGCTCCAGCGACTTCTCAATGGTCGCCGGCCCGTCATCCAGACCGGCCAGGCAGTGACAATGGATATCGGTATAGGATACGCTCGACGGCGGCTGCACGGACGCGGGCCGGACGGTCTCGAATCGGGTGGTGGGCGTTTTGTCTCGCAATCGTTTCAGCATCATGGTCCCAGACGGTTTTTCGCACTGTTTCTTGCTCGTCGTTTGGCCGGGCCGCATCGCCACGCCGGCTGCGCGGACAGTCTGATTCTTCACTGTGTTCGAGCGGCGACCAAAGAGGCATGCCAAATACCTATCGATGCCCGGCGCTGCCCCGGCATGCTTTTCGCGACGCAAAATGACGGAATCCAACGGCCGAGGTTCATCTATCGACCGTTAGATTACCTTTTCCTTCTCCCTTTCGGGCGAGGATGATTCTTGATCGACCGACGGCTTTTTCTTCGAGCGGCTGCGCTGCCCGTACCCGTAGCCGTAGCCATAGCCGCTGTAGGAGTACCCGTAGCGGTCCCGGCGGGGATTCACATCGTTGACCACCGCGCCCAGGATCCGCGCCCCGACGCTCAAGAGACCGTCCCGGGCCTGCTGGCTGGCCTTGCGGGTGGATTTATCGGCCCGCAGCACCACGACCGTCACGTCCGTCAAGGCCCCCAAGACGCGGGCGTCGGCCACGGGCATCACCGGGGGCGAGTCGATGAGTATCCGGTCGTAGCTCCGGCAGAGCCGTTCCAGCAGCTTCGAAAAGGCCTGGCTGTTGAGGATCTCGGAGGGATTGACCGGAATGGACCCGCAGGGCATCAGGTCGAGGTTGGGCTGGCTGGTGGATTGAATGATGTCCTCGAGCCGGCCGAACCCGGCCAGCAGGTCGGAGATGCCGGGTTTCTGATTTATGTCGAAGATGTTGTGCTGCATGGGTTTGCGGAAGTCCGCATCGATGATCAGCGTCTTTTGATCGGCCTGGGCCATGGCGGTCGCCAGATTGCTGGTCAGGGTGGATTTGCCGTCGCCGGGGGCCGGGGAGGTGATCAGAATGGTCTTGGCCTGGCCTTCGGGCACGCCGAAATACACGGCCGTGCGAATGGTCTTGTAGGATTCGGCGATATGCGACATGGGGTCGTTGCTGACGTGGCGGCCGCAGACGGCGACATCGCCGGAGCCCTTGATGGACGGCACGGTGCCCAGGACCGGCACGCCCAGGACCGCGGTGACCTCATCGGCGCTCCGCAGCCGGTTATCCCGCCAGTCGACCAGCAGGGCAAGGCCCACGCCCAACAGCAGGCCCAGCACCAGGGCCAGGGCCATGATGCGGGTTTTTTGCGGCTTGGAGGGTTTATCGGCCGCCCGGGCCACCTCCAGGATGCTGATATTCAAGGCGCCGGCATCCTCGGTGACGTTGATTTCCTTGATGCGGTCGTCCAGGATTTCGCAGAGGTTTTCGATGCGATTCTTCTCCGACAGCAGGATCGCATAGTAGGAGGCCTTGGTGCTGAGTTCCTTGGCCTGTTGGAACTGGTCGTCCACGGCCGTCTGGAGCTCTTCTTCCTTCTGCTTGGTGGCGAGCCAGTACTGGCGGACCACCTCCAGGTAGGCCTCGGCGGATGCCTGGTTCATCTGGTCGAGTTTGGCCTGGATCTGATCGATCTGGCTTTGCAGGGTGCCGATGGCGGTATGGTCCGAGGTGAGTTTCTGCCTCAGGTTGGCCTGCTGCAACTGCAACTGGTTGAGTTGGGTGCGCAGCTGGGTTTCCTCCTGGTTGAGCGTATAATACACCCCCCGGCTGAATTGGGTCTCGATGAGCTGCCGGAGCTTGACGGGATCGTTGCTCATCAGCTTGGCCGCCTCATAGTTGGCCTTGGCGTTGATGGTCCCGATGCGGGCCTCGGTCAGGGCATCCTGGAGCCTCGTCAGGCCCTGGATCATGATATTGCCCCGCTCATCCTCGAGCAGCAGGGCACTGTTGGCCTCCTTGAAGCTCAGTATCTCCTGGTACTTGTCCGACAGCTCCAGGTCACGCTTGGCCTTTTCCTTCTGGAGTATCTTGAGCACCTCCGCGGCGGAGCTTCGCTTGGTGGTGGCGTTGTAGGTAATGTAGGAGTCCACCACGTCGTTGACGATCTTGGCGGCCTCCTCGGGGTACGGCGATTCGAACGATACGCTGATGATGTCATCCTTCTTGCCGACATCGGCGGTAATCTGCTATTTCAGGTAGACGGTCAGGTTGTCCACGTTGGCGAACGTCTTGAGCCGGGCCACCTCCGGCCGCTCGACCACGGCGGCGATGATGGGGGTGGAACACAGCAGGCCGCACTGGGTATAGAGGTAGTTCTTGGACTGGGTCATGACCCCTTCCTGCTCGGTGATGATCCGGGGGCCGCTCTGCTCGACGTACAGGCGCGAGGTGCTGGAATAGATCGGCGTGGCCTTGGCCAGATAGACCGCCGCCGCCGAGATCAGGACCACGGTGCTGAGCAGGACCAGCCAGTGGCGCTGCCAGACGATTTGGAGCAATCCCCTCTGGCCGTCCAGCGGCATCAGGGATTCCTCCGGCGGCGACGGCTGCTCCGTGTTCAGCTTGTTTTTATCCGAAATGCCCATTTATCCACCTTTGTAATTTTATGGCGATCGGATCGTCCCGGCTCAAACGCCTTTACCCTCCGGCAGGGCTCACGACACAGGCTCAAAACTCCCTTGATTACTCCTTTTTATCCGCTTATATCAGCAGCCGTTTTTATCAGTCCCCAACCAGACGGACGCTTCCACCCAGGCTGAAGTAGATCCGGAACAACTGCGAGAGAACCATCCGCACGTCCGTCCGCAGGGTTCGTTCCACGGAGATCACGTCGCCGGGATGGATCGTGACCAGGGCGGCATCGTGGATCTGCCTGCCGACGATCTTGAAGGTGGCCTCGACGATCCGGCCGTCGGGCCCCTGGCGATACACCTTGACATACCGCGGATCGGCGACCTCGTTGATCCCCCCGGCGAAGCCCAGGGCCTCCAGTAGGGAATACTTGACCAGCGGCGGATAGGCAAACGTGCCGGGCCGGTTCGCCAGTCCGATTACGGTGAAGACCTGGGGATCGAGCTGCTCGACCTCCACGACGTCGCCCTTTTGCAGGGCCACATCGGCGAAGAGGATGTTAAATCCCTTAACCGGAAGGAGCAGTGCCCGGTTCGATTCCAGGGGATCACCGGGACGGATGAGAATGGCCCCGGCGCCATCCTCGACGATGCCGCCGGCCTTCATCAGCAGCGTCACTAGCGACATCTCGTTGCTCTGGAGCGCATAGGTGCCCGGTGTCTTGACCGCGCCCACGATGGAGACCGTCTGGGTATGGTACTCGATGACCTTGGCGATCACCGAGGGACGCTCGCGGACGTATTTGGGGTAGTATGCCTCTTCAATCGCCTTTTCGATCTGAGCAAGATCCCTGCCGGCGGCCGGGATCTCGCCGACCATGGGCAGGTGGATCGTGCCCGCTTCGCTGACGCGGACCGGATAGGATTGGATCTGATAGAGCGATTCCACCATGACCGCTTCATCGCTGCGCAGGGAGACCGGCATCTGCAGATCCAGCACGTCGCCGGGCACGGCGCAATAGATATCGGAGGGGATCCGGGCCCGAACCAGCCGGTTCATGTCGACCTGGGGTTTCAGGGGTCCTGCTTGGTTGAAGGCAAGCAGTTGCTGCTCGGAACTGATCCGGGGCCCGCAACCGGGGACGCCTGCCAGGATGACCAGAAACAGACCCCCGACAACCATCCCGCGGGCCGTCATGTCATGATATTCGCACATTTCGAGGTTCGACGTTCCTGAGTTGAGGTCGTTTTCCGACATCCTCAAAGCAGAAAACCGACCGGGTACAATTTTTAT
>JAFGFX010000243.1 GCA_016930855.1 Sedimentisphaerales bacterium | reverse complement strand
GGGCGGTGGGGCGGCGAAAGAAAGGCGTAGGCGAAAACATTTCGCCGGATTCGCGGAGCCGTTCCTTACCAACTTTTTCCGAGTTGAGCCTTTTTTTCCGCATCCCGTGGTCCTCCATAATACCCACGTACCCTAGTGGGGTCAATGACTCCACACCAGAAACGCTTGGCCGGTCCAAGCGGCCTTGAGCACGTCACCTATCCCCCAACGTATCGCCGAAGGGGGTGAAGTTCAGATGTGTGAATTCTCGGCCGCCGCCCTAACCTGCCGCCACGCCCGCAGGAAATTGCCGCCCCAGATTTTTCGGATCTCTTCATCCGAGTAGCCGCGTCGCATCAGCTCTTGGGTGACGCTGAGGGCTTCGGCGTGCGTGTTGAACCCGGCGATACCGCCGCCGCCGTCAAAATCCGTACCGATTCCCACGTGGTCGACGCCGGCAATCTTCACCGCGCGGTCGATATGGTCGACATAATCCTTGACCGAGGCGATCGGACAGGTTTCCTTGAGTTGATGATAGCGGCGATAATACTCCGATAGACGGGATTGAATCGTTGCGAGTTCGGATTCGGTCATTCTGCTTCTTATTTCAAAGGAAGGAATGTCCAATTGTTCGCGGAGTTGTTCGACTGCCTGGCGGCGTTCGGGTGTTTCGGGGCAGAGATACGTATCGAGGGCCACGATCTGTACGACGCCGCCGTTGTTCCGCAGCGCCCTGAGCTGGTCGTCGGTCAGGTTGCGATCGTGCGGATGGACGGCGGCGCAGCCGGAATGGGAGGCGATCACCGGGGCCTTCGTGACGGCCAGCAGGTCATAGAATGATTGTTCGGAGAGGTGCGAGGCATCACACATCATCCCCAATTGATTCATCCGGGAGACGACCTTCCTGCCAAACGACGACAGGCCGTTGTGCAAGGGGTGCGGTGGGCTCGAGGAGTCACCAATCTGGTTGTGTTGCGTATGGCAGAGCGTGACGTAGCGGACCCCTTGCTCGTAGTAATACGGCAGCCGGTCGAGATCGTCACCGATCGGGAAGCCGTTCTCCATCCCGATGAGAATCGCCCGCTTGCCGGCGTGGACGATGCGTTCGACGTCGTCCGGGCCGCGGGCCAGTTCACAGCGTTCGGGGTACATCGTCTCGGCAAGGCGATGAATGGCGGTCAGCTTGTCTTTGGCCGCCTGTCTGGCTTGCCGGTAGCCTTTTTCGTTCAAGTCGGGGGTTTGCCTTACAAAGACGGCCAGACATACCGCGTCCACGCCGCCTTGTTCCATTTTAACCAGATCGCATTTCAGGTTGGGATGGTCAATCCCGGGATCGAGTTGCGCCGTGGCGTAAATCCCTTTTTGAATATCCACATGGGAGTCCAGGGTCAGGATGTTTTTGTGGAGAATCGCGGCCCGGGAATGGATTTGATGTTCCGCGGCGTGCTCCGCCGCGATGTTTGCCATCGTCTCCAGGGACGCCAGGTAGATTCCCCGGGAAAAGTTGGTTAATAACTGCGCCGCCGCGTTTTTATCTTTTGGATAGAGTTCCTGGGCGGCCCGATCGATCGAGGATTGCAGTTGCAGCGCCGACTGTTCCAGTTTGCGTGCTTGCTCCCCTAGGCGCGCTTTGATGCCGCTCGGCATCCGGCGGGCCTTTTCACGGAAATTGGCAAACGTCCAGAAGGCCTGCAGGGGATCGGGGTGAAACGCAGCGCGGACCTTGGCGTCGTAAAATGCCGGGGAGGGCCTTTCGGTTTGGGCGGCGTATCCGGCGGGGAACGTCGATATTCCCAGGGGAAACGGGATAAAAAACGAGGTCTCCGGCGGACCCAGACACGTCCAGTATACAATGCCGATATCGCGGGGAACATCCGGGCGTAGTTGCACCACAAAACTGGTTTGCGTTGCCTCGCTGCAAATGTTGCAGCTCCTTTCCGGTGGACAGGTTGCCGAGGTCGAAGTGGCCGTCCCCTCGCCGGCATGTCGCAAGACCTGCATGATGTTAAAGAGTTTAACCTTGTGGCGCGGCGTCAGGGAAAATGGCAGGACGGAGCCATACTCAATCGGTTCGGCGGTAACATAGTCCAATCCCCGCCAGAGTCGTCCCTGATTCGACGGTTGGGCCGCGACGCGGGGATTCGCGTACGCCGCGGCAAAGTCAAAGGGACCGTCCGCCTGGGGATTATACCACCCGCGCTGGATCGCATAGGTCATGATATCGTCGGAGGCGAGGACATGATCCCGGTCCGCCACGTCCACCTGCCGGATCGTATACGTATTGGCCACCATCGCCACTTGATGATCGGGGACGCGACGGGCGAGCCAGTGCTTGCCCTGGACCACGCAAAACAGCCAGCCTTCCTGGGGGTCGCTGATGATATACGTTCGTCCCGAATCGATGTATCCAAATCGCTCGACCAGCGTCCCGGCCAGCATGACGCCCGCCCGCGCCGTTCGCGCCCTTTGGGCCACCAGACGGCGGAGCAAGGTCCCGATTCCCCCGTCGGTGATCTCGGGTTGATCCTCCCGGGAGGGACAATTGTCGCTGGTGATGCATACGCCCCACTCATTCACGTAGCTGTCGGAATAGGGCATTCCCGGCATTTGGGACCAGAGATAGGCCCAGGTCTGTTCCACCTGGTCGAGTGTTCCTCCGTTTCGCAGGTGCACCTTCGTGCCGGGCCGATGGCGTTGCCGCGCCACCTTGTGATGATTCACGATTTGCGGCGCATCGTCGTCTTCATTGTGCGCCATGATGACATACCCTTCGGCGGAGGCCTGTTTTCCCACCACGATGGAAAAGCAGGCCATACCAGGCGATGCGGTCAGCAGCAGCAGGAGGGCGGCAACGTAAAGGGCAATTCGTCGCTTTCGCAGGTTGTGTTGTTTAGACATCTTCGAATAATCCTCAATGGCGGCAATCACACCCAAATGACTGGGCGCGATGATGCGGCGCGATATTAGCCCTTCGAAAACAAGGTCTTGAAGGAATAAAATGGGAACTCCAACACCGATTCCCGTTTTCCCGGCGGAACCGGGAGAACGCCATTGCCAGCAACCGGATTATCCCGCGCCTGCCTTTCCCGGCAAAGAAAAAACTGCCGGATCACGTGCGCCAAGGTCGCCAGGGCGGGCACAAGACGCAGTAGTTGATCAATCGTCAACTGCCTCAACGGTCGCGGGAGCACTCCAAATCAAGCCCCGGCGGGGGCTGCCGTCAACGGCTCCTTCCGTCGGAGAAAACCGCCTAGTCGAACAGCCCCGGATAGTCGGTTACGGCGAGCAGATCAATGTGCATGGATTCCCCCGGGGCGAGCTTGACGACATGGTCGCCCGCGGCAAGCTCGAACGCCTCAAGACAGATCAGCGACATGTCGCGGTTGTGGGCGGCCAGGGACCAGCCCCACGAGGCGGCGGTTCGCAATTGCGCCCTGTCGAACGGTCCGTCATCGATGCCGAAGTACAAGGAATCATGCGTCCCGGCCGGCGCGTCCGATTTGACGCGAAGAAGAAGGAAATACCTGCCGCTCTTCGGGACACGGAAGCGATAGGCGACAGGATCCTTCTGGGCTGGGCCGCTCAGCAGGAGGCATCTGCCCTGCGATGCCTCGGGATCGGCGACCGTCGTGTAAGTTCGTTGGCCGTCAGGTTCTTCCGCCTCGATGTAGGTCACCCAAACGTCTTTCCTGGTGGGTTTGGTTTCGGGAACCACATCGCTCTTGGCATAGACCATGACCGGCCGGGAGTAGCCGCTTTCCAGCCTGACCAGGAAGGCCCCCCGGTAGAGCGTCCGGGCGGTCAGCTTCTTGGCGCAAGGCGTCACCGAGAACGTCATCGTCTGACCCGGCTGGAACACGCCGGCTTCGGGAGTGACATTGAACCAGTCAAACGCATCGTTCTTGGCTATCCGAAAGGGCATCGGGGACGCTGGGCCTCGGACGGTCGCCGAGACCGTCTTGGCCCGCGCCGAGGCCGCGTCCGAGGCGGAAAACGTCACCTGGTAGCGATCCAGGAAGACCGGAATGGGGCGGATGGGCAAAATCCGGTCCGATCCGAAGGGAATCGCTCCCCTGTCGGGCCGGTCGTCCGCGTCGGCAGTGAAGTTGTCGATGGCAATCCCATCACCCACTCCATCCGATGTCCGGCGCAGGGCGAACAGGCCGGCATCGGCGTCGACGAAATCGGGCGTGCCGAGGATCCCATGCACCTCGTCGCCCGGTTGGCCGGTGGACAGCAGGTTATAGTCGCATTCCGACTGGGGGCTCCTCTGGCGTCCGGAAATGGCGCTTCGGCCGGCAAAGACGTTGTTCTTGGCCACGATGCGAAGGTTGGGGGGGAGATTCAGATCGCGGGACTCGCCATGTGTCGTGTTGTTGAGGAGGAAGGATACCGCGCTGGGACCGTTCGCATGGGACGAGGTCTTGATGGTTTGCCCGGCCAATCCTCGTTCATCGCCCATGTTCACCAGCAGATTCCGAAACACGTATGACGGGCCCGACATGCACCCCTGGATGCTCACGCCGCAAAGGCAGCCCTCGAACTTGTTGGCAAAGACCCTGACATTGGTCTGGCCGCCGTCGATCTCGAGCGCGTCGTCGTTGGCGAAGCACATCATGTTGCCGTAGATATCGCCGTCCCGGTCGAAGCCGCCGTCGAGGTGGAAGTTCCCCGCGCCCTCCACGGCGTCGTTCCATCGGTGGTCGTCGCTGCCGATGAAGTCGTTATAGCGCAACACGGTCGATCGGGATTTGTCCATGCCCACGGCCTGGGGCCCGGCCGGATGGGAGGTGTACCACGAATTCGCCGTGCTCACCGGATCGTGGATGTAGCATCGCTCCACCACGGTGCCGACGCTCTTGCTGACGAGGATCGCGGTATCCCAGTTGATCGCCCTGCCGGCCTCGGTGTAGTACTTGCCGTCAAGGTCGAATCGCTGCGCTCCGACCCGGCCCCAGCCGGCGATGTCGCAGTTGACGACCCTGACCTGCTCGCACCTCCGGATGATGATGGCCTCCGGCGAGCCGCCGCGGAGGGTCAGCCCTTCCAGCACCACGTACTTGGCCCCGTCCAGTTCAATGAGCGGCCCCTGGCGATCGTTTTGCAGCACGAATCCCTTCTTGCCGGTGATCCGAATCCAGCCCCGCCCCGAGCCGGAGTCCCGGACGGTCAGCCGACCGGGGAAGGTCGTTTCGTCGAGGGTGATGGTCTTGCCGATGGGAATCCGGCTGCTCCAGGTTCGAAACGCCTGCTGGGCCAGCACCGTTCCCTCCGCCGCCTCGATTCTCAACTCGTACGGCGTGTCTTCGTCCAGATCCACGATACTGCCGCGATACATGCCGTCTTCCTTCACGTACACCGGCGCATACGCCTTGAGCCACGGTCCATTCACCGTGCGGTAGACCACGGCCAGGCCGTCTCGGCGGGGACTCTGGAAGTAGAATGAACACGTGTTGAAATGCGGGACGATCTCGAAGGGGGCAACGTTCAGCTTCACGTTTCCTGCCGCCGTCCGGTTGGCGATGAGATCCTTCTCTTGCTCCGTCAACTGGTCGGTGAACTTGACATACTCGTATGTGATCTGCTCGGCGGCGCCGATGGCATAAAGACAGGTCTCGATGGCGACCGATCCCTGCCAGCCAAACCGGCTGCGCATGTCGAGAACATAAAGGCCCGGTCCGTCGATCTCGACCGCCACCCGTTTGTCGTATGGTTCCTGGCGAATGAGTTTGACCGTTCCGCGGTCCGATACGGACGAAACCTTGACCGCGAAAAGGGGCGTCTTGTCGACGTCGATGGAGAACGTCTTGCTGACGGTGATCCAGGCCGGGGATTCCGGCCCGTCCTTCAGGTGCAGCTTTCCCTTGTCCACCGAGACCTGGCCGGGGGTCGATGCAAAGCGCATCCAGCCCCCCTCGGAAAAATCGTCAACGATGCCGGCTTGACCGGCAGCGGCGAAAACCGCCCAAAACAGGGTGGCGAAGGGAAGGATTCCTTTCATGGCTTATGTCTCCCGAGGATGGATCTGGAATTTCCCATAGTAAACTGTCGCGCCTTTGGTGAAAGTTTAAACGGCTGGAGCTAAGGCTTCCAGCAAGAACTTATAACTTCGAAGGCTCTGTCGACAACATCAGCCGACTCATTGACTTACGAGAGATCAACCTGCACTCAATGGCTGCCGTAGCAAGGGAAAGTCTATGCACCGCGACTGTAACACGACGAGCGATCAGTTGATCCGGAGTATATAATCCTTTGCCGGAACGTCTATCGACTTGTGACCAAACCGGCGGCGCCGGCGGGCACCCAGCATTGACGGCCGTCGAGCAGGTCGATGTGATACCAGTCCTGACGCGCTTCGAGAAGCTCGAACTCCGTGCCGGCGTGCAGGGGCGTCTCGAAACTGGGCTGGTAGGTCTGGCTGTCGCCCTTGCGGGCCACGACCTCGTCGGCGAGGATCACGCCGGCGTTTTGGCCGGACCGGGCCCGGCCGTCCAGCGCCAGCGAGCCCAGAAAGAGCAGCGCCAACCCGACGCCCAGCCACGCCAGCCAGCGCAGAAAGGATCTCCGCAGGAACAGCCGCAGGGACGCCGCCAGGCAGGCGCCGGCCAGACACAACGTAAAGAGCGTCAGGCGCGACCGGGCGGACAGATCGTAATGCCAGAACAGCAGCACCTGCAGGACCTTCGTCCGCTGGGGTTCCTCGATCCGGTCGATCCGCCGGCTGCGGGCATAGCCAAGGTTTTGCCGGAGGTTGGCGTCGTTGGGGATCCAGCGCTCGGCCCGCCGGTAGTTCAGGATCGCCCGGCCGATGTCTCCCAGGCGGAAATAGGCATTGCCGATGTTGTAAAAGAGCTTGCCGTTGTGGATTTGCCCGTCCTCGGCGATCCGCTCGAGACGCAGGGCGGCCTTTTGGTACAGTTGCCTGGCCTTCTCCGGATCGCTGGCGGCCTGGTCCAGGGCCTCCCGGAAACATTGCCGGGCCTCGAGGAACAGGTCGGTCGTCTGTTCGCGCGACAGGGTTTCGGCGCCGAATCCCGACGACGGCAACAGCAGGACCGTCCAGAGCAGTCCGATTGAAAATACGGCCGACCGGGCGCTCATTTGAGCCTTCCTTCCAGCCCCTGCGCCAGGCGCAGGGCCTGCGAACGCAGCGCTTCGACGCCGGCTCGATCTCGGACATGGCCGGCGTAATGGGCCGCCTCGCAGTCGGTGAACAGTTGTCGCAACCGGCAGAGTGTCTCGGCGTCCGCGCCCCGTGAGCCCAGCGGCCCTTCCACGTCGCGGTAGGTGATGGCGCCGCCGGCGAGGTGCAGTTTGCTGCCCAGGTAATCCTGAAATCCCTCCAGGATCCGCCGGCAGGCCTCGGTGGCATCCTGCGCCGTGGGAATCTGTTTCAACTGCTTGCGCAGGGTGGCGTAGGCGGCCTTGGCCCGCCGGCCGGCCGGATCGGCCCGGCGGCGGCGGACGGTGGTCGCCCCGATCAGCAGGCCCAGATACGCCGCCGGGGGAACCAGGCTGGCCGCCATCCAGACCGGGGACCGGATCAGCGTGGCCAGACCGTATTGCTGATTTTCCAGGACGCCCAGGTCCTCGTAGTTGTAGGCGATCCCCTGGCTCCATTCCTTCAGTTCGCTTTGGGCCGCCGGCAGAACCACTCCCTCGGCGTCCTGGGCCGTGACGACGCGGGTCGCCTTGATCGTCACGGGGATCGGCTCGGTCCGGGCGATGCGGTATTCTTCCGCTTGCGGATCGAAGTACGCCAGCTCGATCGGCGGGATCTGACGGACGTCCGGACGGGTGGCCCGAATGGTCTGGGTGAAGATCTTGGTCTTATCCTGGATCTGTCCGGGCGCCATCTCCTCGGGGATCTTGAAATCGCGGGCGAGGTCCGCCTGCCGGTTCAGCGGCGGCAGTTCGATGTCGTCGAGGTACGCCGGCCCGGTCAGCGTGACGGTCAGGGTGATGGGTTCGCCCACCGTCGCTTGGGTGGGCGTGGCGGCGGCCCGCAGGCGGTAGGATCCTATGTGGCCGGCGAAATGGTCCGGCCGGCCTTCCCGGGGCAGCTCCCGCACCTCCAGCGTCAGCGTGTTGGAGGGGATCACCGTCTTCTGGTACACGCCGCGCTGCCCCTGGCCGAAGAAATCGTCTGAAAAGAAGTCATCGAAGAGACTGCGGCTGCGCCGATAGCCGATCAGGGCCTCGAACGCCACCGTCCCTTCCGGCAGATTGAAGCGGCCGGCCTGATGGGGCACCAGCACCTTGCTGAAGGTGATGGTGTAATAGTCCTTGCCTTCCAGACTGCCACGGCCCGCCCGGGCGATTACCTCCTGGCCGCCGACCGCCAGGCGATAATACTTGCCGGCCGGGTCCATCTCGACGGTCGGATCGTAAAAGCGAAAGCGGTCGTCCTGCAGGACCGGAAAGGCGAACTGCGGATTGCGGGCCTCCTGCGAGAGGTACCAGGTCACCGTCCAGGTGATCGCCTCGCCCACGTACGCCTGCGACCGGGAAAGGGTCACGCGCAGCTTGCTGTCGTCCGATTCCTGCGGTTCGTTGACCTGCACCACGAGCGGTCGGGTCCGCAGCGTGCGGCCCTCTGCCGTAACGGGGATGGGGGGGATATCCAGGCGGCCCGCCTGCTGCGGCGTCAGGCGATAGGAAAACACGTAGCCGCGCCGGACCTGGCGTTCCATTTTGCCGTTGGGCAGGATCGTGATTGCTTCGCTGTTGCGGGTCTGTCCGCCCAGCTTGGCCACCTGAACGTTCGTCAATCCCGACAGGTCCGGCTCGCCGGGCGCGTCGCTGCCCTCGATCTGGATCTGGAGCACCAGGCTTTCGCCCCGGAAGACATCCTGACTGCTGACGGCGGCGGCGACGGACAGTTGCTGGGCCCGCGCCGCCGGCAGGTGCCCGGCCAGCAGGGCCAGGTAGGCGAGGATAACCAACACGTAAAAAACTCCTCTGTGCCTCATCACCAATCCTTGTCCACCGGCCGATAGCCGCCGGGTGGGGCGGCGTTCTGTTGGCGGCGGTTTTCCTTTTCCTCGTTCAGGATGTCCCGGGCGCTTTTGTCCTGGTCCTGCTGTTGATCCTGCCGGGTGTCTTGGGTCTGGTTCTGCTGGGCGTCCTGCGGCGGGGATGGCGGCTGGGCTTGTTGGTCCTGGTTGGGATCCTGCTGCGGGTTCGATTCGCCCGGCGATGGCTGGCCTTGGCCGGACGAGGAGAGGGCCTCCAGCGCCTTTTGCATCTCGTCGCGGGCGTTCTGCTGATTGGGCCGGGCCTCATCGAGCTGCTCCTGGCGGAGCCGCTGCTCGGCGGCCGACTGCTCCTTGACGGCCTCTTTCAGATGGTTGCCCGCCTGCTCAGATGGTGGCGGCTCCTCGGCGTCAGGCGGCGCCGCTGACTGTGCAGACTGCTGCGCCGGTTGAGTAGGCTGCGCCGGCTGTGGAAATGGCTGCTGTGCCACCTCCTCGGCCAGTTCGGCGGTCTTTTCGGCGAGGTCTTTTTGCTCGTCCGCCAGGTCGCCGGTCTGCTTTTGCAGATCCGGGGTCTGGCCCTGCCGGCTCTGTTTCTCCGACAGCGTTTCATTCTGTTTGATGGCCTGCTCCTGGCGGTCGATGAGTTCTTGGAGCCGCTTCTGGAGCTGCTGCTTCTTTTGTTGTTCCTGTTGCTGTTGTTTGATCTTGTCGAGCAGGTCCTTCATCATCAGACGGGTGATCTCGATGTTATACGCCGCGTCGGCCAGCTCGGGATCGCGCTGCCGGGCCTCCTGGTAGTGTTGGATCGCGGTCTGGTAGGCCTCCAGGGCCTTTTGCAGGTCGCTGTCCGTTTGTCGCTGGGCCTGGCGGACGGCCGTGTTGCCCAGGTTGTAGAAGCAGCGGGCCTCTAGCCGGAGGTCCTTGCTCTGGCGGGCGGCGGTTTCATACATCTGGATCGCCTGGTCATACTCCTGGCGGTGATAATGGACGTTGCCCTTGTTGTAGTAGATCTGCGGCGACTCGGGGGCCTCCACCGAGGCCTTCTCATACGCCTCGAGGGCCTTATCATACTCGCCATTCGCCAGGGAGGCATTGCCCTGCTCGATGAGCGTGCGGACCGAGGCCGCCGCCAGCGCCGGCGGCGACAACGCGAATCCGCCGAGTATCCCCCAGGCCGCCAGCAGGTAGAATTTTTTGAGCCGTCTCACGCCTTGGGCCTCCGTTTCCGTTCGCTGATGATGGTTTCCAGGCAGAGCAGTCCGAACGCCAGGGCCAGGAAGATCTGGAACTTCTCCTCGTATTGCTCGATGGTCTTCGCCTGCAGTTGCTTGGCCTCGGCGCTGGCGACCACCTCTTCGTACACCGAGCCCAGGTCCATGGTGCCGGTGGCGACGTTGTAGTACTGGCCGCCGGGCGTGGCGTTGACCATCCGGCGCAGGGTGTCGGCGTCCAGCCGGCTCCAGACCTCCTGCTGCTGGCGGTTTTTCAGGAAGGTCCGCCGGCCGGATTCGTCCACGATCGGGATCCGCCGGCCCTGCTGCTCGTCGCCCAGGCCGACGGCGATCAGGCGGATGCCGCGCTCGCCCGCCTCGGTGGCCGCCTGCTCGGGAAAACTGTCGTGGTCCTCGCCGTCGGTGATCAGGATGATGTCCTTGTATTGTTTCTCCAGGTCGTCGAACACCTCGTCCAGGCTCTTGCGGACGGCGTCGCCGATGTGCGTGCCTCCCCGCTCGATGCTGTCGACCGAGATGTCGTCCAGCATCATGCCGAAGAAGCCGTAATCCAGGGTCAGCGGGCACTTGACGGCGGCCGCCCCCGCGAACGCCACCAGGGCAACCCGGTCCCCTTCCAGCCGTTCGAGGCAGTCCCGGATCGCCAGCTTGGCGTGCTCCAGGCGGTTGGGCTTGAGGTCGTCGGCGAGCATGCTCTTGGAGACGTCCAGCAGGAACGCCACGTCCCGCCCCCGCCGTTCGATCGTTTTGGGCTTGATGTTCCAACCGGGCCTGGTCAGGGCGAACGCCGTCAGACCGACGGCGGCCAGGATCGCGGCCGCCTTCCAGAGGCGCCGGGCGCCACTGGTATGGATATTGATCTGCTCCAGGAGATCGCAAGCCGCGAACGCCGCCAGGGCCCGCCGCCGCCGCCGCGCCGCGTAGAGGAACACCGCCGCGAACAGCGGAATCGCCCACAGCAAATAGAGCATCTTGATCTGGAGCAGGCGCACCGCGATCATGGGATCCTCCGAAATATCGTGCCGGTCAATACGCACTCGACGGCCAGGACCGCCAGGGCCGCCAGGGCGAACGGCGTGAACAACTCGCGATAGTCCAGGTAGCGGACCGATTCGATCTCGCTCTTTTCCCGTTGGTCGATCTGCCGGTAGATCTCCCGCAGGGCGTCGGCGTCCTGGGCCAGCCAGCTTTCGCCGCCCGTGGCGCCGGCGATCTCCTGGAGCGTGGTCATGTCCACGCCGGGGCCGGTGGCCACCTTGTAGGCGCCGAAGGGGGTCTGAAAGGTGGTCACGCCCTCGCCGCCGCCCACGCCGATGGCGTAGATGGTGATGCCCCATTTTCGAGCCAGCTCGGCGGCCTGTCGCGGCGGGCGTTTGCCCGCGTTGTTCTGGCCGTCCGTCAGGACGATGATGACCTTGCTCTTGATTTCGTAGGATTTCTCTTTCTCGCCGGTCTGGCGGGCGAGGGTGTCCTCGGCCATCTTGAGCCGCGCCGCCGCCAGGGCCAGGGCGTCGCCGAGGGCCGTGCCGTCCTCGCCGCGCCGCTGGACGAGCTGGACGCCTTCCAGGAACCGGGCCAGCGCCCCGTGCGCCAGGGTCAGGGGACAGACCGTATCGGCGAACCGGGCGAAGGTGACCATCCCGATCAGGTCGTTGGGCCGGCCCGGCAGCTCGTCGTCGTTGCCCTGGACGAATTCGGCGAAGACCTTCTTGACCACGTCCAGCCGGTCGCGTTTCTCGCCGGCGAATTCCATCTCCGCGGCCATGCTGCCGGAGCGGTCCACCACCATCTCGATGGCCACGCCCTTGCTGACGACGCGAATCTGCTCCTTGCCCTTCTGGGGCCGAGCCAGGGCCGCGGCCAGCAGGATAAGCACCAGGATCCGCAGGATCAGCGGGAGCTGCCCGGCCCGCTGCCGCCAGGACCGGCCGGCCCGGGCGGCGTGGCCCGTGGACGAGAAGCGCAGACTGCCGCAGCGCCCCAACCGCCGCCGGATATACAGCGCCGCCGGTATGGCCAGCAGGACCAACAATGCCCAAGGGGATCCCAATTGCATATTTTCTCGTTACCTATTGCGTGGCGCGACGTACCCGTTGCATATTTTTTCGTACCCGTTCGTTTCTATCCCGCGTGTCGTGGTGTCGTTTGCTTCAGGCGGCGCAGGGTTCCGCCGTCAGAGCCGCGGCCGATTCCGTTTCACCGATGAACCGCTTGCAGGCGTCGAAGGTCCTTTGAATGTCCTGGGTGGTGGGCTGGCGTTCGGCAAATTTCACCAGGTCGCAGTGTTGCAGGTACTCGGCGAGCAGTTGCTGGTGATCGCCGTGCAGGGTTTCGCCGCTGCCCAGCTCGGCCAGGAACTCTTCCGTGGTGCGTTCCGGCGCGTGCAGGCCGAACCGGTTTTCCAGGTAACCCCGCAGGATGTCGCTCAGCCGGTAGTAGAACAATTTCACCCGCCCCTGCTCGACGAGGTGTTCGGCCAGCAGGCCCTCCAGTTCGCGGTAGGCCAGCTCGTGCGCCGGGATCCGGGACGTCGCCAGCGCGGCGACCCGCCGCCGGCGCCGCCGCCAAAGGATGATCCCCGCCAGCACCAGCGCCGCCGATCCGGCCAGCAGGCCGTAGATCCAGCCCCGCCGCGGCGGCGGCAGCGAGACCGGCCCGGCGATCTCGCGGATCTCCAGATCGGCGACTGTCTCAGCCAGCAGCGACTTGACCTGGATGGGGATCTCCTCTGTTTCCAGTTCGTAGGTCTTTTGGTCCGGATCGCCCTTCTTGCGGAACAGGATTTTCATCGCCGGGATCGTGTAGTTGCCGGAGAGGAAGGGCTCCAGGACGTAGCTTCTGCGGTAGAGCAGCTTTCCCTTCTCGGTCAGGCGGGCCGGCGGATTGCGGTAGTCCACGATCCCGAACTGCTCGAGTTTTTCCCCGAAGCGGGGCATCTCGATCTCGAAGTCCTCGTCGATCTCGGCCGCCAGCACCAGCGTGAGCCGCTCGGCGATGGTGATCTCCTGGCGATCGACCTGCACCAGCAGGCGGGCCGGACCGCGGCG
>JAFGFX010000028.1 GCA_016930855.1 Sedimentisphaerales bacterium | reverse complement strand
GCGCTCGGGCGAACGACACGGGCCAACTGGAATCGTTGATCCGCCGCATGAACGACGCCGTGCAGGGACTGCAAGACCTGCTGGAAATCCCTCGGCGGTCGAATGCCTCGCTGACCCGCACGACCTCGCTGGATCGGGCCACCGCCACGTTTCAAAGGCTGGCCGCCGAGGTGCTGGACGATCAGCTGGGCGAGATCCTCTCGCCGTTGATCGGCCTGCGGGCGGAGCTGTCGCAGTATGACGATGCCTCCGGGGGCGTCCCGGAGGATTTTCTGCCGCGCTGGCGGGAGATCCTCGACCACGTTCTCGCCCTGGCCCACCTGGAGGCGTACGAGGCCCGCGTCGGGGAGCGTTACGATCCGTTGATCCACCTGGCCGTCGGCCAGACCCAACGGGAGGACCTGCCCGAGGGCGTCGTGGCCGAAAGCTGCCAACCGGGCTACCGCTCCCAACGGGGCAGAGTGCTCGCGCCCGCCCGCGTTCAGATCAACCGGAGGTAAACCATGGTCCGGCTGGGGATTGATTTCGGTACAACCAATACCGTGGCGGTCCTCTACGACAGAGGGCTCTTCTGCGTGGTTCTCCACGAGGCCCAGAGCGCCTGGGGCACCGTCGCCCAGGAGATCTTTCCCTCGACCCTCCTGCGGGACCGGGACAGCGGTGTGACCTGGTGCGGCCTGGAGGCGGACCGGCGCTGGAGCGAGGCGGCCGCCTGCGGCCGGAAGGTCTACATCTCCTCGCTGAAACGGCGCCT
Source organism: Sedimentisphaerales bacterium (assembly GCA_016930855.1). GTDB lineage: Bacteria > Planctomycetota > Phycisphaerae > Sedimentisphaerales > SM23-30 > JAFGFX01. The sequence goes on along the minus strand of JAFGFX010000028.1, from coordinate 1,755 downwards.
CCGCGACTACGCCGAGGGCCAGACCCTGCCGCCCGATCACCCGCCGGCCGACGACGCCGTCGACACCGCAGGGGCGCCGGCCCCAGCGGCCCTGGGGGTGGCCGAACTGCTGACCGATTTTTTGCGGGCCCTGGCGGATTCCATCCGCCGCTCGCTGAGCCTGTCCGACGCCGAACCGCTGGAGACTGTCATCACCTGGCCGGCGAACGCCAACGGCGCCCAGCGGTACGTCACGCGCCAGTGTTTCCGCGCCGCGGGATTCCGGGTGATCCACAGCCTGAACGAACCGACGGCCTGCGCCATCGAGCTGGCGGACTGCCTGACGACCGCCCGGGCCGGCCGCGGCGGGCCGTTGGCGGTCGCCGTCTTCGATCTGGGCGGCGGGACCTTCGACGCCTCGCTGGTGCATATCGACAACAACCACTTCCAGGTGCTGGCCTCGGCCGGCCTGGGGGACCTGGGCGGCGACGATTTCGACCAGGCCCTGCTGGACTTGTTTTTCCGCCGGCTCAAGGTCGATCCCCGCTCGCTTGGTCCCCTGACCCGCCACGCCCTGCGGCGCCAGATCCGCGCCCAGAAGGAGACCCTTTCCAGCGGCGCCGTCAAGAGCCTGTTCCTCAACGGCCCCGACTTCGGCATTGCCGTAGCGCCGGTGACGGTCTCGGTGGACGAATATTACCGCTGCATCCGGCCGCTGATCCAGCCGGCGATCGAGACCCTTAAGCAGGTGATCCAGGCCCCGGCCGCCGACCAGGCCCGGATACCCGACGACCAGGATCTGATCGTCTATCTGGTCGGCGGCTCCTCGAAGCTGCCGCTGGTCCAGGAGATGGTCCGGGCGGCCCTGCCCCGCAGCCGGATGGTGCTGTCCGACAAGCCCTTTCGCTCGGTGGCGATGGGGGCGGCCATTGCGGCGGCCGGACGGATCACCTACCGGGACATCTTCGCCCGCCATTTCGGCCTGCTCCGCCTGCGGGATCACGGCCGGACGGAGACCTTCGACGCCATCTTTCCGGCGGGCACTCCCATCCCCGCCCGGGGCGAGCCGCCCCTGGAAAAGGAGATCCGCTACCACCCGGCCCACAACATCGGGCACCTGCGCTATCTGGAATGCACGGCGGTGGCGCCCGACGGCCTGCCGGCCGGGACGATCCGAAACTGGTCGGACATCCTGTTTCCCTATGACCCGGCCTGCCCCCTTTCGGCCCGGCTCACGCCCGAGCACATCGAGCAGACCGATCGGTTCAGCCATCTGCAGGTGGGCGAGGTCTATCGCTGCGATGCGGACGGCGTGATCACCGTGGAACTGCAGCATCCCGTCCGCAACGAGAGACGCCGCTACGAGATCTACCAGGAATAACCCGCCGGCCCGTCCGGCCGGGCTCGCCGGCCCATCCTGTCGCCCGCCGTCGCCGGCCAGAACACCCACCGAAAATCGTTGATTTTCCCCGGCGCATGGACTTTAATGGGCACGCTTCGGCAGGTAGGGCCTGCGGTAGGGATTTCGCGCAACGGGGGGTAGTCCGTATCCGGAAATCCTTTGCCCGCTCTTTTGATGGGAATGATTTCTGCGCGCCCGGGCGGCATTTGGGAAAGGAACGATCGATGCCCAGACTCAAGGACGTGAACAAGGTGATGATCATCGGCAGCGGCCCCATCGTGATCGGACAGGCCTGCGAGTTCGATTATTCCGGCACCCAGGCCTGCAAGGCCCTGCGCCGGCTGGGCTACCAGATCGTGCTGGCCAATTCGAAT
>JAFGFX010000242.1 GCA_016930855.1 Sedimentisphaerales bacterium | reverse complement strand
GTGTCTGAAATAACATAAGCCTCTGCCAACAGAGCACATATGATTGATCGCCACAATCATACCATCAACTTTTTCCGATGAGAGCCTAATAATTGATAATTATTTGCAATCGAGCCAGTTGGGGGCCCAGTGTATGTCCACTTGGATGGGAACCTCCAGGGGCAGGGCCGATATCATTTCCTCCCGGATGATATCACTATAGCTATCGGCAAATTGGGCCGGAATCTCAAATACCAATTCGTCGTGAATCTGCAGAATCATCTTCATGTCGAGCCGCTCGTTGCGGCAGCGGCCGAACAGGCGGATCATGGCCATCTTAATAAGGTCGGCGGCCGATCCCTGGACGACGGTATTGACGGCCATCCGCTCGGCCAGCCGCCGGCGGGAGGCATTGGTGTGGTCGATTTCCGTCAGTGAGCGCCGCCGGCCCAGGATGGTCTGGACGTACCCCTGGCGGCGGGCCTCGGCGATCACGCCGTCGATGAAGCCCTGGATGCGGGGGTAGCGCCGGAAGTAGTCATCGATGAAGCGGCGGGCCTCCTCGACGGGGATGCCGATACTGCGGCTCAGGCCGAAGGGGGTCTGGCCGTAGATGATGCCGAAATTGACCGCCTTGGCCTTGCCCCGTTGGGCAGCATCCACCTGGTCCGTCTCCAGGCCGTAGACCTGGCTGGCGACGAAGCGGTGGATGTCCCGGCCCTGGGCAAAGGCCGCCAGCAGGCCCTCGTCGCGGCTGAAGTGGGCCAGCAGCCGCAGCTCGATCTGGGAGTAGTCCGCCGACAGCAGGACCGAATCCGGGTGGCCCGCGACGAAGGCCCGGCGGATCTGCCGGCCCAGTTCGGTGCGGATGGGGATGTTCTGCAGGTTCGGATTACTGCTGGAGAGCCTGCCGGTCGCCGTGATGGTCTGGTTGAAGGAGGCGTGGATCCGCCCGGTCTCGGCATAGATCATCGAGGGCAGCTTGTCCACGTAGGTGTTTTTCAGCTTGCTCAATTCGCGGTATTCCAGCATCAGGCGGGCCACCGGATGCTGCCAGCTAAGCTGCTCGAGCACCGACTGGTCCGTGGACGGCCCGGTCTTGGTCTTTTTGGCCGGTTGCAGGCCGAGCGTGTCGAACAGTACCGCCGCCAGCTGCTTGGGTGAATCGACGTTGAAGTCGCAGCCGGCTTCCTGGTGGATTTGGTCGATGAGCTCCTCCAGCCGGCCGGCCAATCGGCCGCTGAGTTTCTTGAGGCAGGCGATATCCAGGGCCACGCCCTGGTATTCCATGTCCGCCAGCACCTCGACCAGCGGCATCTCCACCGTGGCAAACAGGCGGCGGCGCTCGTCGCCGGCGAACTGGCCGGCTAGGTGCTCCCGCAGTCGCCAGGTGACCACGGCGTCCTCGGCGGCGTAGTCCGCCGCGATATGGGTGTCCACCAGGTCGAAGGTGAGCTGGTTTTTCCCCTTGCCGATCAGGTCTTCCAGCTTGATCGTTTCGTGTCCGAGAAAATCCCGGGCCAGGCTGTCGAGGTTGTGATGGGTCCGGTTGCTGTACAAAACATAGGAGGCCACCATGGTATCGAACTGCACGCCCGCCAGCTCGATGCCGGCCCGCCGCAGGACGACCATGTCGTATTTGATGTTCTGGCCGGTCTTGGCGATCGCCGGATCGGTCAGGATGGGCTTGAGCATCGCCAGGGTTTTTCGCCGGTCCAGGTGCGGCTGGCCCAGCGGGGCCTTCAGGGGCAGATAGTAGCCCTCGTCGGGTCGCCAGGCGAAGCTCATCCCGACCAGCTCGGCCGCCACGGGATTGATGCCGGTGGTCTCCGTGTCCAGGGCGAAGGACCGGACGGCCTGGAGCTTCTTCAGGAAGGCGGCCAGGGCCTCGGGATTATCAACCAGGTGGTAACGTGCGGCGGCCGAGTGTTCAGCGGCGGCGGTCTCGGCCGGAAGGTGCCCTGGGGCGTTTCCAGGCTGGACGTCGGCCGCCGGCGGCGCCAGTTCATTCAACTGGCCCAGCAGCTTGCGGAATCCCAGCCGTTGGAAGATCGCCGCCAACGCCGTCCGGTCGAATGCCGGCAGGGAGAAATCGTCCCAGTCGCATTCCAGGGGGACGGCGCAGTCGATGGTCACCAGCCGCCGCGACAGGGTCAATTGTTCGGCGGCGGCCCGGAGATTGTCGCCCCGCTTGCCCTTGATCTGATCCTGGTGCTCCAGCAGGTTGGCCAGCGAGCCGTAGGTCTGGATCCACTGCAGGGCGGTCTTGGGCCCGACGTCCGGGACGCCGGGGATATTATCGGACGTATCGCCGGTCAGGGTCAGGATGTCGATCACCTGGGCGGGGCTGATTCCCTTTGTTTTCTGGAGTGAGATCGGATCGGTGAATTCGCCGGTTTGGGGATTGAGCATGACGACCCGCTCGTTGAGCAGTTGTTCGAGATCCTTGTCCTTGGAGCAGATCACCACCCGCTGGAACTTGGATTTTGTCCGGGCGGCCCGGGCGGCCCGGGCGGCCAGGGTGCCGATGATGTCGTCGGCCTCGTAGCCGTCGACCCGGCAGGTGGCGATATGCATGGCCTCGAGGATCTCCTCGATGTGCCGGATCTGGCCGATCAGGTCGGCGGGCATGGCGGGGCGGTTGGCCTTGTAGGGCCGGTACATCTCGTGGCGGAACGTCTTTCCGGCAGAATCCATGGCCACGGCGAGCCGGTCGGGTTTATGTTCCTTGAGCAGCTTGAGCAGCATGGTGGTGAAGATATAGACCGCCTTGGTGGCCTCGCCGTTGGGGGCGGTGAGGTTCTGCTGGAGGGGGGCGTAGTAGGCGGCGTAGATGAGGGCGTGTCCATCGAGCAGATACAATGTTTCCATGATGCGGTTCCTGGACGGGGCGGCCGCCGTGCCGCCGGTAGCGTTTTCGGGCGTAGCAAAGCGCAAATTTCTATCCATGCTATGGTTAGCCATACGCCGCGTCAAGCGGTCTTGTGGTTTCGTTCCCGGTGTGCCAGATCGATTCCGCCGGCGGGCAACCGGCCGGAGTCGTTCGCCGTCGGTGCCGGCCGCCGGCTCGGATTGGCCTGGGGAGGAGCGGTTTTGGGCCGGCTGCCGGGCACGTTGCCGGATTCGCCGCGGACGGAACCTGCCGAAACAGCGAGATTTAGGTGCTCGGGCCTGCCGGATTGCCCCCGCCGCCGGCCGGCCAAAGAGGCCGCGGTTTTCCCTTGACGGCCGGCGGCGGAGGCGCCATAGTAACCCTGCTGGATATCGTTCCTGCCGACAGGAGAGCACTACCCGCACGGAGGGGTATTTACCGGTTTGCCGAATGCGTAAAACAAAAACCGCACCCGACGGGTCAAGCCAGGGCGTTTTTGGCCGTGCTCGGGCGCGTGGTGCGAGCGTATGCCATCGCAGACAGTGATCGACGCGGCTCGTCCGCCGAGGCGAACCAACCGTATTTCCTCAGGAGTAAATCAGGAGTATAGATTATGCCGGCTGCCAGAACGTCCTCGGAACCGAAAAAGTCGTTCATTATCGCCATCGTGATTTTTGTGGTCCTGTTTCTGGCCGCCGCCGTCGCGGCTGTCATGCTGTACATGAAGCAGGAGACGTTTGTCAAGGATCGGGACACCGCCAAGGACAAGCTGGCCAAGATCGCCAACGGGGCGGAATACACCATGGTCGAGGCCCTGCCGGAGCGGGATCCCGCCGGCGGCCGCAACACGGCCATCGGGGTGATGATCCAGGACATGCGGCAGATCAGCGAGGTCATCCTGGGCCAGGACATGTCCCAGGCCGACGTCGTCGGCCTGCGCGACGACGTGCTCAACCGGCTCGGCCCGGTGGCCCAGTCGCTGGCCGCCCTGCCGGAGCCGGAATCGCTGGCGGCGTCGAAGGGCCTGGCGCCGATCATCCAGGAGCTCATCCGCCGCAACCAGAAACTGGTGGACGATCTGGCCCAGGCGGAGAACCTTTTGCAGCAGCAGCACGAGAAGCACGTGCAGGATCTGACGGCCCGGGACAAGAAGATCGAGGACCTGAACAGCCAGTTGACCGCCCAGACCGAGGCGACCCAGCAACATGAAACGGAATACAAGACCCTGCGCGACCAGCTCCAGGCCCGCTACGAGGGGATCACCAACCAGATGCAGCAGCAGATCACGGACCTGCAGGCGCAGTTGAAGGCGGCGGACGACAAGGACAAGAAGCAGACCGAGGAGATCGAGAAATACCAGGCGGCCGTCAACAAGCTCAACGAGCGGCTGAAACTGTTCCAGCCCAGTCCGGAGATGGAGGCCGCCGCCCTGGAGCCGGACGGCTATATCGTCAACATGGAGGAGCGCGAGAAGATCGCCTACATCAACCTGGCCAAGGGGGACCAGATCTACCGCGGCCTGAAGTTCACGGTGTACGACCGCTTCGCCCCGATCCCCAAGAGCGGCAAGGGCAAGGGCGCCATCGAGGTGCTGGAGATCATGGACACCATCTCCAAGTGCCGGATCACCGCCTTCGACGAGACCAATCCGATCATGACCAACGACATCATCGCCAACCTGGTCTGGTCGCGCGACAAGAAGTACCGCTTCTGCGTGGCGGGGGATTTCGATTTCGACGGGAACGGCCAGCCGGAGGCGGACGGGCGGCAGAAGGTGATTGATCTGATCCAGCACTGGGGCGGCCTGGTGACCGACACGCTGTCGGTGGATACGGATTTCCTGGTGTTGGGCCAGTCCCCGGCCCTGCCGACGCGGCCCTCGGAAGAATACGGCATGGATTCCCAGGTCATGCGGGATTACCGGCAGGCCCAGCAGCGGGTTCAGCAATACGACGAGGTCCGCAAGAACGCCGAGGCCCTGGACGTGCCGACCTTCGGCCTGCAACGGTTCTTCTACTTCATCGGCTTCTATCAGAGCGGCGGCGCCGTACGCGTCACCGCCAAGTAACCCCCCCGGGCGGATTTTCCAGTGGTGCCGGGATTGGATTAGGTGGCCCGCAGTACCTCATACGGTGCCACGGCCCAATCATACGACGCAGTCGCCAGGGCGGGTTTTGCGTTGGTACCGCAGCCGTTTGTTTGCCCATACCTCCCTGATAAGCGGCCGTTTCCCTCGCTTTCGCCCGGAAACCCCAGCGTCCTTAAAGGCAAGCGCGGCTGCCCGGACCACCTAGAGCCAAGAGCCTTTGACGTCTTTGAGGACAAACGCCGCCGCCCGGACCAGACGCTGCCGATATCACCGCAACGCAGGCGTAATGTCTTTTCCACGGGAAAAAGAGAATTGCCCGCCGTAAGTGCCTGCGCCGAAAGGCACTATATTTCTGCCCGGTTTTGCCCCATCCCGCCGGGCGTATTCCTCTGTCCCTACGGCCCCAAATCGGATACAATTGCCCAATTGGCTGTTGAGAGAAACAGAAACAATACATACGCGATCCCGGATCGCCTCCGGCGTGCCGGCAGAGCACGCCCCGTCAGGATAACCGAGAATGACCCCGAATAGCATCCATATCCGCCAGGCCAAGCAGCACAATCTCAAGTCGGTGAGCCTGGACATCCCCCGGGACCGGCTGGTGGTGATCACGGGCTTAAGCGGCTCGGGCAAGAGCTCGCTGGCCTTCGATACCATCTACGCCGAGGGGCAGCGCAAGTACGTCGAGTCGCTCTCGGCCTACGCCCGGCAGTTCCTCGAGCGGATGCAGAAGCCCGACGTGGAGCAGATCGAGGGCCTGCCGCCGACCATCGCCATCGAGCAGCGCAGCGGCGGCCACAACCCCCGCTCGACCGTGGCGACGACGACCGAGATCTACGACTACCTGCGCCTGCTGTTCGCCCGGGTGGGCAAGCCCCACTGCTGCATCTGCAACAAGCCGATCGAGACCCAGAACGCCGAGCAGATCGTCGATGCCCTGCTCGCCCAGCCGGAAGGGACCCGCATCCAGCTCTGCGCGCCGCTGGTCCGCGGCCAGAAGGGCGAGCACGCCGATCTGCTCCAGCGGGTCCAGCGGGAGGGATTCGTGCGGGTGCGGGTGGACGGGCAGGCCTGCGAGGTCAAGGACGCGCCCGCCCTGGACCGCAAGCGCCAGCACAGCATCGAGGTGATCGTGGATCGGCTGGTGCTGCGGCCGGCCGTCCGGTCGCGCCTGGCCGACTCGGTCGAGATCGCCCTGAAGATGGGCGCGGGGCTGGCGCTCGTCCTCAAGGAGGACAAGCGCGGCCGGTGGCGGGAGACGTATTACAGCGAGGCCTACGCCTGCCTGGACCATCCCGAGGCCGCCATGCCGGAACTCTCGCCGCGCTGCTTCAGCTTCAACAGTCCCTACGGGGCCTGCAAGAGCTGCGACGGACTGGGCACGATCCTGGAGTTCGATCCGGACCTGATCGTGCCGGACGCGACCGTCTCGCTGACCGAAGGGGCGATCCATGCCTGGCGGCGGGGCGGCAAGCGCATGAACATCTTTTACAACCGCCTGATCCGGCAGTTCTGCCGCGAATACCAGATCAGCCCGGACACGCCCTTCGACAAGATCCCGGCGCGGATCCGCAGGATCCTGCTCTACGGCAGCGGCGACGACGACGGCGCCGCGAGCTTCGAGGGCGTGATCCCCAACCTGGCCCGGCGCTTCCAGAATACCGACAGCGAGTACGTCAAGGCGCGGCTGCACGGGTATCTGTCGGAACATCCCTGCCAGCAGTGCGGCGGGGCGCGGCTGCGGCCGGAATCCCTGGCGGTCTACGTCGGCGCCAAGAACATCCACGACGTGGCCCGCCTGAGCATCGCCCAGGCGCGGCAGTTCTTCGAGACCCTTAAGCTCTCCCGCGAGCAAAAGCAGATCGCCCGCCTGATCCTGAAGGAGCTGCGCAGCCGGCTGGATTTCATGACGAACGTCGGGCTGGATTACCTGACGCTGGACCGCATGAGCGGCACCCTCAGCGGCGGCGAGGCCCAGCGGATCCGCCTGGCCACCCAGGTGGGTTCGGCCCTGGTGGGGGTCTGCTACGTTCTGGACGAGCCCTCGATCGGCCTGCATTGCCGGGACCACCGCAAGCTGATGGAGACCCTGCGGCGCCTGGTCGAGCTCGGCAATACGGCGATCGTCGTCGAGCACGACGAGGACACCATGCGGGCGGCCGACCATATCATCGACATCGGCCCCGGCGCCGGGGCCCACGGCGGCGAGATCGTCGCCCAGGGCCCCCTCGACCGGATCATCGCCGCCGAGCGCTCGCTCACCGGCCAGTACCTCTCCGGCCAGCGGCAGATCAAGCTGCCGGACAAGCGCCGCAAGGTGAACCTCAAGTACGCCATCGAGCTCAAGGGCGCCGAGCAGAACAATCTCAAGCAGATCAACGTGCGCTTCCCCCTGGGGGTCTTTATCTGCGTGACGGGCGTGAGCGGATCGGGCAAGAGCTCGCTGGTCAGCCAGACCCTGCTGCCGGCCCTGAAGCGCAAGCTCTACAACTCGCGGCCGAAACCGGGCCGCCATCAATCGCTGGTGGGCGCCACCCGCATCGACAAGGTGATCGAGATCGACCAGAGCCCCATCGGCCGCACGCCCCGCTCGAACCCGGCGACCTACACCGGCCTGTTCGACCTGATCCGCCAGTTGTTCAGCAAGACGCGGGAGGCCAAGATCCGCGGCTACACCCCGGGGCGCTTCAGCTTCAACGTCAAGGGCGGCCGCTGCGAATACTGCCAGGGCCAGGGCACCAAGAGGATCGAGATGCACTTCCTACCGGACGTCTATGTCACCTGCGAGCAGTGCCAGGGCACCCGCTACAACCGCGAGACCCTGGAGATCGGCTATCGCGGCAAGAATATCGCCCACGTGCTGGACATGCGGATCGAGGAGGCGCTCAAGTTCTTCGAGAACTTCCCCAAGATCAAGCAGCTTGTCAAGACGCTGCACGACGTGGGCCTGGACTACATGGCCCTGGGCCAATCGTCCACCACGCTGTCGGGCGGCGAGGCCCAGCGGATCAAGCTGGCCGCGGAGCTGAGCAAGCCCGCCACCGGCCACACCCTGTACATCCTGGACGAACCGACCACCGGCCTGCATTTCGCCGACATCCACAACCTGCTGGAGGTCCTCAACCGGCTGGTGGACATGGGCAACACCGTACTGGTCATTGAGCATAACCTGGACGTCATCAAGATGGCCGATTACCTCATCGATCTTGGTCCCGAAGGCGGCGACGCCGGCGGCCAGATCGTCGCGACCGGCAGCCCCGAGGAGATCGTCAAGGTCAAGGAGAGCCACACCGGCCAGTTCCTCAGGGACAAGCTCACGCTGGGCCGGCCGCCCCTGAAAAAACGCGCCTGAGTGTGTATCGCACCCCTTGATCGCCGCGGTCGCTCGCCGCGACGGGCAATTCGCCGCGGTCTCCCGGAACTTTCGACGCTCCCGTTGGTCGCTGCGCTTTGGCGAGAAAGGAAGCCGCGACGGGCAATTCGCCGCGATCTCGGTTGGCCAGTCGACGGTTCATTCTGAACCTGCCTTATGGGCGAGACGAGCAGCATCCATTACGGATAATTTTGGTGCCATGCCCACGCTCGCGTGGGCATGCATGTCGCAATTTGACCGGCCGGGGTGCCCGGCGATGGTTCTCGTCGCTAACATTCTATCAGACAACCCGTTACAAGGGCATTGCACTTGATTGTCGAATCCGCAAAATTTTTTCCCATCCGGCTTGACAATTTCTACAAATGTAGTAAGATGTACTACAGATGTAGAATACAGCCGGCCGCCCCCTCAACTGCCAGGCGGGGCAGTGGCGGGCACCGGTGGCCGAGCCCGTGCCAAATGACTCAGAACGGGAGTTCTCGGCCCGTGCCGAATGACTTGGTAGAGGAGACCTCGATGAAGCTGTCGCAAGCGGAATGGCAGATCATGAACGCCCTGTGGGACGAGCATCCGGCGACGGCCCGCCAGATCGCCGCGCGGCTGCCCGAGCAGGTCAACTGGGCCTACACCACGATCAAGACGATGCTCACCCGGCTGGTGGAAAAGCAGGCCGTCCGGGAGCGCAAGCAGGGCAATGCCAGCCTCTACGATCCGATCCTCAGCCGCCGGCAGGCCCGCAGCAGCGCCCTGAAGTCCCTGGTCAACCAGGCCTTCGACGGGGCCTTCGGGCCGCTGATGCATTTCCTCTTCGAGCAGCAGGATCTGACCGCCAAGGAGCGGACCCAGATCATCCAGATCCTGCAGGAACACAACAATCCCAAACGGAACCGTTGACGTTTCGCTCGCCGAGTGGAACGGCGGCGGCTCCCCATACCATACATTGCGTGGAAGGGTTGAATCATGGTCGAGCAGATGAATCATATCGCCGGACTCTGGTGGCATTGGCAGGCGGGGATGTTCTGGCAGGTGGGGGTCCTGATCGTGCTGATCGGCCTGTTGGATCGTTTAATTCGCCGGTGGGCCTGGCCGCAGTTGCGATATTCCCTGTGGCTGCTGGTGCTGGTCAAACTGGTCCTGCCGCCCGGCTTGACCCTGCCGACGAGCCTGACGGCGAACGTTGAGCCCTGGCTGCACCAGGCCGTCACGCCCAGCCGGTCCGTCAATCCAGCCACCGCGGCCGGTGATTTGCTCCCGATGGCCCCATCATTATCCGGCCCCATCACGGCGGCGGACCCGGAGTCGATCCCTCTGACAGAGGAACGCCAAGCTCAGGCCGATGCCTTCTTGTTATCGGCCGGCTCCGGACTGGCTACGGCCGATGCGCAATCGCCCTCCGCGGCGGGGATCGACTCCGCCCGGTCGGACAGGCCGGCCAATGAGATCGACGCCAAAGTTGCCGTACCCGCCGGCACTGCCGGCGCGACGTTGTCCTGGCAGTGGATTCTGATGCTGATCTGGCTGCTGGGCGCGGGGACTCTTGCCGGCTGGTTTCTGTTCCACTGGCGGCAGTTGGCCCGTCAGGTCCGCCATCGGCCCGCCGGTCAGTTGCCGGACTGGTTCGACGGCCTGCTCGGCGAGGCCGCCGCGACGCTGGGCCTGCGGCGCCTGCCGGCCGTGGTGCTCTGCGATCGGGTGGCCAGCCCGGCGGTCTTCGGCCTGTTTCGACCAGTCCTGCTGATGCCGACGGACTTCCTGGCAACCATGCAAATCCCACTGCCGGCCCAGCCCGACGGCCAAACGGATACACCGGACGATGCCGCACCGGACCGGCGGGATATCCGCCATGTCCTGCTGCATGAACTGGCGCACATCAAGCGGCGGGATCCGCTCGTGCATACCTTCAACCTGCTGTTGCAGATCGTCTATTGGTATCATCCGCTGTTATGGCTGGTCCGGCGGCAGTTGCAGCACCTGCGGGAGCTGTGCTGCGATGCCACGGTGGCGGGCGTCCTGCGGGAGGGGACCGGCGCCTACCGGCAGACGCTCTTGCAGACCGCCCGGCGGCTGCTGGACCGGCGCGTCGAGTGCGGCCTCGGCCTTTTGGGCCTTTTTGAAAACTCCCACCGCCTGGTCGCCCGCCTGCGGTGGCTGGAGAAGAGCCCCTGGCGGTATGCCCGCCTGCGCCTGGTGGTGGCAGCGGCGATGATCGTGCTGGTATCCGCCTGCGTCCTGCCCATGGCCCAGGCCCAGAAAGATACCGCCGCGGCTGACGTGCCCACCGCCGCGGATGCCACTACGATAACGACGCAAGATGCCCCGGCGACGCCCATTTTGCGGGCCAGCGACTCTGCCATTAGCCAAACCAATTTTAGAGAGGTCTTTTCGGAGGTTAATCCGGGCGGCATGGGCGGGATGGATCCCGGAGTCATTACGCCCGCCTCACCGCTGGCCGTTTCTCCGGCCGGATTTAAGAGGCCTGCGCCGATCCTGATCGAGGCGCAGTATCTGCATGCGGCGGCCGCCGACGTGCCGGCCGACGTGACCGTCAGCGGCGCCCACGGTGAGCTGGCCATCTCGATCGTGGCGGCCGACCGGATCGATGCCCTCATCGAGCGGCTGCGCGGCCGGGAGGAAACCCGGCTGCTGGCCGCGCCCAAGGTGCTGGTCAATGCCGGCAACACGGCCCAGTTGTTTATCGGCGGCGAGCCGGCGGCGGACGGGATCAGCCGGGGCCTGCGGATGCAGGTTCTGCCCACGCTGGACGACCAGAATCGCATCGAACTGGATATGCAGCTATCCCGCAAGGCCGTGCAACTGAGCGATCAACGGGCCGCCCAGGGTTTCTACGAAGGCCAGGTCACCCTCAAGGCCCGCCTGCAATCCGGCCAGTCGCTGCTGGCCGCCCTGCCCGAGGACTTTCAGATCAATCCGATCGATCCGGCCGACGCCGGGGATGCCGACCAGACGGGCCGAACCCTGCTGATCCTGACCGCCACGATCCAACCTTCCCCACCGGCGAGCCCTGCCGCCGCGATACCGGCCCCGACACCGGCCCGGACGCTTCCGCTGCCGGCCGATTCCACGACGGCGCTGCGGGACAAGCTCGAGAATACGGTCGTTTCCCTGGATCTCGACGAGATCGAGTTTCGCCAGGTGCTGGAGCTTCTGCGCCGCAGCCATGGCTTGAATCTCAACGTCCTCTGGGGCTCGCTGGAAACGGAGGCCGGCATCAATCAAGACGATACCGTGAGCCTGCATCTCAAGGATGTCTCCCTGCTAAAGGCCCTGGACAGCGTGATGGCCTACATCTCGAGCGGCAAAATGGGGCCTGCGATGTATTGCCTCGATCGGGGGGTGATCACCATCGGGGCCGAAAGCGAACTGCCGAACCAGTTTCTCGTCCCGCCGGCCCGCCAGGAGCTGCCCGAGCCCAGCGTGGCCGCCCCGGCGGCGCCCTCGCTGGCGGGGGGGTCCTATCCCGGCGATCGGCCGGCGAAGTGGTATCTGCTGATAGAGGAGTTGCGCGGTCTCCAGCAGCAGCGTTTCGACTGGGAAACCCGGATCAGCCAGCAGCGATTTGAACTGGGGCAATTGAAGGCCCAACGCAGCGAGGATCATCCCGATATCAAGGCGGCCGAGGAGTACCTCAAGCGGCTGCATGAGAGATATGAAAATGTCCTGCGGGACTATGACCAGGCCGCGATGCGGATGAGGGACCTGGAGGAACGCATCGAGCGCTATCAGCAGATCGCCGGCGAACTGGAATTCCACCGGCAGCAACTGCAGAAGATCCAGCAGCGGATCCTGGATGCGACGATCGATATAGACAGCGCCACCGGTGACGATCAGCAAAAGAAGGCCATGTCCCTGCTGGAGGCTTTAACCCAGCAGCGCAACGTACAGGAGAATCAACTCGAAAGGAAACAGCAGGAGGCCCAAGAGGCCCGCCGCCAGTTGTATTGAGGGGAACCTCCCCCGGCTGTATCTGTCGGGTCC
>JAFGFX010000241.1 GCA_016930855.1 Sedimentisphaerales bacterium | reverse complement strand
CGCCTGTTCCCAGGCGTCCGGCATCCCGTCGGCATCCGCATCGGCCAGGGCGGCCTGATCGGTGTTGCCGTAGGCGCCCATGTTGATCCGCCCGTTGCCGCCGTCCGGCTCCTGGTCACACTCGGCGGTCGGATCGCCGGCGTCGATGCAGGCGGAGGCGGCCTGAAGGTGATAATCGTCGTCCGGGGTTCCGAGAACGTCGTCCGGCCCGTCCGGATCGACGAAGGCGGGATTGGAATTGATGTTGGTCTCCAGGCCGAGTCCGTAACCGGCCAGGCCCTGCAGATACAACACCCCCACCTCGCCGGCGGCCAACGTCCGGTCGTACACGGCCGTCTCATCCAGTCTGCCGATATAATCGTACGAGGAGCCATAATACCCTATGAGAATGCCCTGGTCGCCGTAGGGGATGAATTCCCGGGGACAATCCTGGCAGATACAAAGCTGACCGTCCACGTAGATGCGGAGTTGATGGGCCCCCTTGTTGTAGGTGCACGCCGCCAGATGCCAGACGCCGTCCGCCCAGGAGCCCGTCGGCCTGGTCGCCTCGGCGGTATACGTCCCGGAATCCAGTTTCACCTGGAAACGCAGTGTCGCCGAATCGTCCAGGATATGCACGACGTATTTGGAGTCCGATGAATCGTGGCAGATGATTTTATTGTAGCCCTGCGCGGTTTCGGTCTGGAACCAGAACACCAGCGACAATTCATCCCGGGTGTCGAAATCGGCATGATCACCGACGGAAACGTAATCATAATAGCCGTCGAATCCCAGGCAGCCGTTCCGGACGCCGTCCTCGTCCCAGTAGCCGCCGTTCACGGTGCCGTTGTGGCAGGGCGCGACCGCGTCGACGGCGATCGTGCCGCTGGTCTCGTCCAGCATCCAATAGCCCACCACCCGCTGATAATCGGCCGGCGTGTAATCCTCGATGCAACTGTAGGTGGGATGGGCGCAGTTGACTAGTTGCGCCGCGGCGTTGTTGCCCCAGACGATGCAGTTGGTGATTATGTTGCGATCGCAGTTCTCCAGGCCCGCCCCGTCGTTGTCGGCGACGGTGCAGTTGAGGATCTGACCGTTCGTGCTGTTCAATATGCCGCCGGCGCCTCCGTTGCTGTCGTTGTGATGAACCAGGCAGTTTTGGATGGTGGCGTAGATGCAACCGGACAGGCCGCCGCCGCCCGTGCCGGCGGTATTGTTGTAAAAGACGCAGCGATCGATGAGACCCTCGATGACGCAGACGCCGCCGCCCTTGCCGGTGACGGCGTTGTCCCGAATTATGCAGCGGGAGATGGTCACATCGGCATGCGCGCCCCAGATGCCGCCGCCGTAGCTGTCCGAGCCGCTGTCGGGATAGGGCAGGCCGCTGCCGCCGGTGATGGTCAGGCCCCGCAGTTGCGTTCGGTCGTCCTCGCTGCCGTCAAACCTTACCGTCGGCTGCGGGGGATTGGTGGCGTTTTGACCGTCTATGATCGTGGCCCGGATTATCGCCGGATCGTCCGGATCCTGGCTGGTCAGGATGACGTGCCTGCCCTGAAACTGGATATGCTCTGCATACGTGCCCGGCGCCACCACGATATCACCGAAATAATCCGTCGTGCCATCGACGGCGTTCAGGGCGTATTGAATCGTGTCGAACGGCGTTTCGGGGCTCTTGCCGTAGCCGGGACTGTCCAAACCGTTGACCTGCGGATCGTTGTTGACGTAAAAACGCACCGCCGGGTCCGCCGGATCGTAGATCTCCACGGGCAGGCTGATCGTGCACCAACCGCCCTCGTTGTCGGTTACCCGCAGGCTAACGGTCTGTTCACCCGCCTGGGTGAAGGTATGGCTGATGGTCCCCTCGCCGAAGGCGACCGTTTCATCCCAGGTACCGTCGTTATCCCAGTCCCAGTCCATCCATTCGAGCCAGCCGTCCGGATCGACGGAAATCCCGGCGTCCAGCTCGACGGCGGTTCCCAGCCAGGCCGGGTTCGGGTGCGCATCAAACCAGGGATGCGGATACTGATTATCGGCCCGCAGCATACCGGCCAGGCACAATCCCAACGCCCCCGTCAACAGTATGGTACGAATTCGACGATGTGTTTTCATTGCACTTCTCCGGCAGACGGGGTGAACTGTTGCAGCCGAATCCGGGCGGCGGCGACGGCGGGGCAATCCGCGTAATGCTCAATCAGCCGTTCATAGGCCAAGCGAATCGCTTGCGCCGTGTCGGGCTCGACCGTTACGCCGACAGCGTAGAGCTGTTCCAGGCAGTGGCCGACCAGGAACTGCGCGTGCCAGGCATAGGGATACTGCGGACAGGATTCCAGGATCGTTCGGTAGTAGCCGATCGCCAGGTCGTATTGGCCCAGCCGGCGGTAACAGTCGCCGGCCATCTTGGCGGCGGCGGCCGCGGCCGGATCGGCCGGATCGAGCTTGGATAGGACCTGGTCCCACAGCGCGATCGCCCGGCGATAGGCGTCGGCGGCCTGGTCGAGGCCGCCGTCTTTCTCCCGGATCATCGCGCGGTCGTAGTAACCGCCTGCCATCAGGCCCATCGCCTCCGGCAGCCGGGGGCTCTGGGCGTGGGCAGTTAAGACCTCCTGACAGATCTGCCCGCCGAGCTTCTCGTCGCCCTGCCGGATCAGAACGCTGCCCTGTCCGGCCCGGGCCAGGATCGCGTATTCGTCCTGCGGCTGCAAAACCGGTATCGCCTCGAACAACTGGCGGGCCTGGTCCGGCCAGCGGGGGATCTGCGCCCGGGCGATCTCGAAGAGGGCCTCGGCCAGGTCCGGATGCCCGGAAAACTCCTTCTGCAATTGCTGGACGCCGGCGGCGACCGCCTCGTCGTCTTCCAGATAAATGCCGCACAGTATCCAGCCCTGCCAAAGCCGCAGGGCGTCGGTATCCGGCGGCGATGTCTCCAGCAGGGACTGATACAACCAGCGGGCCGATTCATATTGCCGCCGGGCCTGCAGGTCCGCCGCCAGCAGGGTGATCCGTTCGGCCCGGTCCGGATGCTGGGTGAATCCGCCCAGCAGGTTCAAGACCTCCGTTTGGACCTGCTCGTCCTGGGCCAGTTCCAGGTGCGTGCGGATAAGTCCCTCCTGGGCCGCCAGGGCGTCAGGCCGATCCGGGTACAGCTCGACCACGTAGCGGTACAGTTCCATGGCGGCGGGATACTGCTCCATTGTGCGATAGGTCTCGGCCAGCAGGACGAGTACCTCGGCGATGTCCTCGTGCTCGGAGAATTCCTGCTGGATACGGGCGGTCTCTATTAGCGCAGCATTCGGATCGTTCGCCTCGAGCGCCGCCTGGATGGTTCCATAGGCCAGCCAGAGGCCCGCCGCGTCCTGGGAGCGGTCCTTGAGCCAATCGAGGTACAGTACCAGGACCGCGACCGGTCGTTGCAGGGCGAGATGGTCGTAGGCCAGCCAGCGGGCGACGGAGATGATCAACTCGCTGGAGGTATCGGTGACGGTGGGATCGGCGACAGTGGGATTCTCAACAGTTGGATCCTCTATGACGATATCCTCAACGGTGTGATTCTCGGCGGCGGCGATCGAGGCCATCAGCTCCCGGGCGAGGTCCGCCTGACCGCCGGCGGCCTGGATCGCCGCCAGGTGGACCGCCGCCTCGCGGGCCGCATCTGTATCGGGCGATTCCGCCATGATGGTCTGGTAGAGCAGGGCTGCCTGGTCATACTGCTGGCGGTTCTGCTGCTGCCGGGCCTGCTGGAGCAACTCCGCTGGTGTCGCCTGCGCTG
>JAFGFX010000027.1 GCA_016930855.1 Sedimentisphaerales bacterium | reverse complement strand
CGCGTCAGGTCGGTATCCACCACGTGCGTCAAGACAAAGTCCCGGGCGGTCTTGGCCCGCAGATGCCCGTTGCGCTCCTGCAGGATGCGGGCCACGCCGCAGCCGACGGTGCCCATCCCGACGATCGCCACCTTTACCTGTTTGCCTTCCATGGAGGCAGCCTTTACAAAATTTGGTAATTTCCCCCACCGCCAAACCCATCGGCGTTCCCGGCGTCCTGGGACGCCAAGCCGGCGCCGGGCGCGACACATCGCTAAGCATCGAATTAACAAACACTTAGCCTTATACTACCCGTAGCACCGTAATTTAACTTATGGTTTTTGTCAGGTCAAGACAAATAAGGGACAAGCGGCATGTGCCCCTTTGGCCGGAGGGGATCACCCCGCCGGCGGGACGAGCCGTTTCCGGTCGGATCGGCGCCATCTTGCGGACCCGGATCCGCCGGCGGGCCCCCAGGACGCCGGACCGGGAACGGGCAGGAAGGCCCCTTGGCAATACCCTTGGATTGATTGGCCATCCCATTGGATCGATCGTTATGGAATCCCGGGACCTGTTTCCGTATAATTTGCTCCCGAATGGATGAATCGAATCGCCAGATCGCCGGGCCGGCGGCGGATCGGGCCGACGGCGGGTACCGAGTCCGGAACTTAGAGAACATGGTTTTACCCTGTGATTACAGACACACATTATCGAAGGGAGCGTAATTGATGAAGCTGCCAAACGGGAACCGTGTCATCGACCTGTTGTTTCTTATCGCGGTGCTGCTGATCGCCGGGCCGATTCCCGGCGCCCCGGCGGCGGATAACCAGCCGGAAACCCGCACTGTATGGCTCGGCTCGCTGGATCTGTCGCGGATGACGGCCGGTTGGGGGGCGCCTCTCGCCGACAAGAGCATCGAGAACAAGCCCTTGAATGTGGGCGGGCAGGCCTTCGAAAAGGGCGTTGGAACGCACGCCCCCAGCGTGATGTATATCGGCCTGGACGGCAACGCCCGGCGTTTCTTCGCCCAGGTGGGCGTGGACGACGAAACGGCCGGCAAGGGATCGGTGCGGTTCAAGATCTACGGCGATGGCCGGAAACTCTTCGACAGCGGCCCGGTGAAGGGCCGCGAACCAGCCCGCCCGGTCGAGCTGGCGTTGGCGGGCGTCCGGCAGCTCGTCCTGGTGGCCGCCGAAGCCGGCGACGGGATCCCCTACGATCACGCGGACTGGGCGAATGCCTATATCGAATACACCGGCGCCGCGCCGTCGGCGCAGGCGGCACCGCTGGAAGAAAAGGTCATCCGGACACCGCCGCCGGGCCCCCAGCCGCGGATCAACGCCCCCCAGGTATTTGGCACCCGGCCGGGCAGCCCCTTCATCTACCGTATCCCGGCCACGGGCCGCCGGCCGATGACCTTTGCCGCCGCGAATCTGCCCGAGACCCTGGCCCTGGATGCCAACACCGGGATTATTAGAGGCCACTCCCCCCGGCAGCGCGGTGAGTACGCCATTACCTTCCAGGCTGAGAACGGCCACGGAAACGATCGGAAGGTCTTCAGGCTGGTCGTGGGCGACACCCTGGCGCTGACCCCGCCGATGGGATGGAACAGCTGGTACATCTATTACAACTGGGTGACGGACCAGGACATGCGCGACGCCGCCGATGCCATGATCGCCTCCGGGATGGCCGATTTCGGCTACATGTACGTCAACATCGACGACTGCTGGGCCAAAAAGCGGGGCGACGAGCCCTATCGCGACCAGGCGGGTGCCATCCTGACGAACGAGAAGTTTCCCGACATGAAGGGCCTGACCGACTATATCCACCACCTGGGCCTGCGGGCCGGCATCTACACCTCGCCGGGTCCCTGGACCTGCGCCGGGTATGTGGGCAGCTACCGCTATGAGCAGTTGGACGCCCAGCAGTATGCCCGCTGGGGATTCGACTTTCTCAAGTATGACTGGTGCTCGTACCAGGACTGCGCCCTCGACCGGAGCCGCTACGAATACGTCAAGCCCTACGCCCTCATGGGCGAGATCCTCAAGAATCTCGACCGCGACATGGTGTACAACCTGTGCCAGTACGGCATGGACGATGTCTGGGAATGGGCCGCCGGCGTGGAGGGCAACTGCTGGCGGACCACGGGCGATCTGGGGAACCTGTCGGGCTTTCTCGAGGTGGGCCTGAGCAATGCCCGACACCACGCCTTCGCGGCTCCCGGCCACTGGAACGATCCGGACTACATCCTGATTGGCCGGATCGGCAGCGCCGCCAACCAGAAGGAGGGCGTTCCGACGAAATTCACGCCGAACCAGCAGTACCAGTACCTCTCGATGTGGAGCCTGATGGCGGCGCCGCTGATCTTTTCGGGGAACATGACGACGCTGGACGAATTCACCCTGAACGTCCTGTGCAACGCCGAGGTGATCGAGGTGGACCAGGACCCGCTCGGCCGCCAGGGCCAGATCGCGGCCCAGACGGACGAGACGCTGGTCATGGTCAGGCAGCTCGCGGACGGCTCCCGGGCGGTCGGACTGTTCAATATCGGTTACGTGCCGGCCTCGATCCCGGCCCGTTGGGCGGTTCTGGGCGTCGAGGGCAGACAGCGGGTGCGGGATCTCTGGCGGCAGAAGGACCTGGGCGTGTACGAGGGCGAACTGAGCCTCCCGGTGCCCTGCCACGGTGTCGAGTTCCTGCGGCTTTGGCCGGCAGACTAGAGGGAGGCATCCATGACGTCGGATTCGGTTTCCACCGTTCGCTACCACATGCGTTTCATCTGGCTGATCTGCCTGGTCGCGGCCATGGGCGGGCTGCTGTTCGGCTACGACTGGGTCGTCATCGGCGGGGCCAAGCCGTTTTACGAGCCGTATTTCCACATCGGCGAGGATACGCCGTTTCTGCGCGGCTGGGCCCAGAGCAGCGCGCTGGCCGGCTGCCTGATCGGGGCGATCCTTTCGGGGATGCTCACCGACCGGTATGGCCGCCGGCGGCTGCTGATCCTCTCGGGCCTGCTGTTTTCCCTGTCCGCCGTGGGGACGGGGCTGGCCTGGAGTTTCACCTGGTTCATCCTCTTTCGCATCCTGGGCGGCCTGGGCATCGGCCTGGCCTCCAACCTCTCGCCGATGTACATCGCGGAGATGGCGCCGGCCCGGATGCGCGGGCGGTTCGTCTCGATCAACCAGCTCACGATCGTCATCGGCATCCTGCTGGCCCAGATCGTCAACTGGCAGATCGCCGACAAGGTCCCCAGCGCCGACCAGATCCGCCTGCTGATAACCTCGCCGGAGCAAGTCGCCGCCAACCCCGAGGCCCTTGACGCCGCGACGGTGGAGGCCCTGGCCGAGGCGCGGGTGCTGGCCGATCCCGAGGCCCTCGAGCGGGTCCGCCGGGACTGCGGCGATATCGACTGGCGGCGGGCGGTTGACGACGCTGAGCTTACCGTCAAGAAGGCCGAGGATGCCCGGATCATGGAGGTCTACCTGCTGGCGACCTGGAACGGCCAGCGGGGCTGGCGCTGGATGTTCGCGGCGGAAACGATTCTGGCGTTTGCCTTTTTCGTTTTGATGTTCCTCGTGCCGGAAAGTCCCCGCTGGCTGGTGAAATACGGCCGGGACGAGCAGGCCGGCCGGATCCTGGCCCGCGTGGGCGGCCGGCCGTACGCCGACAATGAGATCCGCGACATCAAGGCCACGCTGGCCGGCGACCAGATCGCGCGGGTGAACTTTCGGGACCTGCTCGAGCCCAAGGTCAAGAAGATCATCGCCCTGGGCGTCTTCCTGGCCGTCTTCCAGCAATGGTGCGGCATCAACGTCATCTTCAACTACGCCCAGGAGGTCTTCTCCCAGGCTGGCTACGGGGTCAGCGACATCCTGTTTGGCATCGTCATCACGGGCATCGTCAACCTGCTATTCACCTTCGTGGCGATTCACAGCGTGGACCGCTTCGGCCGGCGGATCCTGATGTTGATCGGGGCGGGCGGCCTGGCCGGCATCTACGCCGTCCTGGGCCTGGGCTACTTCCTGGCCAGCACCGGGGCCCACATGCTCATCCTGGTGGTCCTGGCCATCGCCTGCTACGCCATGTCGCTGGCGCCGATCACCTGGGTGGTCATTGCCGAGATCTTCCCCAACCGCATCCGGGGCGCGGCGGTCTCGATCGCGGTGTTCGGTCTCTGGTCCGGCTGTTTGGCGCTGACCCTGACGTTTCCCTACCTGAACAAGTACCTGGGCGCCCACGGCGCGTTTTGGCTGTACGGCGCCGTCTGCCTGCTGGGATTCTTCGTCATCCGGGCCAAGCTGCCCGAGACGAAAGGCAAATCCCTGGAACAGATCGAGCGGGAACTGGTCGATTAGTCGTCACCGGCCGGGCCCCTTCAGCTCCAGCGGGCGCAGGCGAAGCCGGCGAACAGGCCGACAAAGCCGAACAGGTTCTGCAATACGATATGCGTCAGTGCCGCCCCCCAGGCCGCCGAGCGGAACAGGTGGCTGGTCTCCAGGATATAGGCGGAAAAGGTGGTAAAGGCGCCCATGAATCCCACCAGAATCAGCAGCCGGGTATCCGGGGCCACCGGCAGGCGCTGCTCGAACAACGTCCAGAGCAGGCCCGCCACGAAACAGCCGACGACATTGACCGCCAACGTGCCCCAGGGAAATCCCGCCCCCGCCAGGCGATGCACCAGGCCGGCCAATCCATAGCGGGCGATCGTACCGAAGGCCCCCGCCAGCGCCAACCAAAACAACTTCTGTAGTATCATATACAAACCACTCGATCCCGGGCGTGCCCTCTCGGAGGGGCAGTGCCTGCCTATTTACCCTGTATGGCCGGGCCGGTCTTTGGACGGGGATTTCCCCGTCTGGACAAGCCGGTGTGGTAGGAGCCATTATCCCACGGCGGGCGGTTACGGGGGGCCTCCATCCCCTGGAAGACATGTACTTATATCAGAAAGCAATCCGACGTGCAAGAAGAAAAATAACCATTTCGCCAATCCGCCCGGCCCGCGGACGAACCGCCCGCCAAGACGGAAGGATAAACGAACGCCGCGCCCAACAAAGGCGGGCCGTGCCATCCAGCGCGGATTAGACCGGAAAGGTGGGTCAGGGCTGGCGCAGGAGCTTCTTGATCCGCAGCAGCTCGGCGACCGACCAGGCCTGGGCGATGCAGCCCTTGGGCCGATGGGGATACTCGCCGTCGAAGATCTCCGAGACGCTGCCCAGGCAGGCGTCCCGGTAGAGGTGCTCCAGCAGGGGCCGCAGCAGCTCGTACACCTGCTGGCGGGCGTGCGGGCTGTAGGCGTTCACCTTGAGAAAGGCCTCGGCGAACGGCCCGATCAGCCAGGCCCACACCGTCCCCTGGTGATACGCCGAATCCCGCTGAAACGGATCGCCCTGGTACTGCCGCTGGTAGCGGCTGTCTAGCGGGCTCAGCGACCGCAGGCCGTAGGGCGTCAGCAGTTGTTCCTGGACCACTCTCAGAACCGCCGCCTGCTGGCGCCGGTCCAGCGGTGAATAGGGCAGCGAGACCGCCAGGATCTGGTTCGGACGCACGGCGGCATCCGCCGTGCCGTCGGGATAGATGCAATCGTACAGGCAGCCGTTCCGCTCGTTCCAGAACCGCCGGTCGAAGCCTTCGGCGACCTGCCGAGCCATCCGCTCGTAGCGTTCCTTCTGCTCGGCGACGGCCGTCTCGGCGGCCGTCTCGGCGGCGATCCGCAGGGCGTTGTACCACAGGGCGTTGACCTCCACCGCCTTGCCGTGGCGCGGCGTGAAGCTGACCCCGTTGCAGCGGGCATCCATCCAGGTCAACTGCGTTTCCACGCTGCCGCCGGTGATCAGGCCGTCCGCATCGGCGTGGATCCCGAACCGCGTCCCCTCGGAATACGCCCGGATAATCGCCTCGATCGCCGGATAGAACCGCTCGTGGTAGGCCTGCCGGTCGCCGGTCGCCTGGAGATAGCGATACGCCGCCAGGATAAACCACAGGGACGCGTCGATGCTGTTGTAATGCGGCTCGCCCCCGTAATCGTCGAAGCAGTTCGGGATCATCCCCTCGCTCAACACCGCGGCAAAGGTGCCCAGCACCTGGCGGGCCTCGTCGTGGCGGCCGGTGCACAACAGCAATCCGGGCAGGGAAATGAAGGTGTCGCGGCCCCAGTCGGCGAACCAGGGGAACCCGGCCAGGATCGAGGTCGAGTCCTCCCGCTGGCCGATCCGGCGCCGCACGATAAACTGGTCGGCCGCCGCCACCAGCGTCTGCTCCTCGTGATCGCAGATCTCGGCCCGCTCCAGCAGTTGCTGGCGCCGCGTCTTGAGCCGCTGCTGGATCGGCCGGGGGCCTTCCTCGGGCGGATCCGGCCGCTGGAGGGCATCGGTGGCCTGGGCCACCAGATAAATCTGCCCCGGCCCGGTCAATTCCACCTCGAACACCCCCGGCGCCCAGACGTCCTCGTAATCGTCCATGCCCCGCTGGCGTTCCCGGCGGTAATGCACCGCGTACCACCAGTCCGGTCCCCGCCGGAACGACGCCTGCGGACAGCACAGATGCAGCGCCGGACCGTGGGGGTCCAGATGGCGGGCCGTCACCGCATGATCGGATGGCTCGGCCGTCAGGGAGGCCGACGACGACTGCAGGTGATGATAATCCCGCAGGGCCAGCAGCGGCATCACCGTAAAGCGCACACCCGCGGCGGCGCCCTCCAGGCGATAGTTCACGATCACGACGTCCCGGTCCAAATCCAGAAAAATCGACTTGACGACCCGCAGATCCCCGGGCAGTTCGTAGACAAAATGGACCCCCGCATCCTGGTAAAACCGCCGGAGGTGGCGGAATCCCTGGGGATGGAGGCGGTCGGAAAACTCGAAATTCGCCAGTTCATAATTCTGCCCGTCCCGCTGGACGGTTTCCAGCAGAGTGGACAGCATCACCATCCGCCGGACCGGCGGCGACAGCGACGCGATCAGAATGCCGTGATACCGCCGGGTATTGCAGCCCAGAACCGTCCCGGAAGCGAAGCTGCCCCGGTTGTTGCTCAAGAGCCATTCCTTTTCCAGCAGGCTGTCCAGGTTCGTCGGATCAATCCGCAGGGGTTCGCAGGCGAAGGGGGCGGTCACAGACTGGGTCACGGCGGTTCTCCCGGCTTTCCCGATCATGTCATTTCATTGGCTGCTTTTATTATAGGACCCTGACCGGCCTTCGGGCCAGGGGCGCACGGAATCCTTTGTCTCTATCGGCCGCGGCCGGCCGTCAACTTGCACGGAAAATCCGCCGGCCGGCCATCGGCGGCCCGCGGCCGTCTCGGCCGAGGCGGTCTTGGCCGCGGCCCGGTGGCCTTTTTTACCCTTGCCTGGGCCGAACCGGCCGGCTAGAATCGCCGCTGGACCCGGTCGAGCGTTGAGGTCCCATCCTGACGCCGGCCGGGAACGCGCCGCGTAATTCGTTTTTCCTGCTGACGCCGGCGCCACCGGCAGAGGCATCATTCCGGGTTTATGGACATTGGGAGTGCGGCCCAGCGCCGCCGCGGTCAAAAGGGATCCAGGAGACATAATGCCATGGAACTGAATTTTTTGGACACAATGATCATTCTGGTCTTCTTCGTGTGCGTCGTGGCCTTGGGACTGTACAAAAGCCGCAAGGAGAAAACCAGCGAGGACTATTTCCTCGCCGGCCGCGGGTTGAATTGGGTGCTCATCGGCTTCTCGCTGATCGCGGCGAACATCTCCGCCGAGCAGTTCGTGGGCATGTCCGGCCAGGCCGCCAAGGACTCGATCGGCCTGGCGGTGGCCAGCTACGAATGGATCGCCGCCATCACGCTGATCGTGGTGGCCTTCTTTTTCCTGCCCAAGTTCCTCAGCAGCGGCATCTTCACCATCCCCGAATACCTGGAATACCGCTTCAACCACACCGCCCGCTTGATCATGTCCCTGCTGATGGTGGTCATCTACGTCGGCGTGACCATCGCCACGGTCATCTACCTGGGCGCCAAGGCCCTGGAACCGCTGTTTTCGGCCGAGCAGACAGTGCTCGGGGTCAAGGTGACGATCACCAGCCTGTCCTGGTTCGTGGGATTCCTGGCGGCCGTCTACGTGTTTGCCGGCGGCCTGAAGGCCTGCGCCTGGGCCGATCTGATCCAGGGCTCGGCCCTCATCGTCGGCGGCGCGATCATCATGATCCTGGCGTTTTCCGCCCTGAACAATCCCGGCAATTTTGAAGGCATCGACGCGGACCGGGTCACCCAGTCGCTGGGCGTATCGCCTGACGCCTCCCTGGGCGAGAAGTTCGCCACGCTCAAGGAGCAGAAGATGCACATGGTCCTGCCGCGGGCCAACGACTTTCTGCCCTGGACCGCCTTGCTGCTGGGCATCTGGATCCCCAACTTCTACTACTGGGGCCTGAACCAGTACATCATGCAGCGGACCCTGGGCGCCAGCGCCCTGGCCCAGGGCCAGAAGGGCGTCGTCTTCGCCGCCGCCCTCAAGCTGATCATCCCCTTCATCGTCTGCATCCCGGGCATCATCGCCTTTACCCTCTACGGGCCCAAGATGCAGGAAAACGCCATGACGCAGACCCGCTACAACGCCCCGACCCTGCAATCCTACGAGCAGCTCAAGGCCGATCCGGCCTCGGCTAAAAAGACGTTCCCCTTCGACGGGGATTTCGCCGACCTGCATCCGCAGCTCGCCGAGGAGATCTTCCGCTTCAACCTGCAGGTGGCCGG